>CAZLEO010000024.1:23553-50603 GCA_964558555.1 uncultured Rickettsiales bacterium | reverse complement strand
GACGCGACACCGGGCGACGACGACGACGCGACACCGGGCGACGACGACGACGCGACACCGGGCGACGACGACGACGACGACACGGTCGGCCCGGTGGACGCGGACGGCGACGGCTACGACGAGACCGTGGACTGCGACGACAACGACCCCGCCATCAATCCCGGTGAGGTCGAGGTGACGTGCGACGGCATGAACAACGACTGCGACGGCACCACCTCGGACAACCCGGACGCCGACGGCGACGGCGTCTCCCTGTGCGACGGCGACTGCGACGAGAACGACCCGGCGATCCACCCCGGCGCCGCCGAGGTGACCTGTGACGGCGCCAACAACGACTGTGACGGCGCCACCCCCGACGAGCCGGACGACGACGGCGACGGCGTCTCCCTGTGCGACGGCGACTGCGACGACAACGACATCGACATCAGCCCCATCGCCACCGAGGACTGCTCCGACGGCGTCGACAACGACTGTGACGGGGACGTGGACGGCAACGATCCGGACTGCGTCGTGAACGTCTACCTGGTCGACCTGCAGGACAGCCTGTTCACCCCGCGCTGCGCGTCGTGCCACACCGCTGGCCACGGCTCCGGGCTGGACCTGACGTCGGGTGCCACCTACGGCGAGACCGTCAACGTGGCGTCGGGCCAGCTGCCCTCGATGTTCCGGGTCACGCCTTCGGACACGGCGAACAGCTACCTGTTCCACAAGATCAACAACACGCAGGGCAACGTGGGCGGTTCGGGGAACGCGATGCCGGCGGCCGGCGGCGCCCTGACCCAGCAGCAGTGGGATGATCTCGAGGCCTGGATCCTCGGGGGCGCGCTGCCCTGACCCCTACCGGAGCCCGAACAACCCCCTCGCCGTCCCCCCCACCACCTGCTCCAGCACCGACGGGTCCGCGATCCGCTCGGCCAGCCGCACCAGCTCCCGGTCCCACGCGTAGGGGATGTTGGGAAAGTCGGTGCCGTACATCACCCGCTCCGGACGCGCCTCGACCAGGTCCCAGCGCGTGTCGTAGGGGAAGTAGTCGGCGAGCATCATGGTGGTGTCGAGCCACAGGTTGTCGAAGCACTCGACCATGCGCAGGTGGGCGTCGAACTCGTCCGCGCCCAGGTGGGGGATACACAGCTTCAGGTCGGGGTACGCGCGCAGGACGGCCTCGATGCGGTCGGCGGAGCAGCGGTCGTGGGGATCCGCCGGATAGGCCGGGCTGCGGGGCTCGCGACCCGCGTGCATCACCAGCGGCAGGCCGCGGTCGGCGCAGGCGCGGTAGATGGGCGCCATGGCCTCGTCGTCCGGGCCGAAGCCGATGACGTGCAGGTGCAGCTTCACGCCGGCGAGGCCGAGGGAGAACGCGTCGACGAGGACCTGATCGGCGCCCGGTTCACCCGGGTAGACCGTGGCCAATCCCGTGACCTGCGGACGATCGGCGCAGAACGCGGCGAGTTCGCGGTTCATGGCCTCGGCCAGCCCCGGACGGTGTGCGTAGTGCAACGCCACGACATGGTCCACCCCCCGGCCCAGCAGGAAGTCCACGATACCGGCGTTGTCCATGCGGTAACGCACGGGCCAGGCGTGGGCGTCGAACCAGGCGCGGATGGCAGCCCAGACCGGGTCGGGGAACAGGTGGACGTGGGCGTCGATCACCGGCGGCAGGCCGTCGGGGACGCGAGGGCCTTCGGCGTCGTCGAGGGCTGGCAGGGGGATGAGCGGCGTTTTCAACCGAGGCCTCGCTCCCGCGTGGATTCGGATGCCAAGATACAGGACTCCCTGACGAGGTGCCCGCCATGGACCGCAAACGCCGCACGTCCGCCAGCAAGTTCCTCAGCCTGGTCCTGCGCCACAGGCCCGAGGCGATCGGGATCGCGCTGGACGAGGGCGGATGGGTCAACGTGGACGATCTGCTCCAGCGGTGCGCGGCCCACAAGCGGCGCATCTCGCGTGCCCAGCTGGGCGAGATCGTGGCGCGATGCCCCAAGCAGCGGTTCGCGCTGGACGAGGACGGGGCGCGGATCCGCGCCAGCCAGGGCCACTCGGTGGACGTGGACCTGGGTTACTCGCCGGCCGAGCCGCCGGACGTGCTGTTCCACGGCGCGCCCAGCCAGGCGCTGCCTTCCATCCGGGAGCACGGTCTGGTCCGCATGACGCGCCACCATGTCCACCTGTCGCCGGACGAGACCACGGCCGCCCAGGTGGGGGGGCGACGCGGCAAGGCCGTGATCCTGCGGGTGGACGCCGCGCGGATGTGCCGCGACGGGCACGAGTTCTACTGCTCGGCCAACGGCGTGTGGCTGACCGAAGAGGTCCCCCCTGACTACATCGAGGGGCTGGACGAAGGCTGATCATCCGCAAGCGCGTCGTCGAGCACCAGCTCGTCGATGTACCCGCGGCTCCGGGCCTCGAACAGGAACCACTCGGTCGGTTCGTTCTCGCGCCACCCCCCCGGGCAGTCCACCCGGTCGGCCACCATGAACAGGCAAAGCAGCCGCAACTCCACGGCCTCGGCCAGCCTGCGCCAGGCTCGCTCCGACGGGGCTTGGCCGCGCATGAACGCTTTGTGCCAGGGCAGGGACGTGTCGTGCCACTTGACGAAGGCGAGGAAGCGCTCGTCGGAGACGCCGCACTCGCGCAAGACCTCCACGGAGTACGAGGGCCGGGCGGAGCCGGTGATCTTGCCGATGTCGTGGGCGTGGCCCAGGTCGGTCAGGAACGCCAGCTCGGCGGCAGTGCAGCCGTTGGCGTGCGCCAGCTGCCGCACGCGGCGGACCACGGCCTCGGAATGCTCCAGGGCGTTGCTCGCCGTGTGCCGGTGGGGGTTCAGCGAGACCTGCGCCATCTTGGCGTAGGCCGCGCGGAAGGATGGATTGGTCAGGATGTCGTTCATGATGTACCTCACGCCCCGAGCGTAGGCAGGCAAGGGCACACGGAGAACTTGTCTTTCTGAAGAAGAACTAACGTCAGGTTATAGTTCACCCATGAACTACGACTGGCTGTTCTCCCTCGCCGTCTTCGCCGACCACCTCAACTTCACGCGAGCCGCGCAGGAGCTGCACATCACCCAGCCAGCCCTGCACGCCCAGATCCGCAAGCTCGCCGACGACGTGGGCGTGCCGCTGTACCGGCGCAAGGGCCGCGGGCTCGTGCTGACCCCCGAGGGCCGGCGCCTGGCCGCATTCGGCCGCGAGGTGCGGTCCAGAGGCGCCGACGTCCTCGCCGAGGTTCGGGGCGAGGCGGCCGCAGGTCCCGTGGTGCTGGCGTCCGGTCAGGGGGCCTTCCTGTACCTCCTCGGGGACGCCATTCGCCGCTTCCCCAAGGGCCGCTGGCCGCTGCGGCTGCTGGCCATGTCCGGTCCCGAGGCGGTGGAGGCGGTGCGCGACGCGCGCGCGGATGTGGGGGTCGCCGTGCTGGAGACCCCCCCGGCCGATCTCGTGACGCAGCGCCTGCTGAAGGTCGGCCAGCAGGTCGTGGTGCCGTGCTCGCACCGCCTGTCGGGCCGCGCCGAGGTCGCTCCCGAAGATCTCGGCGGCGAGGCCCTGATCGTGGCCCCCAGCGGGAGCCCTCACCGCACCATGCTCGGCCAGGCGCTGGCCACCGCGAACGCGCCGTGGACCATCGCGGTCGAGGCGACCGGATGGGAGCTGATGCTGAGGTTCGCTCGCTACGGGATGGGCATCACCGTGGTCAACGACTTCTGCCCGGTGCCGGACGGCTTCGTGGGCATTCCCCTGGCCTGGGTGCCGGCGGTGTCGTACTACCGGATCACGCGGGAGACGCACGCCAACGAGGCGCAGAACGCCCTGGTCCAGCTGATCGAGGAGACCGTCTGAGGACGCTCAGTCCTTGTTGCGCCGGAAGAGCTTCAGCACCCACGCCCGCACGGTCAGCGGGAAGTTGAAGAACGCGTCGTAGATCCAGTGCTCCATGACCGCGCCGGCCTCGCCGAAGACCGGCACGATGCGGACCATCTTGGTGGCCCAGGTGCCGGCCATGAAGCGGGCCAGATCGGGGTACTTGGCGACCATCTGGATGGGGAAGGCGAGGTAGCCGATGTAGTGCCAGAAGGACACGAACGCGGCGATCCAGTAGTCCTTGATGTTGCGGTCCCAGATCATCATGAAGAACACGTACGCGCCGCGGGTCATGGAGCCCGGCGAGATGGGGGTGGTCTGGAGGAAGACGACCACGGCGGTGGCGGCGCCGGCGGCCTCGGCGGGGGTGCCGCCGGTGCTGGAGACGTACCACGCGGCGAGGGGGGCGGCCACGGCGGCGACGACCTGGGTCACGGGCACGGTGCAGGCGTGCACGGCCACGGACTTGAGGTACTTCTGGATGAACGGTTCCTGGATACGCTCGAGGATGAAGTCGGCCTCGTCCTCGGCGAGCATGCCCGTGTCGCGGCCCTCCTCCACCTGATCGCGCAGCCAGTCCTCGCGGAACTCGGCGTTGATGTACAGCTTGACGGGGTAGGTCACCGCGTTGACGAGGCGGTCCTTGAAGTAGGTCCACGACGTCAGGAAGTGGAACAGCCCGGCGGGCAGCCAGCCCAGGCAGATCCCGACGAACCACACCAGCAGGGGGCGGGCGGCCCAGGCCATGGCGCGCTCGGGCGCGACGCGCTCGTCGCGGTTCCAGTCGATGAGCTTCGCGTGCTGCGACGCGACGAAGCGCCGCTTGAAGTAGCCGAAGTCGGTCAGGGTCTTGTGCACGTGCTGGGCGTACACGGAGTCGCCCCAGACGCGGCGGAAGGGGCGGTTGATCAGGGGGATCAGGCCCACACACAGGAAGCACAGGAAGGCCAGGGAGGAGCCCCGCAGCCGACCGGCGTGCTCGTCGTCCACCATCCCCTTGGCTTGCCAGGCGGTGATGAACCCCTCGCTGACGGACTTGCGCAGCTCGGGTTTGAAGAGCTTGACGTGGTGGTGGGTGATGTCCGGCAGGGACGCGCGGTAGGCGGCGTCGCGCTCGACGAGTTCGGCCACGGCGGGCCGCAACTCCGCGAAGTGGTCCTCGTGCTCCATGAGGTAGGCGTCGAGCCGGTCCATGTCGCCGCGGTCGAACTGCACGAGCTTGCCGCGCAGCAGGCCGCGGATGCACAGGATGATGTCGCCGGGGCTCATGGGCAGGAAGGCCAGCAGGGCCAGGCCGGCGCGGAAGTCGATGGCGCACAGCCCGTCACCCGGGCCGCCGTCGTCGTCGAGGCGCTTGAGCGCGTTGGGCTGGCTCTTGCACGTCCACCACTCGTACTGACGGGCGAGCTCGGGGGCGCCCATGTCGTGGAAGTGGCGCACGATGCGCTGCATGAAGACCTTCTTGTGCAGGTACTCGGCGGACTGCGCGCCCTCGGGCACCTCGCCGTCGACCTTCTGCAAGGCGCGGCGCACCACGTGCTCGTCGATCTCGAAGCGCCAGGTGCGGCCCGCCACCCACTCGCTGACCTCGCCGTAGCTGCGCAGCTGGTCATCGAAGAACGTGGCGTGCACGTCGACGATGTTGCGCTCGGAGCCCAGCGAGAGGGCCGCGCCGCGGCGGATCAGCTTCTGCCACAGGGCGCCCGCGCGCACCGCGTCGAGGTTGACCTGGGCGGAGAAGGCGCCCTGGTAGGCCACGGCGTAGATGGCGTCGCGGAACAGCTGGGAGAAGCGCGAGGGCGGGATGAGGATCTTGACCGCGTACAGCTCGCCCTCGACCAGCCCCTCGATGGGGCCGCCGTGCTGGGCGATCAACCGCGTGCGGTAGACCTGGCCGGCAAAGCCGCCGCCGATCTGCTTGAGGACCTCGAGCTCGAGCTCGGCCTCGACCGCCGGGTATACGCCGGTGGCCTTCACGCGCAGCACGTCCCCGGGCTCGTGGCACGGGGGAAGATAGGGTCGAAGCAGCTCGGCGGATTCGATGCGCTGCAGCAGGTGCTCGCGCACGTTGGGAGTGGTGGTGTCTTCCATGGCCTCGGAGACGCCGGGATGGGCCCGGCAGCTGGTTACGGCTTTTACCGTCGCCGCAGCGTAAATACCAGCCCCAGCAGGGCGAGGATCGTCCACTTCGTGGACGGGGGGGCGTCGGGGGCGGCGCTGCACAGCAGGGGCTCGTCGTCCCGCGGGTCGGCGGCGCGCTGCACCTGAACGTCCTTGGAGGTGGTGTTGGAGCCGCCCGGGCCGCTGGCGGTCAGCTCGACGGTGAAGCTGCCGTCCTCACCGTAGTCGTGCTGTGGCTCGTAGCCCGACACCTCGGTGCCGTCGCCGAGGTCCCACACGTACTCGTGCACGCAGCCGAAGGTGGTGGTGGGCGAGGTGTTGTCGAACTGCACCACCCCCTCGCCGAGGTTGGTGATCTCGAAGTCGGGGGCGGGCGGTCCGCAGGCGAGCACGTAGCCCATCTTGCGCACCAGGTTGTCGAACTCGCCGCACTCGTCGTTGATGCCGGTCACGGTCAGGGTGACGGTGAACTGGCCCTCGGTCACGTACTCGTGGGTGGGGCTGGCCTCGTTGCTGGGCTCGGAGCCGTCGCCAAAGGTCCACGTGTAGCTCTCGAGGCCGTCGGTGAGCTCCTCGGGCACCTCGAAGCTCACCTGAAGCGGCACGGCGCCGGAGATCTCGGTGACCGCCTCGAAGTCCGTGTAGACGCCGTACAGGGCGTTCACGCCGGCGATGTCGTCCTCGTTGGGCTCCTCTTGCAGCGTGGCGCAGGCCGGGGTCGACCAGTACATGGTCGCCTCACGCAGCAGCGGATCGGGGCAGGCCTCGTCGGACTCGCACGAATGCCCCAGGCCGAAGCCATGGCCCAACTCGTGGGTCATCACCCCCAAGAACGAGTACTGGGACGCGCAGTCGCCGCTGTGGATGTCCTCGGGGGTGCCGTAGTTGACGCCGTCGTTGACCACGATGTCGAAGTCGGTGAGCCGGTAGTAGTCCACGCCGTTGGAGTGGAGGATCGTGGACGTGGTGTAGAAGGACCAGCACGCGGCGAGGATCCCCGACCCGAGCTCGTTGTTGGTGTCCTCGAAGAAGAACTGGTTGGTGTAGTCCGCGTCCGGATCGCCGTGGTTGTCGGTGGTGAACCCGCCGAACTCGGCCTCCAGGGGGGAGCACGGCACCTCGGTCCAGGCCAGGAATGCGTCCGGCAGGATCTCCACGGCGGCCCCCGGCGGCATGGAGATGACGTCCCCCACGTCCGGGTCGGGGGCGTACCAGACCGCCGGCATGTCGTCGAGGTCCCAGATGCGGCCCAGCCCCTTCCACGCGTGGGCCGGGGTCGCCGCCATCAGCGACAGCAGGGCGGCCGAGACGACCAGGCGCCTCATGGCGTCACCTCCTCGGGCAGTCCGTGGTGGGTGCGGAACGCGGCGCGCTTGGATGCGGGCAGCCCCGGGATCTCGCGATAGGCAGGCACGTGGTCGGCCGCGACGCGCTGCCGCACGAGATCGCGCAGCTCGTCCAGGGTCGGCGGCTCGCCGGTGAACCCGCCGAACAGCTCGGCGTCGTAGCCCACGGGCCGCTCGGCCACGGCCTCGCCGCGGTCGCGGTCGAACAGCAGCGCGAACTTGCCCTGCTCCCAGCCCAGCACGGACAGTCCGTGGACCATCTCCTCGAGGAACAGCACCACCTGCTCGCCGGAGTCGAAGCGCGGCACGCCGTCCACGGCCATGCCCACGTCGCCCACCTCGCCGCCGAGCACCCACACGGTGATCGTGTCCTCGCCGCGGCCCTTGAGCCGCTCGCTCACCGCCACCTCCACGTAGGTGTAGATGGCGCGGCCGTCGCGGGAGAAGCGCGCCTCGGCGCTCACGACCTCGCCGACCACCACGTGATCGGCCACGTAGATCAGCTCGTCGAGGGAGAAAGGATGCATGGAGGTGGCGCTGGCGCGCCCGCCGATGACGGCGAGCAGCAGCAGCGACAGCGAGATCCCAGTGTTCCGGCGGCGCATGGTCCCTCCAGGGGCCTCTGATGGACCGAACTCTAGCATAAGGTCGCGCCCATGCACCCGCGCAAGTCGCGTGCGGGCGCTCGCGCGCTTCCTTGACTTGCCGGGGACAACTCGCCAAGGTTGGACTGCTTCAAACCGCCTTCGACCGAGGGGTGCGGATGCCACGACTGATACGAGGCGGGATCGTCCCGCTGCTGTTGCTTTTGACGATGGTCCCGACGCCAGCCGCGCAGGCGGTGGAGACCACCGGCCAGGTCAAGGTCATCGCCACGGACGAGGGGGGCGTGCCGCTGGAGGGCGTGCGCGTCTTCGTGGCCGGCCCCTCGCTGATGGGGATGCGCCACTCCGAGACCAACGCCAAGGGCGAGGCCTGGATCCCCAACCTGCCGTCCGGCCTGTACGAGGTGCAGGTGGAGCGCACGGGCTACCAGTCGATGATCGTCGAGGAGGTGCGCGTCTCCATCGGCTCCATGACCCCGGTGGACGTGACGCTGACGGTCTTCGAGGCCGCCGAGATGACCATGCAGGTGGTCGTCGCCCGGCCCACCCTCGACGTGGAGTCCGCCTCCACGGGCGAGACGCTGACCAAGGAGTTCCTCGAGGACGTCCCGTCCGGCCGCAGCTACCAGAACATCGCCCACTTCACCCCGGGCGTCACCGGCGGCTCCAACCCCAACGTGATGGGCGCGGCCGAGTACGAGAACGCCTGGCTGCTCGACGGGGTCAACATCTCCGACCCGGTCACCGGCACGTTCTCGATGAACTTCAACTACGACTCCATCGAGGAGGTGCAGATCCTCACCGGCCTGTACAAGGCCGAGTACGGCCAGGCGCTGGGCGGGATCATCAACATCACCACCGACAGCGGCTCCAACGACTTCGAGCTGCGCACGGGTGGCACGTACTCCAACTCCAACATGAGCCCCCGCCGAGACGCCATCTACGAGCCCACCGGCGAGGAGCTGGAGTCGTCGGAGTACGACTCGGTCACCGAGTACCTGGACCTGTCGCTGGCCACGGGCGGCCCCATCGTCAAGGACCGCATCTGGTACCACGGCTCGTACAACTACCAGCTGTCCAAGCGCTCGACCATGGGCGTGGAGGCCCCCCGCCGCTACGAGGGCCACTACGTGTTCGCCAAGATCACGGCGATGCCCCACTACAACCACCGCTTCACCGTGTCGGGGCTGGGCGATCCCACCATCATCGACAACACCCGCCAGTCCAACCGCGTGCTGCCCGAGGCCGAGGCGCGCCAGGCCCAGGGCGGGTTGATGGTCCATGGAAAGTGGGAATGGTTCCTGGGCGACTCCGGCGTCATGACCACCCAGTTCACCCACAAGAAGGACTACCTCGAGCAGACCCCCGTGCCCTGCACCTGGGACACCAACTCGCCGAGCAAGCCCTGCTCCCAGGGTCAGCCCGAAGGCTACATCGACCTGTGGACCCCCGGCATCTACGGCCGCTACGACGCGTACTCGCGCCAGAACTACTACCGTTACTACTTCGACGACCGGCTGCTCGACTCCATCAGCACCGACCTGACCGGCTACCTGCCCGACTTCCTGGGCTCCATGGAGATCAAGGGCGGCGCCATCGTGCAGTTCAAGGGCCGCAGCCTGGTCCAGGGGTACACGGGCAACACCTGGATCAACGAGCGCCTCGAGGACGCCGGCGACCCGTCGTCGGTGGTCAACTACTACTGGGTCGAGCGCCCCGGCGCCCTGCACACCACCGGCCGCGGCGTCGAGTTCACGGCGTTTTTGCAGGACACGTGGAAGCCGCGCCAGAACCTCACCCTGGACCTCGGTCTGCGCTACGAGCGCACCGTGTTCGCCAACGACGAGGGCCGGCGCATCGTCAACACCCAGATCCTGCTGCCCCGGCTGAGCTTCGTCTGGGACCCCACCAACAACAAGCGCGCCAAGATCTACGGCGGCTTCGGCATGTTCGGCGACGGCGGCCGCATCGCCATCTCCGGCTTCCTCAACAAGAACACCCAGGGCTACAAGCTGTACCTGGGCGACTACTTCGACAACGCCGACAACTACTCGTACGAGCTGTACTCGCGCGACCAGGGCCAGTCCGAGTACGCCCTGTGGCCGATCATGAACGCGCCGCGCTCCTACGAGTTCACCCTGGGCTACGACCAGCTGATCTGGGAACAGCTCATGCTGGGCTTGGTGTTCACCGCCAAGATGTTCCGCAACCTGTGGGAGGACGACGAGATCAACCTCATGTGGAACGACGCGGGCACCACCGTGGTCGGCTCCCAGAGCGGCATCTACGACGACTTCTTCCGGCTGCGCACCCCCACCCACGCCCGCCGCGACTACTTCGGCTGGACCGTGCGGCTCAAGCAGAACCTGCACCGCAACTTCCTCGTGGACGCGTCGGCGACGTACTCCATCACCAAGGGGCTGACCGACGACTACATCACCATGGCCCTGGACAACCCCGTCCAGCTGCCCCACGAGTACGGCTACCTGCCCAGCGACCGCCCCTGGGTGATCAAGGTCGCGGGCTCGTACCGCTTCCCGTACCACTTCACGCTCGGCGCGCGGATCGTCTACTTCTCCGGCTCGCGCTTCGACCGCGAGTACATGGCCAGCCACTCCGGCAGCTACGAGCTGTACCGCTCCGCCCGCGGCCACTTCGACTCCCTGGACGGCTACGCCAGCGTGGACCTGAAGATCTCCAAGAAGTTCCTCATGGGACCGGCCGGCGCCTTCGAGCTGGCCATCGAGGCCTCCAACATCTTCAACAGCCGGGCCGCCACCGGCATCTCGGGCGACGATCTCAACACCGAGGGCGAGATCGAGGCCACGAGCCGGCAATCCCCCTTCGGGCTGGAGTTCCAGCTCTACTACCACTTCAAGTGAGGAGGACGAGACCATGCGCATCACGCTGCTACTTTTCGCGCTGACCGCCCTCCCGGGCTGCTGGACCGAGGACCTGCGCGAGGTGGATCTCACAGGCACCGTCCACATCCCCGTGGAGCTGGCGAACAGCTCCCAGGAGCTGGGGATGGTCTTCATCGGCCTGTACGCCGACGCCGACGACTCCACCCTGGGTATCACCTACCCCTTCATGGGACCGGTGGTGGGCTCGAACTCCTGGGGCGACTCCTACCCCTATGGCGGCACCACCGTGGGCACCTACGCCTTCCCCTGCGTGGTCGAGGGCAAGTGCGAGGTCATCACCGGCCGCCACGCCGACCTCGACGACGTGCTCGACGTCACCGGCATCGGCCAGTACTCCGACGATCCATGGGACGAGCAGGACTACTGGGACGCCTGTCAGGAGTACTTCGGCTACACGTCGCCCGAGGAGCTGGAGTTCATCGGCGTGGACAACCTCGACTTCCACGAGGCCGATGGCCACTGGGTCGCCGACTTCAAGATCTGGCACGTGGATCCCCAGGACGACGCCCCGGCGCGACCCAAGCTCTGGGCCTTCACCGACAACGGCAAGCAGAGCTGCAACCCCGACGGCGGCGCCTCCAACCGTGGCGACGGGCCGTGGTTCCGCGAGGGCGACGCCTTCCCCGACGTGCTGAACATGCCCGGCAAGTACCTCACCCCCGGCGACCTGTACTCGAACACGCCCGCGTCACTGGAGCTCGACAGGAGGGACGGCTATGAGCTCGTCATCGACAGCGTCTTCTAGGACCGTGCCGATGCGTCACTTCGTCGTGCTGCTGCTCGCCCTGGCGCCCCTGGCCGCGTGCGACGTGGACGGCCTGTCGCTGACCCAGTACCACGACGACAAGTACGGCACCGACTGGCACGACCACTGCGGCGAGGAGTACGACTGCGTCGAGATCTGGCTGCCCCAGGACGGCGAGATGGTGCCCGTGGAGGTCTGCAAGCAGGTCCCGCCCTGCCCCATTATCGACCTCATGGACGCCGAACAGAAGCCCGCGCTCGTCACCGAGGGCGACGACGGCTGGCCCGCCCCCACCATCGGCGAGGTCGGGCCCGTCCACTGGGGCTCCGGTGAGCTCGGCGGCGCCACCGCCACCTTCACCGGTACCGGCGGCCCCATCTGCGCCATCGTCGACCCCCAGACCGTGTGGCGCGACGACTGGGCCGCCACCACCGAGGGCACCGTCGCCGATACCGCCATGGACAACTACATCTACGACGACGGCGACATGGACATGATCATCGGCATGTCCGCCGACTACACCGGCACCCCCGGCCAGACCATGGGCTCGTTCAAGCGCACCTTCACCGATCCCCTCGGCGTGGAGCGCGAGGCCGACTTCAACCTGTGCATCATGTTCGACCGCTACGGCATCGCCGGCGCCGCCGCCGGCCGCGCCACCCCCGAGTGGTGCTCCATCGACACCGTCGAGGGCGTCGAGTACACCGTCGCCCTGCTCACGTTCTCGGTGCCCCTGGACGACAACGCCCTGCGCTTCGCGCTACAGCTCCGCGAGGGCGCCTGCCCCGCCGAGGTCAACGAGTGCACCCTGCGCGGCGACGCCGATCCCAAGGAGTTCCCCGAGGAGATCGCCATCCAGATCGGCAACCACACCTACGAGTACGCGGATCTGGAGCAGAAGTACTGCGAGCCGGAGCACATCTAGCAGGACGACGGCCCGGCCGTCACGGCGGCGAAGACTGTCCGTTCGCGTCCGCCCCCCAGCACATCACCACCCCGTCGCGCACGCCGCAGTTGTGGTCCTCGGCCACGGCCACGGAGTCGAACAGGGCGTTTTCGGGCTCGCACTGACCCCAGTCGACGGCGGCGGTCCACTCGTCGTTGGGGATGCAGCCCCAGCAGGTCAGCTCGCCGGCATCGTCGAGGGCGCACGAGTGGTAGAAGGAGGCGTCCACCTGCGCGAAGGTCCCGGCGGGGGCGTCGCACTGGCCGAACTCGAGCTGGCTGTTGCCGCAGCCCCAGCACGACACCTCGCCGGAGGTGGTCACGCCGCAGGTGTGGGTGTACGCGGCGGCCACCTGGGAGAAAGAGCCGTCTGGCGGCGTGGCGTGTCCCCAGCCCGTGTATCCCCAGCACTCGACGCCGGCGTCGTCGGCTCGGATGGCGCAGGTGTGGGTCCAGCCCGCGCTGACCTGGGAGAAGGTGCCGGTCGGAACGTCACACTGGCCGAAGTCCGTGGACTGGCCGCCGTTGAAGGTGCCGTCACAGCCCCAACAGCGGACCACGCCCTCCACGTCCAGGGCGCAGCTGTGGTAGGAGCCCGCGGTGACCTGGTCGAAGAGGCCTTCGGGAGCCTCGCACTGGCCGCGATCGGCGTCGTCGCCGTTCTCGTCCTCGCCGTTGCATCCCCAGCACCGCACCCCTCCGGCTGCCTTGACGCCACACGAGTGGTAGGGGCCGGCAGCGACCTGCTCGAACTGCCCCTCCGGGGCATTACACTGGCCGAAGGCGAACTCGTCCGCGGCGCAGCCCCAGCAGTCGATGACCCCGTCCGCCCCGACCGCGCAGCTCTGGACCACCGACGCGCTCACCTGGGACCACACCGCCTCGGTGCTGACCGCGCCGTTGCAGTCGTCGTCCCAGCGATCCACCCGCGCGTCACAGTCGTTGTCGATCTCGTCGCCGCAGTCCTCGGCCACGCCGGGGTGGATCGACGCGTCGTCGGGCTCGCAGTCCACGTCGTCGTCCCAGCCGTCGCCGTCGTAGTCGAAGGTGGGATTGGCGGGCTCCTCGCACCCCGCGGACAGCACCACGAGAGGGGCGATCAGGGACAGGCGAAACAAGCGGGAAGGTCTCACAGGCCCTCCGGAGGTCACGGCGGCGAGCACTCGTCGAATGCGCAGGCACCCCAGCATACCGCGTACCCCTCGGACAGGCCGCACGACTGGTCCAGTTCGGCCGTGATCCGGTCCATCCTGGGTACCGTGGGGGAGCAGACCTCGTCGTCCGCCTCATCCCCTGGATCACCGCATCCCCAGCACAGCACCTCGCCGTCTCCACGAAGCCCGCAGGAGTGGTAGTCCCCTGCGGCGAGCTCGACGAAGGTCCCCCCGGGCGGGTCGCGTTGTCCGTAGCCGTTCGCACCCCAGCACACGGCCTCGCCATCGGCGGACAGGGCGCAGGCGTGATAGCTGCCTGTGGCCACTGAAGTGTGGGCCGACTCAGGAGGAGAGCACTGTCCGAAGTCGGAGGATCCGCTCTCGCACCCCCAGCACTCGACGCCGCCGCCGTCACGAGCGCCACACGAGAACGTGAACCCTGCGGCGACCTGCTCGAAGGCCCCCGCCGGGGCGGAGGCCTGTCCCTCCGAGTCGTTGCCCCAGCAGAACAAGGAGCCTGCGACGGTGACACCGCAGTTGTGGAAGCCGCCCGCCGCGAGCTGGACGAAGGAGGCCATCGGCGACGAACTCTGGTAGTGCTCGTTGTCGCCCCAGCACTGGGCCGACCCGTCCTCGCCGACTGCGCACGAATGATAGTAGCCCGCCGTGACCTGCGTGAAACGGCCCGAGGGCTCCGTACACTGTCCCGCGGCCCAGGCATCCGAACCACAGCCCCAGCAGATCACGGATCCGGCGGTGTCCAGCCCGCACGCGTGGCCGTACCCCGTGGACACGTCCTGCCAGCCGGCCGAGGAGGACACGTGGGGGTTGCACCCCCGGTCCAGGCCGTCGATCCGATCGTCACAGTCGTTGTCCACGCCGTCGTCGCACACCTCGGTGGCCCCCGGGTGGATCGTCGCGTCGTCGGGTACGCAGTCCACCCCGTCGTCGAAGCCGTCGCCGTCGTAGTCGAACCCCTGCTGGCTGCCGGAACAGCCCAGGGCCGCCAGGGCGAACAGCAGCGGTGCGATGCGGGGCTTCAATGGCTTCCTCCCTACCCCTCCAGAGTAGCGGGTGCGGTCGGGGTCCGCACCCGGTACCCTGTTCGGTGCTCTGCGAGGGAACCATGGAACGACTCCTGATCGCCCTGATCGTCCTCGCCACGGCCGCACCGGCCGCGGCCGACGTGTTCCGCCCCGACGACGTGTGCGGGCCCACCACGGTGGGCAGCCCGCGGATCAGCCCGGACGGCTCGGCCGTGGTGTTCACGGTGCGCACGTGCGACGTGGCCTCGAACTCCACGGGCACGGACCTGTGGTACGTGTCCACCGATCCCGGCGCCGAGCCGGTGCAGCTGACCACGGACAGTGCGTGGGAGGGCTCGCCGGTGTGGTCCCCGGACGGGATCCGCCTGGCGTTCCTGTCGTCGCGTTCCGGTTCATCCCAGATCTGGCGTTTCGACGGCTTCTTCGGCGAACCGCGGCAGGTAACGGACCATCCCGGAGGCGCGTCGGCGCCCGTCTGGACCCCCGACGGCGAGTCGCTCCTGTACACCAGCCGGGGTCCGGCCCCCCAGGTGGACGAGGCCGCGGGCGAGGACGTGGCCGTGCACCGCGACCTGCTGTACCGCAAGGGCCGCACGCCGGGCCGCAACAGCCACGTGTACCGGGTGGACGCCGAAGGTGGCGAGGGCGTCAAGCTCACCCAAGGCGACCACGACTGGAGCGAGGCGGCCGTCAGCCCCGACGGCAAACGCATCGCCCTGGTGCGCGAGGCCGACCACGCCGGGGGTATCTACTCCATCGACACGGACGTGTGGATCACCTCCATCGACGGCGGCGCGGCGCGCAAGCTCACCGACAACCCCGGGCCGGATCACCAGCCCGCGTGGACCGCTGACGGCGAGCACGTGATCACCCGGTCGATCCTCGAGGAGGGCTACGAGAGCGGCAAGCGGCGGCTGATGGTCTGGCCCGCGGGCGGCGGCGAGCCCACCGAGCTGACCGAGGGGGTAGACCGGCACGTGTATCGCTACCGCCTGGCTCCGGACGGCCGGACCGTGATCGCGCTGATGGACGGCGAGGGGGTGTGGCAGCTGGCGCGGCTGGACCTGCAGCAGCCGGGCGCGGCCGCGGAGATCACCCGCGGGCACTCGTGGGTGTGGGACCTGGACGTGGCCGCGCAGGCCGGCACCGTGGTGTTCGACGGCACGGACGCGACCCACCCGTCCGAGCTGTTCGTCCTCGACGAGGTGCCCGGCCCGGACGCCGAGCTGGTGCCCTTCACCTTCACCAGCAGCGCCGGCCTGCGGCGCCTCACCCGCTTCAACGACGACTTCCTCGACGGCCGCCTGCTCAGCGTGCCGGAGCGCCACTGGTTCGAGGGCTCGAACGCCCGCGTGGAGTCGTGGTACTACCCGCCCGCCACCGGGGTGCAGGGGCCGCGCACGCCGATGATCGTGACGCTGCACGGCGGCCCCCAGTGGTGCAACGGCGACCGCTTCGATCCCGAGATCCAGGCCCTGGCCGGCGCCGGCTACGGCGTGCTCGCGGTGAACTTCACCGGCTCCATGGGCTACGGGCAGGAGTTCATGGACGCCATCCTCGGCGACTGGGGCGGCGCGCCGGCGCGGGACGTGCTCATGGCCGTGGAGCAGGCCGTGGAGCTGGGTCTGGCCGATCCCGGCCGCGTCGGCGTCACCGGCGGCAGCTACGGTGGCTTCCTCGCCGCGTACCTCACCGGCCAGACCGAGAGCTTCCGCGCCGCCGTGGTCTGCCGCGCCGTGCTCAACCAGGTCAGCGAGTACGGCACCACCGACGAGCAGTTCTTCGACGAGAACGACATCCCCGGCACCCCCTGGTCCAACCCCGAGGGCTACCGCCGCTGGTCCCCCCTGACCTACGCCGACGAGGTCACCACCCCGACCATGCTCATCCACTCCGACGAGGACCACCGAGTCCCCGTGGGACAGGCCGAGGAGTACTTCACCGCGCTGCTGCGCCACGGCGTCACCGCCGAGCTGGTTCGTTTCCCCGGCGAGGGCCACGGCCTGTCCCGCCACGGCACCCCCGTACACCGTTGCTCACGCCTCGAGCACATGATCCGCTGGTTCGACACCCACCTGAAGTGACCACGCGCTCCTTTTTTTCACCCCGGTGAATTGACAGGCCCGATCGCGTGGTCTATTTCTACAGTTCCATTGTATCGATGTACTACTACAGTGGAACACGGAGGAGACGATGCTCCCGCGACTGCCCGACGACCTCGTGACCGCGCTCGACGCCCTCGACGGCGAGGGGCTGCGGCTGCTGCTGAGCGACCTGCTGACCCCGGCGGAGAAGAAGGCCCTGGGCGAGCGCTGGGCCATCGTCAAGGGCCTGGCCGGCGGCCAGAGCCAGCGGGACGTGCGCGACGCGGTCGGCGTCTCCATCAGCACGGTCAGCCGCGGGGCGCGGCAGCTGCGGTACGGCCACGGCGGTTTCGAGCGGGCCTTCGACGCCCTCGAGCAGCTGGGCCTCGAGGATCCGCGGAAGGGGCACACGACATGATCCCCTGCACCCCCTCAGAGCCGGAGTTCCTCGCGCACGCGGGCCCGGAACGGTTCGCGGCGCTGTCCACGGTGCTGCTCGCCGACAGCGACACGCCCATCTCCCTGTTCCGACGCCTCGCCGGCGAGATGTCCGACGCGGTGCTGCTCGAGAGCGTGGAAGGCGGCGAGCTGATGGGCCGCTATTCGTTCATCATCGCCGGCGCCGAGGAGCGGTTCCGCTTCACCGACGGCCGCGGCGTGATCGAGGAGCTGGACGGCGACGCGGCCGCGTCGGAGCGGGTCGTGGAGTTCGACGATCCCCTGGACGTGCTGCGGGAGCGGCTGGCCGACTGGAGCGTGTGGTCTCCGGCCCACCTGCCCCGCTTCAACGGCGGCGCAGTGGGCTACCTCGGCTTCGACTGCATGCGCTACTTCGAAGACGTGCCGCTGCCACGGGAACCGGGGCTGGGACTGCCCGACGGCCAGTTCCTGCTGGCGCGGGAGCTGTACATCTACGACCACGTGTCCCGTCGCCTGATCCTGGTGACCCACGTGCGCCTGGACGGCGACCGGAGCGCGGCCTACGCCCGCGGCGTGCGGCGGCTGGAGCAGGCCACGGCGCGGCTACACAGGGGCATGCTGACCCCGGATCGGCCCTGGCCGCTGGGGCCGGCCGAGATCGCCGACGCCGCCGAGGCCGGCCCGGACGACGCGCCCTGCACGGCCAACCGCACACGCGAGGACTTCGAGGCGGCGGTCCAGGCCGCGAGGGACGCCATCGCCCGCGGCGAGGTCTTCCAGGTGGTGCTGAGCCAGCGCCTGACCGTCGAGACCACCGTGGATCCGCTGGAGCTCTACCGCGCCCTGCGCGCGCTCAACCCCTCGCCGTACATGTTCCTGCTGCGCTTCAGCGAGTTCGCCGTGGTCGGCGCGTCGCCGGAGGTGCTCGTCCGGGTGGAGGACGGTGAGGTGCTGCTGCGCCCCATCGCCGGCACGCGCAGGCGGGGCGCCACGCCCGAGGAGGAGGCCGCGCTGGAGGCGGACCTGCTCGCCGATGAAAAGGAGCTCGCCGAGCACCGCATGCTCGTGGACCTGGGCCGCAACGACGTGGGCCGCATCGCCGAGATCGGCTCGGTGCGGGTGGAGGATCCGCTGCACATCGAGCGCTACTCCCACGTGGTGCACATGGTCAGCGACGTGCGCGGGCGCGTGACCCCGGAGCACGACTGCTTCGACGTGCTGCGCGCCTGCTTCCCCGCGGGCACGGTGTCGGGCGCGCCCAAGATCCGCGCCTGCGAGCTCATCGCCGAGCTCGAGCCGGACCGACGCGGGATCTACGCCGGCGCCGTGGGGTACTTCGACGCCAGCGGCAACATGGACATGTGCATCGCCATCCGCACCCTGGTGGTTCAGCCCGACGCCGTGCACACCCAGGCCGGCGCCGGCATCGTGTGGGACTCCGACCCGGCCAGCGAGTTCGAGGAATGCCTGCACAAGGCCCGCTCCGGCCTGGCCGCCATCCGCCTGGCCTCGTCGAGGAGGGCATCGTGAGACGCGTCCTGCTCATCGACAACTACGACTCGTTCACCCACAACCTCTACCAGCGGCTGGGCGAGCTCGGCGCGCAGGTGCACGTGGTGCGCAACGACGCCATCGACATCGAAGGCGTCCGGTCCCTGGCGCCGACCCATGTGGTGCTGTCGCCCGGGCCGGGCCACCCCTCGCAGGAGCGGGACTTCGGTATCTGCGGGCCGATCATCGAGGCCTTCGGGCCCACGATCCCGCTGCTGGGGGTCTGCCTGGGCCACCAGGGCATCGCCCACCGCCTGGGCGGCAAGGTGACCCGGGCGTGCCGCATCATGCACGGCAAGGTGGACCGGGTCCGCCACGACGGGACCGGGCTGTTCGCCGGGCTCGATCCGGACCTGGAGGTGATGCGCTACCACTCTTTCGCCGTGGACGCGGACAGCCTGCCCGAAGACCTGCGGGTCACCGCGCGCAGCGACGACGGCACGATCATGGCGCTGGCTCACCGCTCCTGGCCGCTGTTCGGCGTGCAGTTCCACCCCGAGAGCATCGGCACACCCAAGGGCTCGGATCTGCTGGGCAACTTCCTGGGGATGGAGGCCGTGGCATGAGCTCCTTCACCGAGACCATGGAATTCCTCCTGGCGCGCCGGGACCTGCCGCGCGCTCGGGCGGAGGCGCAGATGGACCGCATCCTCGGCGGCGAGCTGGAGCCGCCGCAGATCGCGTCCCTGCTCACCGCCCTGGCGGTGAAGGGGGTCACCACCGAAGAGCTCACCGGCTTTGCCGCGGCCATGCGCGGCGCCGCCCGGTCCGTGGCCGTGCCGAGCCCCGACGCCGTGGTGGACACCTGCGGCACGGGAGGCAGCGGCCTGCCCACGGCCAACACCTCGACCCTGTGCGCCTTCGTGCTGGCCGCCGCAGGGGTGCCGGTGGTCAAGCACGGCAACCGCGCCGCCACCGGCCGTTGCGGCAGCATGGACGTGCTCGAGGAGCTGGGCGTGGCCATCGAGCTCGGCCCCGAGGCAGCGCCGGACCTGCTCGCCGAGACGGGTATCGCGATGCTGTTCGCGCCGCGGTTCCACCCGGCCATGCGCCACGTGGCCCCGGTGCGGCGGGCGCTGGGGTTCCGCACGGTGTTCAACTTCCTGGGCCCCCTGTGCAACCCGGTCGGCGCGTGCCGCCAGCTGCTGGGGGTGAGCGACGCGGCCATGGCCCCGCGCATGGCCGCAGCGCTGGCTGCGCTGGGTACCCGTCGCGCGCTGGTGGTGCGGGGGGAGGACGGGCTCGACGAGATCAGCCTCGCCGCGCCCACGCGCACCTGGGAGCTACAACAGGGCCGGGTGGTCGAGGGGGTGCTCGCGCCCGAGGACGTGGGGCTGGAACGAGCGGCATTCGACGACTTCGCCGGCGGGGAGCGCGCCGACAACGCGCGGCGCTTCCTCGACGTGCTCGGCGGCCACGAGCCCGGCCCCCAGGCCGATCACGTGGCCCTCAACGCCGGCGCCGCGCTGTACGTGGCCGGGCGCGCCGCGGACGTGGCCGACGGGGTGCGGCGAGCGCAGGATCTCCTGCGCAGCGGCGCGGCCCGGGCGCGCTTCGAGGCCTACCGCAAGGCCTCGCAGGCCTCGGTGGCGGCGTGACCCCTTCCCTACCCGACGTGCTCGCGCGGATCGTGGAGCGGACGCGCGCCGACGTGCGCGAGCGCGGACGGCGGACGCCCCTGGCCGAGCTCGAGGCGCGGGTGGATCGGTCCACCGGCGACCTGCACGCCGCCCTGGCCGAGCCCGGGCTGGGCCTGATCGCCGAGTTCAAGCCTCGCTCGCCGTCGCGGGGCGAGCTGCGGCCGGGCGCGGATCCCGCCGCCATCGCCCGGGCATACCGCCCCTACGCCGCGGCGATCTCGGTGCTGTGTGACGCGCCGTTCTTCGGCGGCAGCCACGAGGCGCTGGCCGAGGTCCGCCGGGTCAGCGGCCTGCCGGTGCTGTGCAAGGACTTCGTCGTCACCCCCTATCAGGTGGTGGAGGCGCGGGCCTGGGGCGCCGATGGGGTCCTGCTCATGGCGGCGTTGCTGGATCGCGACGACCTCGCCGCGCTGCGCGACCTCGCCGAGGACCTGGGCATGGCCGCCCTGGTGGAGGCCCACGACGGCGCCGAGCTGGACGCGGCCCTGGAGTCCGGCGCCCGGATCGTGGGGATCAACAGCCGCGATCTCCACACCCTGGACGTGGACCTGACCCGCATCGAGGCCCTGGTCGACCGCATCCCCGCCGGCGTGGTGCGCGTGGGTGAGAGCGGCGTACACTCCCCCGACGACGTGGGACGTCTGCGCGGGCGCGTGGACGCGCTGCTGATCGGCACCGAGCTGATGACCGCCGAGGATCCGGCCGCACGGATCGAGGCCCTGGGGTGGACGCCGTGCAGGTGAAGATCTGCGGCATCCGCGATCCCGAAGCGGCGCGAGCCTGCGCCCGCGAGGGTGTGGACTTCGCCGGGCTGAACTTCGTTCCGACGAGCCGCCGGGCCGTGAGCACGGAGACGGCACGATCTCTCATCGAGCTGCTGGGGGACACGCGGCCGGTGGCGTTGTTCCGCGACGAGCTCGAGGACCGCGTGCGCGAGGTGGCTGAAGAACTGGGGATCGGCTGGGTCCAGCTCCACGGGGAGGAGTCCCCAGCTGCGTGCGCCCGGCTCGCTGACCGGGACGGGCTGCAGGTGGTCAAGGCGATCCCCGCGCGGCGCGCCTCGGATCGTGCGCTGCTTTGCGAGTACGCCGATGCGGCCAGCGTCCTGCTGGTGGACGGCAGCCGGCCGGGCAGCGGGCGGACGTGGTCCTGGGAGGACCTGGGCCAGGCGCTGGCCAGGGACGACGGGAGTGTCGAGGCCACGCCCTGGTGGCTCGCCGGCGGCCTGGATCCGGACAACGTGGCGCAGGGCATCGCCGCGCTGCGCCCCGCCGGGGTGGACGCGGCGTCCGGCGTGGAGAGGGCGGGCCATACGGATCCGGCACGCATCGCCGCATTCTGCTGCGCGGCCCGGAGCGCGGCCGCTGGAGGTTCGAGGTGAAACACCGAGGTCGATTCGGCGAGTACGGCGGGCTCTACGTGTCCGAGCTGCTGGTCCCGGCGCTGGAGGAGCTCGAGGCGGCCTGGCTCGAAGCGCGCCAGGATCCCGCCTTCGCGGCCGAGCTCGCCGCCCTGCTGGCCGACTACGCCGGCCGCCCCACGCCCCTGTACCGCTCCCCCGCGCTGAGCGAGGAGGTGGGCTGCGAGGTGTACCTCAAGCGCGAGGACCTGCTCCACGGCGGCGCGCACAAGACCAACAACACCCTGGGCCAGGGCCTGCTGGCGCGACGCATGGGCAAGGGCTGCCTCATCGCCGAGACCGGCGCCGGCCAGCACGGGGTCGCCACGGCCATGGTCGGCGCCCTGCTCGGGCTGCACACGCGCATCTTCATGGGATCCAAGGACGTGGCTCGGCAGCAGCCCAACGTGCGGCGGATGGCCCTGTTCGGCGCCGAGGTGGTGCCCATCGACGCGGGCAGCTGCAGCCTCAAGGACGCCATCAACGAGGCCCTGCGGCACTGGACCGAGCACCTTTCCGAGACCTTCTACGTGTTCGGCACCGCGGCCGGCCCCCACCCCTACCCCAGCGTGGTGACCGACTTCCAGCGGGTCATCGGCGAGGAGATCCGCGACCAGCTGGCTGCAACGACCGGCGGCAAGCCCACGACAATGTTCGCCTGCGTGGGCGGCGGATCCAACGCCATCGGCGCCTTTGCGCCGTTCCTCGACGACGACGCGGTCGAGCTGGTGGGCGTGGAGCCCGCCGGGTTGGGGCTGGACACGGGCCGCCACGGGGCGCCGCTGACCCGAGGCCGGCCCGGCTGCCTGCACGGCTCCATCTCCTACCTGCTGCAGGACGAGCACGGCCAGGTCCTCGAGGCCCACTCCATCTCCGCCGGCCTCGACTACCCCGGCGTGGGCCCGCAGCACGCCCAGCTGCGCGACAGCGGGCGCGCCGTCTACGAGACCGCCACGGACGACGAGGCCCTCGACGCCTTTGCCTGGCTGGCCGCCCGGGAGGGCATCCTGCCCGCCCTGGAGTCGGCCCACGCCGTGGCCGCCGTGCTGCGCTGCCGCGGCCGCTACCGCCCCGACGACCGGATCGTGGTCAACCTGTCGGGCCGCGGCGACAAGGACCTCGAGCACGCCCTGGCGGCGCTGGACGCGAGGGGGGACGCATGAACCGCATCCGCCGCGTGATCGAGGCCCGCCGGGCCGGAGGAGCCGGCGCGTTCGTGCCCTTCGTGGTACTCGGTGATCCCGATCCCGAGACCAGCCTGCGCCTGATCGACCGCCTGGTGGACGAGGGCGCGGACATGCTCGAGCTGGGCCTGCCGTTCTCCGATCCCCCGGCGGACGGGCCGGTGATCCAGGCCGCGGACCAGCGCGCCCTGGCCGCCGGCACCACCCCGCCGCTGGCCTTCGAGCTGCTCGACGAGATCCAGCGCCGCCACCCCATCCCCGTGGGCCTGCTCGTCTACTACAACCTGGTCCTGCAGTTCGGCGAGCAGCGGTTCTACGACCGCTGCGCCCGCGCCGGCGTGGACGGCGTCCTGGTGGCGGACGTCCCCCTCGAGGAGTCGGGCGGGATCGTGGCCGCCGCCCGAGGCGCCGGGGTCGCGCCGGTCTTCATCGGCTCCACCCTGAGCTCGGACGAGCGCCTCGCCGCCCTGGCCGAGGTGGCGGACGGCTACCTCTACGCGGTGGCCCGGATCGGGGTCACCGGCAGCGAGCAGGCCCTGGACACGCGCCTGGCCGACGCGTTCGCGCGCTTCCACCGCGCCGTCCCCCTGCCCGTGATCGCCGGCTTCGGCATCTCCACCCCCGACCAGGTGACCCAGGTCCTCGCGGCCGGCGCCGACGGGGCCATCACTGGCTCGGCGCTGGTGCGCCTGATCGAGGCCCACCTCGGCGACACCGACACCATGCTCGAGGGCGTCGGTGAACTCGCCGCTTCGCTGGCGGCAGCCGCGCACCACCACTGACCTGGCCATGAGCCCATCTTGTCGAGGTAGCTGGATCCTGTCTCAGCGCCCGAGGAAGACGTCCAGCATCGACACCTCGGACTGCTCCGTCGGCCGGAAGGTGCCTTGCGCGACGATCTCCGTACCCGTGGGGCAAGCGGGGATCTCGACCAGCACGTAGGTGCCCTTGCGCGTCTTGGCGAAGCCGTCGTCGACGGACGTGCCCATGAAGACCTTGGTGATCACCCGGTCCACGTCCTGGGAGGTCTTGAGGTGGAAGCTCACCGTCTCATCGGCGACCACGCGTCTACCGGCCGTGACGTGCAGATCGCACTCGAGCCCCTCGTCGGGTCCGCCGCCAAAACCGCTGGGGCCACCGCTGCCGCCGATGTGGTAGCGAATCTTCGCGCAGAGCCGGTACTTGCGCGCGGAGGTGGTGGTGTACCTCAGCTCGAAGGGCTGATTCTCCTCGGCCTCCACCTGCGCCACCCGGCCGCCGGGTATCGTCCGGATCAGCACGATCGCGAGGACCGCGACGATGACGAGGATCACGGCAGCGGTGAGTCCCACCGCTGCCACTCCAGCCAGCATCTCCACGCCCATTCGCGCTCCCCTCAGCCCCGAGTTCCGGTGATCAACGCCATGTACGGGCCCGTGAACAGCTTCTGGGTCTTGATCCCACCGAAGCCGGCCTCGGCCATCCAGTCGCGGATGGTGGGCACCGGGTAGGCGCGGGTGCCCGACGTGACGTAACACAGCAGCTCGGAGAAGCCGCCGGTCTGGTCCACGTCGCGGCGGGTGCGGCGGTGGTCCGAGTCGAGGATGACGAGCTGGCCGCCGGGACGCAACGCGTCGTGGGCGGCGGCGATGGCCGCGCGGCTCTCGTCCTCGGTGAGGTTGTGGATGATGTTGAACAGCAACACCGCGTCGTGGTCCTCGCCCCACGGGTCGGTGCGCAGGTCGCCGGCGCGGTAGGTCACGCGATCCGCCACGTCGGTCTCGGCCACCAGCGCCTCGCCCACGGGCACGCCCATGGGCAGGTCGAGGATCTCGGCGCGCAGGTCGGGGTGACGGCGGCAGAAGCCCACCGAGAACATGCCGTGGCCGCCCGCCACGTCCAGCAGCCGCTGCGGCGGGCGGGCGAACTTGACCCTGCGCGCCACCTCCCTGGCCATCATCGCCGCCATGGGGGCGAGCCCGCGCAGGTAACGCTCCCAGAACTCGGCGGGGTGCTCCCCGTGGTGCAGATCGGCGATGGCGCCGTCCCGGACCGCCCCCTCCAGGTCCGAGAACAGATTCCACAGGTCGCCCATGAACAGCACCATGTCCACCATGGACTGCTTCGCGTCGGTCACCAGATAGCGCGACGTCACCCTGGTGTTGGAGTACCGGCTGTCGCGGTGGCGGATGTTGCCGAAGCCGTTGAGCGACGCCAGCAGCGTCTCCATCCCGGCCAGCGAGCACGCCGTCGCCTCGGCCACCTCCTCGGCGGTGGCCGGCCCCTGCTCCAGCGTGTCGAACACCCCCAGCCGCACCCCCGCGAGGATGCTCCGCGCCGATCCCATGCCCCAGCTCAGCTGCACCAGCGGCGTCGGCACCACCCCCAGGGCGAGCGCCACCCGCTCGAGCACTCCGTCCGGGACGACCTGCAGTCTCATGGTTCCCCTCGCCCACGTGGCAAGGCCGTGGGTCGGCGGATTATAACTTGGGGTGAGGGGTGCCCATGAGACCTGCGCTGGTTCTGCTCTGTACGGTCCTGCTCTTCGGATGCTCGGACGACGAGCCCATCGACGACGACGACGTCGGCGACGACGACGACTCCGCGGTCGCGGACGACGACGACAGCGCCGATCCCTGCGCCGGCGTGGACGAGGTCACCGAGGTGATCTACTTCGCCTACGTGATCCACAACGAGGAGGACGACGCGAACTGCATCCCCTCCTCCTCGCCCCACATCCCCGACTACAACGGCGATCCAGCCGTCTTCGACCACTTCGCCCAGGCCATGCTGACCTTC
Source organism: uncultured Rickettsiales bacterium (assembly GCA_964558555.1). Lineage (GTDB taxonomy): Bacteria > Myxococcota_A > UBA796 > UBA9615 > CAYRNR01 > CAYRNR01. The sequence goes on along the minus strand of CAZLEO010000024.1, from coordinate 24,811 downwards.
GCGACCATGCTCTCGGGCCACGGCGCCACGCTGAGCTTCCAGCCCGAGTGGACCTTCATCGAGGGCGTCGAGCTGTACTGGCCCACGTTCTTCGACGAGATGAACGCCCTGGGCACCGTGGAGATCGTTCCGCACGGCCACGAGAGCTGCGTGCCCTACGACGAGCTCTACGACAGCCTCGAGGCGATCGGGGCCGGGCCCGAGACGATCCTCGGCGGCATGCTGTTCGACGACTACAGCGTCTCCCAGGTGTGGTTCGACGCCCACCCCGAGTTCACCTTCTGGGACGGGCCAGGAGGCACCGTCGGCCATGTGGACGATCAGGCGCTGCCGCCATTCGCCTACCGAGCGCCGCTCCCCGACGACGTGGACGTGCCCGAAGACCTGCTGCGCCACGTGGCGGACTCCCCCGTGATCGTCACCCCCGCGCTGCCGCCCCCGCCCCAGGCCGTCGACGCCAAACCCGAGGGCCGGTTCGTCACCCCCTCGTGGTCCTTCTACCCCACCCGTCAGTTCCTGGCCCCGCCCGACGACACGTCCGTCCCCGAGGAGTGGCGCGCCGATCCCGCGGACCCCACGTCCCAGTCCATGGGCGAGGTCATCGGAGAGGCCGAGGAGCTGCTCGTCACCGAGATCCTGCCCCTGGTGAACACCGGCCAGGTGCAGTTCTCCACCGTGGCGGAGGTCACCGCGTTGTACGAGCAGTGGGAGGTCTGTCTGGATCTGGAAGACGGCGAGGCTCTGAGCGCCTACACAACAGACCTACCCTAACCCCCCGGGCGCTTCTGCTGCGAGCCCCAGCTCGCCAGCAGAAAGCGACCTACTTCTTCCGCTTCTTCTTCTTCTTCCGCCCCGCCTTCCCCACCCTTCGAAACCCCTTCGTCGCACTCCTCCGATCCGCCCGGTTCCCCACCGTCTGAGTCCCCTGCCCCCGCCAGCTGCTCGCCGTCATCGCTGCAGCCCGCTTCACCTGCGCCTCGGGCGGCGGAGTATCGCTATCCGCCCGCCCCCCTCCAATCGTCCGCGCGTGCTCCGCAAACACGGTGGACAGCGCGTGGATGGCGTCGTGCCGCTCCAGCCCTTGCCGGGCCAGCTTCTGCAGCGTCGCGTAGATCGGCGTCTCATCCCCCTGCGCCACCAGATTTTCCACCACCACGTGCATGATGGCGTGCGCACGGGAATCGCGGATGGGGAAGTGGGGGGGGGCGGGCCCCCCCCGGGCGGGCGCCGCGCGGGGGGGCCGCGCGGCGCGGGGCCC
>CAZLEO010000024.1:0-23543 GCA_964558555.1 uncultured Rickettsiales bacterium | reverse complement strand
GGGGGTGGGGGGTGTTGTGGGTTGGTTGGGGGTGTTTTTTTTTTTCTGTTGTTTGGGGGGGGGCGCTGGTGTTGGGGGTTGGGGTCGGGCCCCGGCCCCCCCCCCCACGTGGGCGGCCTCGGCGATGTGGACCCGCTCGTCACTGCCCAGCGAGTTCCACCAGGCGGGATCGACCCGCTTGCCAGGGTCGTAGCTCATGCTCCCTTCTCCACCACCAGCGCGGCGTGGGAGCCCTCCATGGAGAACGACAGGATCAACGCCGTGCCCATGGCCTTCTCGCCCGCCTTCTGCGCCTGAGGCCCCCTCCACTCGGGGATCGGATCGCTCAGCGTGGACCACCCCGGCACGCGCCCTTCGGCCATGGCGCGCAGGGCGATGGCTGCGCCCAGCGGCCCGGACGCGGCCTCGGTGGAGCCGATGGCCGGTCCCAGCAGGATCACGGGCACGTCGCCGGCACGATCGCCGAGCACCTCGGCGTGGACCGCGGCCTCGAGCTTGTCCATCTTGGGCCACGACCAGCCGGTGAGCACCACCAGGTCGGGGTCCTTGCCCGCCTCCTCGATGGCTGCGCGGCCCGCGGCCACGGCGCCGTCGATGACCGCCGGGACCAGCGGGTGGCCGGTGGGCGGGTCGAACGCGGTGGCGAAGCCGGTGACCGCGCCGTAGTCCGTGGCCCTGGCGCCCGCCTCGAGCTGGCCCTCGCCCAGCACCAGGAAGCCGCCGCCCTCGCCCGGCACGATGCCGCTGGCGCCGCGGTCGAAGGGCCGACAGGCCTGCTGGGGGTCCATCTCGGGCGAGGAGTACATCCAGCGGAAGCCGCGGGTCATCAGCATCTGGTCGGACACCGACGAGCCCACACCGCCGGCGATCATCACCTCGGCCTGACCGTCCTCGATGGCGCGCGCAGCGCGGCCGACGGCCTGCAGCCCGGCCGCGGCAAAGCCCAGGAACGTGTTGCACGGCCCCTGGCAGGCGCCCTGGATGCCCCCGTGGGCGGTGGGCATGTTGTTCATCAGCTTGAGGAACTCGAAGCCGGTGAACTTCTTCATCCCCATCATCACCCGCGCGTCGTCGATGCCGTGGGACTTGCCTTCCCAGGAGTCCCGCTCGGCCACCACGTGGGCCAGCTGGATGTACTTCTTCATCAGGTCCATGTTGCAGTAGGACCCCAGGTACAGCCCCCGCTCCCGGGAGCCCGTGTCCAGGTCCAGCGCCCCGTCGGCCAGGGTCGAACCGATGGAGCCGCAGGCCAGGTAGGCGTAGCGGGTCATGGTCGCCGGGCGGTGGCCCCGCGCGCCGGGCAGGGGGCGCAGCTCGGGCCACCTGGCCGTGACGCAGGCCCCGTAGCCGGGCTTGAGCAGGTCGTAGGGTTCGGGCAGGGGGCCCACGGCGGACTGCCCCTCCATCAGGGCCTCCCACAACGGCTCGATGCCCAGGCCGAAGGGGGTCAGCCCCCCCATTCCACGGATCGGTACTCGCATCGTGTTCGCCTCCCTAGTCCTGGTAGGTGCCCAGCACGACGGACACGTTCTGCCCGCCGAAGCCGAAGGAGTTGGTCAGCACCACGTCCACGTCGACCTTGCGCGCCTTGTTGGGGATGTAGTCCAGGTCGCAGGCCGGGTCCGGGTCCTTGTAGTTGATCGTCGGCGGCAGGGTGTTCGTCTGCAGCGCCTTGATGCAGAAGATCGCCTCGGTGGTGCCCGCGCCGTGGATCAGATGCCCGGTCATCGACTTGGTCGAGCTCACCGGGATGTCGTAGGCGGCGTCGCCGAACACGGTCTTGATGGCCAGGGTCTCGGCCGCGTCGTTGCGGCCGGTGGAGGTGCCGTGGGCGTTGATGTACTGGATCGCCGTCGGCTCCAGCCCCGCGTCGGCCACGGCCCGCTCCATGGCCAGCGCCATACCCCGGCCGTTGGGCTCGGGATCGGTGAGCCGGTACGAGTCGGTGGCATACCCGAAGCCCAGCACCTCGGCGTGGATGGTCGCCTTGCGCGCCAGGGCGTGCTCGAGATCCTCGAGGATCAGCACGGACGCACCCTCGCTCATCACGAACCCGTCGCGGCCGCTGTCGAAGGGTCGCGACGCGCCCGCGGGGTCGTCGTTGTTCTGGGACAGGGCCTGCAGGAACGAGAAGCCCGGGATCATGGCGCGGTTGACCGCCGTGCACACGCCGCCGGCCAGGGCCAGATCCACCTCGCCGCGCCGCACCAGCTGGGCTGCGTCGGCGATGGCCTGGGACCCGGAGGCGCAGGCCGAGGCGGTGTTGTACACCTGCCCCGCCCCCATCAGCACCGCTGCGATGCCGGGCGCCGTGTCCAGGTAGAACCCGTCCAGATCGTCCGCCTCGGGGCTCTGCTGCATGTACGGGTAGAACTCGCGCAGCTTGTCGCGCCAGATCTCGTGGTCCTCGGCGAAGTGCCGCACCACCGCGGGGCCGAACTTCTCCAGCGACGCCTTGCCGATGCCCGTGGACATCACCACGGCCCGCCGCTGCCGATCGCCGTCCGCGCTCAGGCCCGCGTCGGCCACCGCCTGCTGGACCGAGCCGGCGGTGAATGCCACCGCGTCGCCGTCCACCTTGTACGGCCCGACCTCGGCGGGGGCGTCCACTTCGAACTGCACCTCACCGCCGATCTGGGTCGGCATGTCCACCGGTTCGAACTTGACCAGCTTGTGCAGGGCGCCCTCGCCCGCGGCGATCTTCTTCCAGACCGCGTCCACCTGCTGGCCGTGGGGAATGACCAGTCCCAGGCCCGTGATCACCACACGTCGTTTCATGCTCGCGCCTCCGCGTAGGCTGCCCATAGGGCAGAACCGCGGAAGCATAGCACGCAGCCGAGTGTCCGCGTAGGATGGGAAAACTCGGAGGTCGAATGGCCAGACGTCCATCACCCAAGCGCAGCAAACCGGCGGCAGTGGGCGGGTTCAAGCGTACGGCCGCCTTTGCCGCCGGCGGCGTGCTGGTGCTCGGCATCGCCGTGATGTGCTTCGGTTCTTCGCTGATGGTGCGCCCCTCCGCGACCAGCGGCTCCATGTCCCAGGTGTCGTTCCAGGTGGACGCGACCAACACCACCACCAGCCGCGGCGAGGTGGAGGTGCGGGTCAACCCCCAGGCGCGCTACGACTTCTACCTGACCGTGAAGACGCGGGACATCAACCAGGGGGACTACTGCTCGTTCGACATCGAGGCGCACCGCAACGACGCCAACCGCTACCTCACCTACACCTCCACGTACTTCGGCGACAACGTCGTGCGCAAGCGGCGCGGCGGCCAGGACACCACCGAGACCTACGAGATGGACCGCAACGTCCACATCTCGTCCAGCGCCGAGTCCGTCCGGCTGGTCTTTGCCACGTCGTCGGCGTGGTTCTCGTCCATGACGCCGGTACCCGTGACCATCGACATCGTCGAGGTCACCCCGATGGACCGCCTGCTGCTGGTGGTCACCAGCGTGCTGCAGGTGGGGTCGTTCCCCCTGGGGTTCTGCGGGGTCTTCCTGATCTGGCTGGCCCTGATGCGGCAGCTGCGACTGATCGGCGTACAGGTGGCGCCGCCGGGCCGGTTCCGGCCCCTGCGCGAGGGCATGGGCCGCCCCGAAGCCGAGGGAGGAGAGGCATGATCCGCTCGATGATCCTGGTCGCCGCGCTGGCCGCGCTCGCGGGCTGCTCTGCCGAGGAGGGGCTGATGGGGCCGGCCGCCATCGCCGAGCCCGCGTCGCAGGTGCTGCTCCCCGTGGACCGCCTCGACGACCCCTCGGACTCCTCCACGCTTCAGTACAGCGAAGGGCTGCTGCTGATCAGCTCGGCCCGGTACGACTGCAACGGCATGGTGGAGTACGTGGACGAGGGGCTGACCAGCTCCACCTACCTCAGCTTCCTGGCCGGACAGCACCTGGTGATCTCGCTGCGCCGGGAGCCCGACTTCGACTGGCCCGGGATCTACGTGGGCGCCACGTCCGAGGCCCTGGCCATGGACGACATCGAGCCCAACCGCGCCAGCACCGCCGTGATCTACCTGCACGGCGAGATGCTCCTGAGCGAGGAGGGGGGCTACGTGTACATCGACACCTTCGAGGACGAGGCCGTCGGTGATCTCGACCTGGGGGTGGTGTGGGGCGACTTCGAGGCGGACGTCTGCCCGGTCATCGAACGCGAGCTGGTGGTCTGAGCCGTGCGCGCCGCCCTCCCCCTCCTCGTGTTGCTCGTCGCCGGCTGCGGCAGCGCCCTGCAGGGGCCGGCCGCCCCGCCGCTGGACAGCCCCGCCCACTTCGGCTGGCAGGAGTCCGGCGAGATCCACGTGGGCTGGCTGATGGTCACCGACGACAACATCTCGTGCGACGAGATCCTCGACGTGGTGGACCACCGCAAGGACGCCGGCGACGCGGTGTGGGTCGCGCTGGAGAAGGACCCCGACTTCAAGTGGCGCGGCCTCTACCCCGGCACCTGGGCCAGCTACCCCTCCCGAAACGACCCCGATCCCATCGAGGGTCGCCACGCCGAGGTCTACTTCCAGCTTGGCGGCGACATCGTGCCGCTGACGGGCAACGACATGTGGGCCGAGGTGCACTCGACCGACGACCTGTTCAAGGCCACCCTGGACACGACCCTGGCCTGGGGTTTGATCGTGGCCGAGGACTGCGGGCAGATCGACTAGCCCGAAGGAAGCGCCGCACCACCCGTGCGGTAGAGGTGCTCCACGTAGACGCTGCCGGTCACGGTGTGGCGCTGGCCGCCGACCGTCAGGGCGCCGTGCAGGCTCGCGGCCCCGCTGGTCAGTCTCCCCCGGCCTGCGAGCGTGGGGGCCATCGCCTCGGCGCGGTAGTCCAGCTCCACCCCCTCGCCGGCGATCTGCAGGCCGTACCCCACCGGCACCTCCATGGTGCCCCCGCAGCGATCGTCGATGGTCTCGCAGGTGGTGTCGCGCAGCCGCCACGGGCCCAGCTCGGTGCGACCGCCGTCGGGCGCCACGAGCACGCCGCGGTGGAAGAACTCCAGGCCCATCGACTCGTAGCGCCCCAGGGCGAAGAGGTGGCCGCTGTCCAGCGCGCCGAGCTGGTAGTGGAACAGGGCGGTGGGGATGCGCGGGCGGCCCGGCACGCGGCGCAGGTTGCCGCCGCAGCCGTGCTCCACCGAGGTCCAGCCGCCCACGTCCTCGCGCACGCCACCCACCGACACCTCGCCGCTGGCGCGGCCGAAGGCGGAGTAGTGGCTGTACAGGGGGTGGGTCTGGGACCACCAGTGCAGGGGCTCCTCGCAGGTGGTGGACACGTCCGCGCGCAGGCCCCACCCCGGCGCGCGGAGGGTGTGGCGATAGCGCGGCCAGGCTCCGCCGACGCGGTACTCCCAGTCGTCGTGGGCCATCACAAGCTCGCCCTCGTTCACCTCGGGGGGGCGGGCGGCGGTGAGGGTGCCGCAGCGGCGCCGGGCGCCGTCCACCACCGTCACCACGAGGTGGTGGTCGTGCTCGGCGGGTTCGTCGTCGAAGCCGGCGATCCGCGTGCGCCCGGAGATCAGGTTGAAGAACACCAGGCCCGGCCGATCCGACAGGGGCAGGATGAAGGTGCGCACGTGCCAGGGCATGGTCAGGGGGGATGTCTGTTCACGCCGATCGTCCGGCGTGCGCGGCCCGGCCGCCGCGCGTGAAGCCACGATCCGCCCCACCAGGCTCATCCCAGCCTCCCCTTCACGTACAGCTCCGACGCGCGGTAGGAGCTGCGCACCAGCGGCCCGGCGGCCACGTGCGCGAATCCCTGCTCGCGGGCCGCCTCGGCGAGGTCGTCGAACCACTGCGGCGGTCGGTACTCGACCACGGGGGCGTGGCGAGCCGTGGGCTGCAGGTACTGCCCCACCGCGAGCATCTGGCAACCGACGTCGCGCAGCTCGGCCAGGGTCCCGGCCACCTCCTCGTCGGTCTCCCCCATCCCCACGAGCAGGGCGCTCTTGGTCAGCTGGCCGGGGGCGGCGAGGCTCCGCAGGAAACGCAGCGCGCGCAGGGACGTGTCGTGATCGGCCCGCGGGTGGCGCACGCTCGCCGACAGACGGCGCACCACCTCCAGGTTGTGCCCCAGCACCACCGGCCCCGACCGCGCCACCCCGGCGAGGGCGTCCTCGTCGCCGCCCAGATCCGGGATCAGCACCTCGACCATGACGTCCGCGGCCCTCAGCGCGTGCACGCACGCGGCGATGTGCGCCGCGCCCCCATCGGGCAGGTCGTCGCGGGTCACCGAGGTGATCACGGTGTAGTCCAGCCCCATCTCGCGGACCGTGTCGGCGAGCTTGGCCGGCTCGTCGGCATCCAGGGGCAAGCCGGCAGCCGCGGTGGTCACGGCGCAGAACCGGCAGCCGCGGGTGCACACCGAGCCCATGACCATGAACGTGGCCGTGCCGCATTCCCAGCATTCGGCGCGGTTGGGACAGCGCGCCTCCTCGCACACCGTGGCGAGGCCGCGGCCCCGGCGGCGGCCGAGGATGCGCGCGTGGTTGGCGCCGCCGGGGATGGCGACGCGCAGCCAGGGAGGTTTGCGCGGCGAGCGCTGCATCATGGCCCCAGTCTACGCCCCACGGTTGAAAGCTCCAGAGCGCAAGGCGGACAATGGAGCTGTGTCCATCCGCGCCCGGCTGCTGCTCACCGCCCTGTTCGTGACCGTCGTGGCCACGGCGGCGGGCACCCTGCTGGTCCACGAGCACCTGTCCGCCGCCGCCAGGCAACGGTCCGCCGATACCGTCGCCGCCAAGGTGGCCCTGGTGGAGGCGGCGCTGACCGAGGAGACGGCCCGCGGCGAGCGCGCGGCGAGCGCCTACGCGGGCGGGGCCACGACCCTCGACCTCAACCGGCGCGGCGTGTCGTCGGACATCGAGGTCTGGAGCGAGCTGCAGCTGGCGCGCGACCTGGCCGACGTGGACGAGCTGCAGGTGCTCGACGGCCGCGGCGACGTGCTGTTGCGGGTCGGCGACCCGGTCCACTGCGACGCCGTGCTCGCCCACCCCCTGGTCCGCGACAAGCTGCTGCGCGGGGTGGGCAGCTGGTGGATCCGCGCAGAGGACCACGCCATGCACGTGGCCCTGGCGCCCATCACCGAGGAGGACCGCCGGCTCGGGTTGGTGCTGGCCTCCCATCCCCTGCAATCGGTCGATCAGCTGGCCGAGCGAGTGGACGCCGACCTGGCGCTGCTGGACGGGGAGGAGCTGCTGGACCACTCCCTGACCCCCGAGGTGACCCCCATCGTGGCCGGGCTGCTGGGCGCGCCCACCACGACCGCGCCCCGCCGCGTCGCCGTGGCGGGGCGGCGCTACCAGGTCCAGGAGGTGGCGCTGGGAGCGGGCCCCGCTCGCGACGCCATGCGGCTGGTGGTCCTGTGTGAGGCCGAGCGGCCGACCTTCCTCCAGGTCCCCGTGCTGGGACGACTCGTCGCCGTGGGGCTGGGTGGGCTGGCCGCCGCCTGGCTGATCCTCCTGCTGGTGTCCCGCTCCATCACCCTCCCCCTTCACCGCCTCGAGGCCTTCGCGCGGCGGGCCGCCGACGGGCAGCCCAGACCGGTCCAGCGCCACTCTTCCGCTCCGGAGATCGCGGTGGTGGAGGACGCCCTGAACGACTGGCTGCGCCAGGAGCTGCGCAACCGCGAGCTGCACGAGGGCGAGATCCGCGATACGCGGGACCGCGAGATCGATCGCTGGATCCAGGCCTCCACCACGCCCGACGACCCGGGATTCGAGGACCACGATCTGGCCGTGGGCAGCTGGCGCGGGGAGGAGGCCGGCGGGGACCTGTGCGCGCTGCTGCCCGCCCCCAACGGCAGCCTGTGGATCGCCGTGGGCACCGTGTCCACGAGGGGGCTGCGCGCCGGCATGCTCACCACCTTGCTCACCGGAGCGCTCGAGACCGCGGTGCAGATCTCGCCTGGCTCGCCGCCCACGGTCGTATTGCGCGCGCTGGACGGCCTGCTGACGCGCTACGCGGTGCGCGTGGGCTGGGACGACTCCTTCGCCGGGCTGCGGCTCGTGCGGCTGGCCCCGGACGGTGGGGTGGCCTTTGCCGGCGCCCAGAGCCCCATGTGGCTGGCGCGCGCCGACGGCAGCGCCTGCACCACCCACGACTGGACCGGCGTGTGGATCGGGCTGGCGGCCGAACAAGACGATCCCGACGGCAAGCTGATGCTGGGTCCGGGCGACACCCTGCTGCTGGCCACCCCCGGCCTGACCGCCGCCCAGGACGAGAGCGGCAGATTCCTCGGCAGCGCCGGGGTCACGGCGATCCTGGACGAGTCACGCGGCCAGCCCGCGAGGGTGATCCGCGACCGCCTCATGACCCGGTGGACCGAGTGGGTCTGCGATCCCGGCGTGGACACCACCGCCGTGGTGATCCGTCGCCGTACCGGCGCGCCCGCCGCGGCGCCCTGACCCACGACCGCGCCGCAGCCCCTTGCCCCGGTCCGCGCAAAGGCGGATCATGCCCCCGATGCCCCGCACCGCCGAACGCCGTCGCGCCGAACGGATCCTCGACCTGCTGGCCGAGCGCTACCCCAGGGCCGGGATCGAGCTGCACCACGCCGATCCACTGCAGCTGCTGGTCTCGGTGATCCTCAGCGCCCAGTGCACGGACAAGCGGGTCAACCAGGTCACTCCGGGCCTGTTCGAGCGCTACGGCGACGTGCAGGCCTTCGCGGACGCGGACCCCGACGAGCTGGAGGCCCAGGTGCGCAGCTGCGGGTTGGGCCGATCCAAGAGTCGGTCCATCGTCGGCAGCTGCCAGGCCCTGCTGCAGCACCACGGCGGCCGGGTCCCGTCGTCCCGCGAGGAGCTGATGGACCTGCCCGGCGTCGGTCGCAAGTCCGCCAACGTGATCCTGTCCAACGCCTTTGGCGAGCCGGCCTTTGCCGTGGACACCCACGTGGGCCGCCTGGCGCGGCGCCTGGGCCTGACCGGAGCGAAGTCCCCCGACGCGGTCGAACGGGACGTCACCGCCCTGATCCCCCGGGAGCGATGGTCGCTGGCCCACCACCAGCTCATCTGGCACGGCCGCCGCTGCTGCCACGCCCGAAAACCCCTGTGCGATGAATGTGTGGTCGCCGAACTGTGTCCGTCGAGAGAGTGATGCACGCGTACATCCGATACCTGGCGGCCTGGGACCGCGAGGAGGCCGGCTTCCACGCCGAGCTCGACCGCCTGGCAGGGCGCCCCGTGCGCTTCTCCGGCGTGCCCCGGCCCTGCGAGACCGTGGACGCCTGTCTGCGGGCCTTCACCACCGATCCCATGGCCGCGGTCACCGAGGCCCCGGACGGCACCCTGTTGCTGCCCGGCAACCCCCACCAGGTGCTACGCGAGCTGCTCCATCGGCGCACGTCGAAACGACGCGGGCTGCTGGGCGGCCGCGGCGCCCCCACCGGCTGCGGCTCCCTGGGCTGGCCGGACGAGCCACGCGTGGACCACTACCGCCGGGCGCTGTTCCGGGGGCTGGTGGACGAGGCCCTCGCCCCGGAGGATCCGCGGCGGGCGTCCCTGGAGGCGTCCCCCTGGCCGGGCGACAAGCGGTACGCCCTGTGCCTGACGTACGACGTGGACACCCGCGAGGCCATGCGCCAGGTCGGCGCGATCGTCGAGGAGGATCTCACCCACGGGGCCGCGCCCGCGCTGTTCGTGGCCCCGGATCTGCTGGGTTCCAAGGCCCTGCGCGCGGCCGCGGAGGCGGGCGCCGAGGTGGGCCTGCTGCTCATGGACGCCCACCGCCAGCGGCCCCTGCGGCTGCGTCGCCGCCTCAAGCGGCTGCGCGACGGGATCGACGAGCTGTCGGTGAGTGGCTTCCGCGCCGCACCCTGGGGATTGAGCACGGCGCAGCTGGACGAGATCCGCACCTTCGCCACCTACTCGTGCTCCATGCCCGACACCATCCCCTGCCCCGGCGATGGCGGCCACCGAGGCTGCGCCATCACCACGCCGTTCCGCCGCGGGGGTATGCTCGAGGTCCCCATCACCGTGGCCCCGCAGGAGATGTTGCTCGACGGCGGATGGCAGGGCCTGGACCTGATGGACCTCGTACGCGCCAAGATCCTGTCCGTGCGCGAGCGCTATACCGTGGCCGTCGTCTCCATCCGGGTGGACCCGGACCGGGGCACGAGCCGCGTGCAGCGGGACCTCCTGGGCGCGATACTGGGGGAGCTGGCCGATCCGGCAGACGTGTGGTTCGCCACGCCGGGTCGGGTGGCCGCCCACTGGGCGGAGGCGGCGCGCTCCTGAGGGCGCGCAAGAGAGGAGGCCGGCCATGGCCAAGGAGCTGGACATCCCCATCGACCGGGCGCTGATCGAGGCGCTCCCCAAGACCGATCTGCACTGCCACCTGGACGGCTCGCTGCGCATCGAGACCATGCTGGATCTTGCCCGCGAGTACGGGGTGAAGATGCCGGCGGACGACCCCGAAGGGCTCTCCCGAGCCCTGCGGCTGGGGGGCACCCACGAGGACCTGACGTCCTACCTCGCGGCGTTCGAGCAGACCTGCCGGGTGCTGCAGACCCGCGCAGCGCTGCGCCGGGTGGCCTTCGAGGTGGCCGAGGACGCGGCCGCGGAGAACGTGGCCTACCTCGAGGTCCGCTACTCACCGATCCTGCACACCGAGCAGGGTCTGCGCCTCGACCAGGTGGTCCAGGCGGTGCTGGACGGGATGGCCGAGGCGGAGCGCAAGTACGACATCGTCACCGGCGTGATCATCTGCGGCATCCGCAACATCTCGCCGGAGACCAGCTTGCAGCTGGCCGAGCTGGCCGTGGCGTTCAAGAACCGAGGGGTGGTGGGCTTCGACCTGGCCGGCGCCGAGGAGGACTACCCGGCCAAGGACCACAAGGAAGCCTTCTATCTGATCCTCAACAACAACATCAATTGCACCCTGCACGCCGGGGAGGCCTACGGCCCGGAGTCCATCGCCCAGGCCATCCACTACTGCGGCGCGCACCGGCTCGGACACGGGGTCCGCCTCCGCGAGGACGGCGACCTGCTCAACTACGTCAACGACCACCGCATCCCCATCGAGATCTGCATCTCGTCCAACCTGCAGACGGGCGCGGTACGCAAGCTCGAGCGCCACCCCTTCCGCTTCTACCTGGACCTGGGGCTGCGGGTGACGCTGAACACCGACAACCGCCTGGTGACCGCCACCACCGTGACCGACGAGTACCTGATCGCCGCCGAGCACTTCGGTCTGAGCGTGGAGGAGCTGCGCTGGGTGATGGTCAACGGCTTCAAGAGCGCCTTCTTGCCGTTCAGGGACAAGAAGATGCTGCTGCGCAAGCACACCCGCCGCTTCGACGAGATCGTCGCGCAGCAGCGGGGCCAGAACCGCGAGGGCCCGGCAATGGAGTGGATGGGCGATCCCGGCGTGACCGGTGAAGGATCGCCCCAGGAGAAAAAATCATGAGAACTCGCATCTTCCGGGCCACCCTGGCCCTTGCCGTCGTCGTCGCTGCGGCCGTCGGCCTGGGGTCCATCGCCGACACCATGTTGCTCAAGGCGGAGGGAGGCGAGGCCGCTGTGGTGACCTTCCAGCACAAGGCCCACTCCATCGATCGCACCATCGCCTGCATCCTGTGCCACCACAACATGGCCGAGGCGGGCACGCCGCCTTGTGTCCAGTGCCACAAGCTGGCCGCAAAGGGGACCCCGGCACCCGCCGAGGGCGAGGCCCGGCACCTGGAGCAGGCCTACCACGACAGCTGCCTCGGCTGTCACAACGAGCCGCCCAAGGGCACGACGCCGCCCACCGAGTGCGAGCAGTGCCACGTGGGGGACGCCCCCAAGTCCACCGGGACCACACCCTGACGCCTGCGCACTGGTAAAGCGGGCGCGTTGTAGGTAGATAGGCAACGTGACCGCGTCCGAACCCAGCACGCCCAAACGCAACATCACCGCCCGCGCCCTGCGCGCGATCGCCGTCAGCGCGGTTCTGCTCCACGCGGGGCAGACCTTCCTCGGGGACGTGCCCTGGGCAGGGGTCGCCTGCTTTGCGCTGGTCGCAGGCGTGGTCTTCGGCTTCTTCTTCGACGTGCTGCGGTCGGTCCGCACCGCCGTGTTGCTGCTGGTGGTGCTCACGGTGTCGTGCACCCTGGGTACCCTGACGGTGCAGCGCGCCCAGGTGAACGCGGCCAGCGAGGAGGAGTTCCAGCAGACCCTGGCCTTTGCCTGGGCCCACCTGCTGGTCAAGGCCTCCCACCCCATACCGCGGGACGTGGAACTCCCTCCAGCCCACGCCGAGCAGCTCGACCGCATGGAGACGGCCTTCGGCGCCGAGATCGCCGACGAGGAGCGGGAGAAGGCCCACAAGGGGCTGCTCGCCGCCGCCGACCAGCAGGCCGCCCAGGAGCTGGCGCAGTCGTGGGCCGGCCTCTTCGCCGTGCTGTACCGCATCTCCGAGGCGCTGCGGCTGACGGACCTGTTCGCCGCGTGGTGGTTCATCGGCCTGTTCTACCTGCTGTGCGGCAACCTGCTCGTCGGCGCCGTGGTCCGCCGCAAGCCGTCGGTGCGCAACCTCGGCTTCCACTCGGCCCACCTCGGGCTGGTGCTGGTGGTGCTGGGCGCCACCGTGGGCGCCTACCGCGGACAGCGCGGGGTCCTGCCGCTGAACGTCGGACAGAGCTCGGCGAGCTTCATCGGTCAGAGCCCCATGACGGCGCGCCCCCTGGGGTTCGCCGTGCGGCTGGATCGCTTCGACACCCTCTACCACGAGGACCTGGTGGTGGAGGTGCTGTCCACCAACGACCCCCACAGCGGCATGATGGGCGGACCCGCGCCCCTGCACCACGCCTACAAGCTCGAGGCGGGGTCGTCCTTCGACCTCACCGATCCCGAGTCCGGGACCTCGTGGACCGTCACCATGGCGGAGATCACCGAGTCCCCCGGTCTGGTGCGCACCTACCTGGCCGCGGACGAGGGGCCGCCGGCGGTGCTGGTGGAGCTGCGCGAGCCGGACGCGGCAGAGGGGGATTCCTTCGACCTCTGGCTCACCGGCGACGACCTGCCCTACATCGACCTGGACAACCGCTTCAAGGTCAAGGTGTCGCCCATGGACGGCCGCGACATCGACGCCGTGCTCGAGGCGGGCGGCGATGGTTGCGTCCCCGGTACCGAGTCCGGCTGGCTGTCGCTGAGCCGCGAAGGGGCGCCGTCGAGGGTGCCCGCCGTGGACGTGGGGATGGTGGTGCAGTACGAGGACCTCGAGATCCTCATCGAGGATCTGGTCCCCGACTTCCGCGTGGGCAAGACCGAGGGCGATCCGCTGGAGTTCCCGCGCAATCCCGCCCTGCGCGCGCGCATGCGTGGGCCCGACGGGCACGAGGGCGAGTTCCTGTTCTTCTCCGATCCGCGCCTGCAGGGCTTCAGCCAGCTGCCCTGGGAGGGCTACGAGGTCACCTTCGAGTACGACTACTGGTGCTCGCCCACCGGGGACCGGGTGCTGGTGCTGGTGGACGGGGACGGCCGCGCCACCGCCCTGCTCAGCGGCCCCGACCGCGAACCCCAGGCCGTCCCCCTGGCCGAGGGAGCGAGCCTGGAACACGCCGCCGGCTCCGTGGCCGTGGCCGAGATCCTCGCGACGGGCCGACAGCAGACCGTCCTGGCCCAGGCGGGCGAGGACGACGACGACCGCCACACCGCCCTGAAGCTGGCGTTCGACGGCCCCGAGGACACCGAACAGTGGCTGCTGTCCAACACCCCCGACGGCGCCCACCTGCTGCATTCCCCCGACGGCACGTCGGGCTTCGCGCTGATGCTGGCCGACAACACCGACCGACCGCCCCGCGACTGGCGCAGCTTCGTGTCCTTCGTCGAGGAGGGCGAGGACGTGGGCCAGGGCGAGCTCGAGGTGAACCGGCCGGCGATCTTCCGCGGCTTCCGCTTCTTCCAGTCCGACGCGGACGCCAGCCGCCCCGACTACAGCGGCCTGCAGGTGGTCCACGATCCGGCCTGGCCCCTGGTCCAGACCGGCCTGTGGATGCTGCTGCTGGGCATCTGCTGGTGCTTCTACGTCCAGCCCCTGTTCGACCGGCGCGGCAAGCGAGGTGAGGCATGACCACCACGCTGCTGCACCAGGTCTGCCTCGCGTGGTTCGCCGTGCTGATCCCCGTGTACGTGGCCGCCGCGCTCAAGCGCGCCATGGTCATGGTGTGGTCCGCCAACGTGGGCATGGTCGTCGGCCTGATGTTGCTGGTGGCCACGGTCTATCGCCGCGGCGTCGAGGTGGGCCACGCGCCGTTCCAGACCCTGTACGAGGTCTACCTGGTGCTGGCGGTGAGCCTGGTGGCCGCCTACCTGCTGATCCACGTGTCGGGCGGCCTGGAGGTGCTGCGCCGCGCCGGCACCGTGCTGGTGAGCCTGTTCGGGTCGCTCACGTGCGTCGCCACGGCGGTGATCCTGTTCATGGGCCTCAACGCGGGCGACTTCCAGACCGACCTGCCGCCGGCCCTTCAGAGCCCGTGGTTCGTGCCCCACGTGGTGGTCTACCTGTTCGGTTACGGATCGCTGGGGCTGGCCGTGGCGTCGGCCTCGCTGTACCTGATCGGCGGCAAGCTGGGCCGGCTGTCCGACGAGACCCTGGACACGGTGGACCAGTTCACCCACCGCATCATCGCCATGGGATTCCCGTTCCTCACCGCCGGGCTGATCATGGGCAGCCTGTGGGCGTACGAGGCGTGGGCCAACTACTGGGCCTGGGACAGCAAGGAGGTCTGGTCGCTGATCTCCTGGTTCACCTACCTGATCTACATGCACCTGCGCCTGATCAAGGGCTGGCGGGGCCGGCCCGCGGCGTGGGTGGTGATCGTCGGCGGCGCCGCCATCGCCATCACCCTGCTGCTGTTCGGCTACCTGCCGGCCTCCATGACCTCGGTGCACAAGTACTGATTCCCCGCAGCCCTCGGCGCGGCCCTTCCACGCGTCGTCCCCTCCCCGGAAGCGCTTGCCCGCGTGCAGACCGCCGGCGCTCAGCACCAGGTCGCGCCACAGCTGGATCCAGTCGGTCTCCTCGGTCATCGACAGCTCCTGGTTCCGGCGCGGCTCGAAGGCGGGCTCCGCTCAGGAGCGGCGCCAGCGCGTCCCCGCCGGGCCATCCTCCACCTGGATCCCCAGGGCGGTCAGCTCGCCGCGGAGGCGATCGGCCTCATCATAGTCGCGCCGGTCGCGCGCCTGCTGCCTGCGCTGTAACAACGCCTCCACCTCGTCGTCCGCCACGCGCCGGGACAGCTGCAGGACGGCGAGCACTGAGTCGATCTCGTCGAGGAACCCCATCACCTGATCGAGCTGCGCCCGGTCGAGCAGGCCGCGGTCGAGGCGGCGGTTGATGCGCTTGATCAGGGTGTACAGGTGGGCAAGGGCACGGGGCACGTGGAGGTCGGTGTCCATGGCGTCCAGGATCTGCTGCCGGGTGCCCTGGACGAGCGCGTCGACGTCGGGGGCGGGATCACCCGGCCGGGCATCGCACAGGCGCTCGACGAAGTCGTCCAGGCGGCGCAGGGATCGGCGAGCCAGCCGGAGCTGGTCCTCGCTGAACTCCAGCGGCCGGCGGTGGTGCTGGGACAGCAGCCAGAACCGCACCTCTCGGGCCTCGAAGCCCCGCGCCAGGACGTCGTCGAGGCTCAGCTCGTTGCCGGCGGCCCGGCTGATCTTGCGGCCGCCGTGGCGCACCACCTCCGAGTGCATCCAGATCTTCGCGTAGGGCTGGCCCGTGAGGGTCTCGGCCACGGCGATCTCGTTCTCGCCGTGGGGGAACATCAGATCCGCGCTGGCCAGGTGCAGGTCGAAGGGCTGCCCCAGCAGATCCACCGACATGGTGGCGCATTCCACGTGCCAGCCCGGCCGCGCGTTGCCCCACGGGGTCTTGACGTAGATGCCGGCCTTGAGCTCGGCCAGGGACGACCGCTTGAACAGGGCGAAGTCACGCGGGTTGGCCTTGAGGAAGTTCTCGTGGCCCGCGGGCACACCCTGGCGGGTGGCGCCGGGATCCACGTTGGACAGGGCACCGTATCCCTCGAAGCGGGACAGATCGAAGTACACCGACTGCAGCTTCTCGTAGGCGAACCGCAGGTCGAGCAGCTGACGCGCCGTCTGAACCATCTGGGGCACGTACTCGCTCGAACGGGGGTGCTCGTGCGCGCGAAGGACGCGCAGCAGGTCCATCTCCTCGAAGAACCGCTGCTCCTGGCGGGCGCGGAACTCGCCGATCTCGGCGCCCTCGGCCAGGCAGCGCCCCACCGTGCGGTCGTCGATATCGCTGATGTTCACCGCGAGCTTGACCTCGAAGCCGCGCAACCCCAGGTAGCGCCGCACCAGATCGGCGAACACCATGCGGCGGCACAGGCCGAGGTCCGAGGGGCCGTCCAGGCTGGGGCCGCAGGCGTAGATCCCCACGTGCCCGGGGCGCACGGGGCGCAGGTCGTCCAGCTGCCGCGTCAGGGTGTTGAAGAAGCGCAGCGGCACCGGGGTCTTCTCGGACACGAACAGGGGCGTCGAGAGGTAACGCTCGCCCCCGTCGGCGAGCAGGGCCACCACCTCGCCCGAGTCCAGATCCCGCGCCTGATCCAGGGCCACCTTCATGGCCGCGCCGGCGCTCATGCCCACGAAGATGCCCTCCTCGCGGGCCAGGCGGCGGGCGGTCTTGTACGCCGAGTCGTCGTCCACGTTCACGATGGCGTCGGGCAGGGTCGGGTCGTAGATCCCCGGCGCATAGGACTCGACCATGTTCTTGAGGCCCTGGATCTTGTGGCCCTGGTAGGGCTCCACGGCCACCAGCCGGATCGCGGGATCGATCTCGTGCAGGCGCCTCGCCAGGCCCATGGCCGTGCCCGACGTGCCCAGGGTGGCCACGACCACCCGCACCTCGCCGCCGGTGGCGCGGTGGATCTCGTCGGCCGTGCCCGCCTCGTAGTGGGCGCGCCAGTTGTCTTCGTTGTTGAACTGGTCCACCAGGAAGTAGCGGTCCGGGTGCTCGCGGGCGAGGCGGTAGGCCTCCTCGATGGCGCCGTCCGTGGAGAGGTGGGCCGGGGTCAGCAGGATCTCGGCGCCGTAGGCCCGCAGGATCTTGCGGCGCTCGGCGCTGGCGGACTCGCTCATGGTGAACAGCATGCGGTACCCCCGCACCGCACAGACCATGGCCAGGCCGATGCCCGTGTTGCCGCTGGTGGCCTCGAGCACGATCTTGTCCGGCGTCAGCTCCCCGCGCCGCTCCGCCTCCTCGATCATCTTCAGCGCCGGGCGGTCCTTGACCGAGCCGCCGGGGTTCATGAACTCCAGCTTGGCGTAGACCCGCACGTCGCCGGGCTCGAACAGCCGGTTGATGCGCACCAGCGGGGTGCCCCCCACCAGGTCCAGGATGCTATCGACCTTGTCGCGTGTCATGGCTCCCCCGTCAGTCGAGTAGCCCCCCGATCACGTCCACGATGGCCCCGGCGTCCTCCACGTACGCGTCCGCGCCCATCTCCTCGGCGGCCTCCGGGGTCACCACGGCCCCACCGACCGCGGTGCGGGCGCGGCTGCCCGCGGCGCGCAGTGCCTCGATCACCACGGCCATCTGGCCCATGGTGGTGGTCATCAGGGCGCTCATGGCGACCACGTCGGCGTCGTGCTCGGCCGCCGCGGCCACGAACTGCTCGGCGTCCACCGAACGACCGAGATCCACCACGGAGTAGCCGAAGCTGCGCAGCATGAGCACGCAGATGTTCTTGCCGATGTCGTGCACGTCGCCGGACACGGTGCCGAACACCACGGTGCCGCGCGACGCGTGCTCGCCGGCCTGGAGCTGGGGCTGGAGCACCTCGACCGCGGCGAGCATGGCCTCGGCGCCGGCCACGAGGTGCGGGATGAAGCGCTTGCGCGCCGCGAACAGATCCCCCAGGCGCTGGATGCCCGGGGTCAGCGTGCCCAGCAGCAGGTTCAGGGCGACGTGCCCCTCCTCCAGGGCCTGGGCCGCCAGGGCCGCGGCCGCGTCGCGGTCGCCGTCCACCACCGCGTCGCCGAGGCGATCGAGGGTCGCGCCCGCGGGGCCGCGCGCCGGGCCCCTGCCCGCCTTCTCGGCCGGTTCGTCGGCGTCGGTGAACCGCTCGAGGAAGCCGGCGCAGCCGCGATCGCGACCGCTGAACAGGGACGCGGCGGCCACCGCGTCCACGAGATCGCCGTCCAGGGGATCGGCGATGGCCGCGTCCAGACCGCCGGACACGGCCATGGCCAGGAAGGTGCGGTTGACCAGCTTGCGCTGCGGCAGCCCGAACGAGATGTTGCTCAGCCCGCAGATGCTGGCCACGCCAAGCTCCTCGCGGTAGGCGCGGGCCGCGGCGAGCCCCTCGGCGGCGCCGTCCTGCATGGCTGCGGCGGCCAGGGCCAGCACGTCCACCACCAGGTCCTCGCGGCGCAGCCCAAGGGCCAGGGCGCGGTCCACCAGCCGCCACGCGTAGACCAGCCGGTCCCTCACGGTCTCGGGGATCTCGTCGGCGGTGGGCAGCAGCAGCACGGCCGCGCCGTGCTCGCGCACCAGGGCCAGGGCCTCGTCGGGGTCCCCCTCCAGGTTGACCGAGTTGACCAGGGCGCGGCCGGTGTACACCTCCAGCCCCCGCTCCAGCGCCCGCAGATCCGAGCTGTCCAGGGACAGGGGCAGATCCACGGCGTTCTGCACGGCGGCCACGGCGGCGGCCATGGCCGCGGCCTCGTCGATCCCCGGCACGCCCACGTTCACGTCCAGGGCCGGGGCGCCGGCCTTCGCCTGCGCGCGGGCCGCCCCGAGCACGCGGTCGAGCCGTCCCTCCTTCAGCGCCCGGGCGAACTTGGGCTTGCCCGTGGGGTTCACCCGCTCGCCGATGAGCCCGAAGGGCGATCCCGGACCGATGGACAGCACGCGGCTGCGGCTGGCCAGGCGGACCTGACCGTGGGCCGGTGCCCGCGGCGGGACCACGCGGCCGCCCACACGCTGCGCGGCGAGGCGGATGGTGTCCGGGGTCGTGCCGCAGCACCCCCCGACCAGGGCCGCCCCGGCCTCGGCGAACCGCTCGTACCACGGCGCCATCTCGTCGGGCTGCAGCGGGAAGACCAGCTTGCCGTCGACCTCGCGCGGCAGCCCCGCGTTGGGCTGCACGGCCACGGGCAGGTGGGTCGTCGCGGCGAGGCGCTGCACCACCGGCAGCATGTGCTCGGGGCCGGTGGAGCAGTTCACCCCCAGCGCGCTCACACCCAGCCCCTCCAGCACCACGGCCGCGGCCTCGGGCGTCACCCCCGTGTCGCTGATCCCGTCGGGGCCGAAGGTCATCGAGGCGATCAGGGGCGTGTCCCCCCGCAGGCGATTGGCCGCCACCACGGCGGCGCGCAGCTCGGCCAGATCGAGGAACGTCTCGAGGATCAGCAGGTCCACACCCGCGTCGATCTGGGCGCGGATCTGCTCGGTGAACAGGTCCACCGCCGCGCCAAAGGTCAGGTCCCCCGCAGGCTCCAGCGTGCCCCCCGACGGTCCCACGTCGCCGGCCACGAAGGGCGCCCCGGCCTCGCGGGCGTTGCGCACGGCCGCGCGGTTGATCGCCGCGACGTCCGACGCCGCCCCCACGTGTTCGAGCCGCGAGGCCGTCGCGCCGAAGGTGTTGGTCAGGATCACCTGCGCGCCCGCCTCCACGTACAGGCGGTGCGCCGCGACCACCGCCTCGGGCCGCTGCAGGTTCCACAGATCCGGAGGGGTGCCGGCGGGCAGCCCCTGGGCCATCAGGTAGGCCCCCATGGAGCCGTCCAGCACCACGATCTCGTTGCCGAGCAAGCGGGATATCGACGCAGCCATGTCGACCTCCGAGACTACCTGGAGATGGTGGTGTATCCGTGCGGAGTTGTCAGCTACAAACGACCCGCGGAGGACTGCCCCGTGGACTGCCAGCCGATCATGGCCACGACCGTGCCCCGTGGCTCGAGCACGTGGTCCTCGCCGCAGCTCACGTCGATACGTTCCGCGCCCGCGGCCCGGCTCAACAGCGGGCGCACCGACAGCGCCCAGTCCCCGTCGCCGGGGCTACGCGGCAGGGTGGGCTCGCAGCCGGCCTTGCGCACCGCGTGGTTGATGTCCGCGGTCACCGTGTGCACCAGCGCGTCGAGCAGGGTGCGGCCCACCGAGTCCAGGTGGTAGGCGTCGGCCAGGGTGGTCTCGCGCAGCCGGTCCACCTCCTGGTACAGCTCCCCACCCAGCGTCACCACCAGCAGCGTGACCCGGTCGCACCCCTCGAGCCAGCCCACCACGGACCGACCGACGAACAGGTCCGGCTCCACCTCGTCCGCGTCCGCGGACAGGGACAGCCAGCGAGCCACCGCCCGGGGCCGCGCCAGCTCCAGGCCCACGTGGACGGCCTTCCAGATGTCCTCGCGCAGCCGCGGCTCGGGGATCTCGTCGATGGCGCGCACCTCGGGCAGCTTCAGGGTGTGCAGTAGCCGGGTCTCGGGCAGCGTCAGGGGGATCTCGTCCAGGACGTGGATCGAACCGGCCGCTCGATTGCTTCGGTTGTGCACGACTGCTCCAGGGCGCATGATCTCGCGAGGCGCCGGTCGAACTAATAAACGCACAGGCGCGGGAAGGCAAATCATGGCGGGTGCGCGCGGCATCGCGGTGGTCACGGGAGGCAGCGGTCTGATCGGCCGCGCCCTGGCCGCGGCCCTGGCCCGCGAGGGGTACGAGGTGGTCGTGCACCACCACCGCGCAGCGGACGCCGCCGAGGCCGTCGTGGAGGCCATCGTCGCCCGGGGAGGCGCCGCTCGCGCCGTGTGCGCCGACCTGCGCGCCGCCGAGGGCGTGGGACATCTCCTGGCCGGGCTGGACGAGATCCACCTGCTCGTCCACGCCCTGGGCGCGTACGAGCGCGCTGGACTGGACGAGACCACGGACGAGCTCCTCGACGAGATGATCTCCCTGAACCTCGCCGCGCCCCTGCGCGTCACCCGCGACGCCCTCCCCTGCCTGCGCGCCGCCGGCGGCCAGGTCGTGTGGCTGCTCGACATCGCCGCCGACCAGCTCTGGCGCGACCACGCCGCCTACGCCGCCTCCAAGGCCGCCGCCCGGCACGCGACCCGCTGCCTGGCCCTCGAGCTCGCCCCCCGCGTGCGCGTCAACGGCGTGGCCCCCGGCCTCGTCGAGGGCGCCACCGGCGTGGACGACGCCACCTTCGCCACCCTGGAGCAGCGCATCCCCCTCGGCCGAGCAGCCACCCCCGAGGAGATCGCCTCCGCCGTCGTCCTCCTGGCCCGCTCACCCACGCCGATCACCGGCCAGATCCTCGCCGTGGACGGCGGGAGGTCCCTCGGCAGGGCCCGCAAACGCGCCGACCGGTGAACGCCGGCCTTGACACGGGCGCTGCCCGCGACTAATCTCCGCTTCCCTTTTCAGGCGGAGGTGCGTCATGAGCGAGAAGATCAAGCTGGTGTCCTCGGCGGGAACCGGATACTTCTACACGACGACCAAGAACAAGAAGAATGTCACCGGCAAGCTGAAACTGAAGAAGTACGACCCTGTCGTGCGCAAGCATGTCGTTTTCAAGGAGTCCAAGCTCCGCTAGCGCGGTGCAGGAGGTTGCCATGCCCAAGTGCAGTCTGACCGGAAAGAAGCCGATGGTGGGCTACAACATCTCGCACGCCCACAACAAGACCAAGAGGGTCCAGCAGCCCAACGTGCAGACCAAGCGCGTGTGGGACGACGAGAACGAGTGCTGGGTCAAGCTCAAGGTCTCCACCCGCGCGCTCCGCACGATCCAGAAGAAGGGCCTGGCGGCCGCGCTCAAGGACGCCAAGTAGCTCCCCCCTCCGTTTTCTCGTCCCCTCCCCCCTTCCTCTGACCTTGCTGATGCGGCGAGACGCTGCGGACGTTTGCACGGGTGCGCCCGGCGGGGGGGATTGAAACGCAGAGGGGACTACGAGTCGAAGAGGGTCAGCTGAGGAGCGGCTTCTCTTCAGGGAGGGATGGTCGGATCGGGCTTGATGGGGGTGGGTTTGGGCGCCGGGTCGGCCTTGACCTCGGCCTTGCGGGTCATCTTCAGGGAGCCGTCGACGACCGCGCCCTCTTGCATGGTGACCACGGGGGCGTGGATGTTGCCCACCACGTCGGCGCCGCCGCGCATGTCGGCGCGGTTCTTGGCGTGGATGTTGCCCACGACCTTGCCCGACACGATCACCGTACCGACCTTGACCTCGGCCTTGATCTCCGCGTCAGGACCGACCTCGAGGGTGTCGTCGCTGAAGATCTCGCCGATGAAACGGCCGTCGATCCGCACGGTCCCGTCGAAAGTCAGCTTGCCGTCGAAGGAGCACCCCTTCCCCAGGAAGGCGTTCCACTGCTTGCCGTCCTTCGCACTCATGTTCCCATCCTCCTCGGCGCCCTCGGCACCGGGTTCCAGTTCTTTCCTGAGAAACTTCATCTATTCTCTCAACCTATGACCACGTTGTAGTTGTAGCTCTCAAGTTGTTGTTTTCATTATCGTTTTTCAAAATTCCCGCTCGATCGTCTCCACGAGCCTACCCAGCTCCTCGTCGTCGCCGTACTCCAGCACGACCCGGCCGCCGCCGCCCCGTCGCGGGTTGATCGTCACCCGCGTACCCAGGTAGCTGCCCAGCCTGTCGGTGAGGCCCTGGATGTACGCCGGCGGCTCCGGCCGCGGCGGCAGCTCGGTGGGCGTACTGAGGAACCGCCGCACGGCCTCCTCGGTCTGCCGCACGTTCAGCCCCCGGCTCACCACCAGCGCGAACACCTCGCGGATGTCGTCGTGATCCTCCAGCCCCAGCAGCGCCTTGCCGTGGCCCGGCGACACCACCGAGTCGCACACTGCCTCCTGTACTTCCACGGGCAGGTTGAGCAACCGCAGCGCGTTGGCCACCGTCGCCCGGGCCTTGCCCAGCTTCCGGCTCAGCATCTCCTGGGTGTATCCGTACTCCTCGGCCAGCTTCTGGTAGGCCTCCGCCTCCTCGATGGGGTTGAGGTCCTCCCGCTGCAGGTTCTCGATCAGCGCCAGCTCCAGCGCGTCCGACTCCTGCTCGATCGACCTCACGATCACCGGCACCTCGCGCAGCCCGGCCATCCCCGCCGCCCGGTACCTTCTCTCCCCTGCGATCAGCTCGTACCCACCCTCACACGCCTGCGCCAGCAGCGGCTGGATGATCCCGTTCGCCCGGATCGACGCCACCAGGTCCTGCAACCCCTTGGGCCCGAACGTCTTTCTCGGCTGGTTGCGGTTCGGCCGGATCTCCTCGATCGGGATCTGCCGCACGCGGCCCACGTCCGGCTGGGCCAGCTCCTTGTCCGGGATGAGCGCCGCCAGGGGCGCCTTGCTGCTGCTGCTCTTGCGCGCCAACTGCTGTCCTCTCCGCACACGCGTTCTACTAACTCTCTCGTCTGACGAGCGAGCTTGCACACGATACGGCTTCCCACCTCACCCTTCAAGCGGGTTTTACCACCGGCCCCGCCATGGTTGGCATTCACATGAGGGGAAAGGGGGGGGGGGAGATCACGCCAAGCCGCCAAGAAGCCAAGGCGCCAAGGGAAGAAAGAGGACGAGGGGAAGAATCACGCCACG
>CAZLEO010000023.1:0-52328 GCA_964558555.1 uncultured Rickettsiales bacterium | reverse complement strand
GCGGGCACCACGTGGTCGCAGTCGTTGTCGATCCCGTCGCACAGCTCCTCGGCGCCCTCGAACACGGTCTCGTCCGTGTCCGCGCAGTCCCCCTCGCACTCGGCCATGCCGTCGCCGTCGTCGTCGATCTCCGTGTCCGGCACCATGTAATCGCAGTCGTTGTCCAGGCCGTCGCACAGCTCCGGCGCCCCGGGCCAGGTCAGGGGATCGGCGTCGTTGCAGTCGGTGACCTCGGTGAAGCCGTCCTGGTCGGCGTCCACGGGTCCGGTGTCGTCGTCGTCCCCGGTGTCGTCGTCGTCGTCCGCGGTGACGTCGTCGTCGTCTCCGACAGCCGAATCGTCGTCTCCGGTCGGATCACAACCCAGGGCCCAGACCCCGGTGCCGAGCATCAGAACGAGCAGGAAGGTGCGCACAGCTGCTCCCCCTTTCTACAATGAGGCTACCACGCGCCGCGTCCTGGACACGAAGACTCGGCAGCGCCCGGAGGACACGTGCAAGAGCCCGAAGACCTCACCGGAGAGCAGACCGAGGAGCTGCGCACCGACCTCGTCGAGCTCCGCGCCACCCTCGAGGCGGTCCTCGAGGCGGGGGAGGCGTCGAGCCAGACCGTGCAGCTGGATCAGACCGCGGTCGGCCGGATCTCGCGCATGGACGCCATGCAGGTCCAGGCCATGGCCCAGGCCAACGTGCGCAGCCTGCGCCAGCGCCTGGAGATGGTCGACAACGCCCTGCGGATGGTCGAGGAAGGGGAGTACGGCGACTGCCGTCGTTGCGCGGAGCCCATCGGGTACCGACGCCTCAAGGCGAAACCCGAGACGCCGTTCTGTCTGGACTGCCAGGGAGCGATCGAGCGGCGCTAACTCGCCGAAGCCACGCCTACTCGGGGAAACACCCACTCTCCGCCGTCAGCAGCACCATCGCGCTCTCGGCCGGAATGGTCACGTACCCCGTAGCACCCCACTCGACCACGACCTCTGTGCCGCTGAACACGTCCACCAGCGTCGCCGGCTGGTCCAGCCGCATGGCCTCGGGGATGGTGTAGGGGCGGGTGACGGGCTCAGTGCTGCGGTTGACGATGACGAGAGCTGGCTGGCCTCGGCCGTCGTCGAGGCCGTAGGCGAGGACGTGGTCGTCGGCGAAGATCTCGTGGAGGTGACCGTGGCGTAGGGCGGCCGAGCAGGCGCGGGCGCGGCCGAGGGTGGCGATCTGGTCGTGGGTCCAGGCCTCGCGGTCGTTCAGCTGGCCGGAGAAGCGCATGGGGCGGCGGTTGTCCGGGTCGCCGGAGCCGGGCATGCCGAACTCGTCGCCGTAGTAGATGACCGGGGCGCCGGGCAGGGTCAGGGCGACGGTCTGGGCGAGCACGAGGCGGCGGTAGGGGGAGTCGTCGTCCGGGGCCTCGGGGGGATCGTCCCTGGGGTGGGGGGTGGCGCCCGCGGCCTCGGACAGGAAGCGGGTCACGTCGTGGTTGCCCACGAAGGGGGCCATGACGGCGCCGGGGGGCCCCCAGGCGGCCTCGCGCTCGCGGATGGCCTCGCGCACGTCGACCATGGAGCCGTTGCCGTGGGCCAGGGTGTCGCGCAGGGTCCACATGACCGGGAAGTCGAACTGGCCGTCGAGGCCGAAGGGGCCCAGGGTGCGCTGGATGCTGGCCCAGCCCTCGGAGCCGGTGAAGGTCTCGCCGACCACGTACAGGTCGGCGCCGCCGCGCTCGAAGCGACGCTGGATCTCCCAGACGATCTCGCGCACGGCGGAGCGCGGCATCATCGGCACCGCGTCCATGCGCACGCCGTCGAGGTCGTAGCGCTCGATCCACCAGGCCACGTCCTGGGCCTGCAGCCGCGCGATGTCGGTGTCGCGCAGGTCCAGATCGGCGAGGTACTCGGTGAACCAGCACGTCTCGATGTGGTCGGACCAGGGGCAATCGGCGGTGCCGCAGACGCAGTCGCCGGTGCCGTTGAACCAGTCGTCGTCCGCGTGCTCGGTGTACAGCGGGTGCTCGAGATGGACGTGGTTGGGGACCACGTCGAGGAGCACGCGGATGCCGCGGCGGTGGGCCTCGGCGATCAGGGCGTCGAGGTCGTCCTCGGAGCCGAACTCGGGCTCGACCGCGCGCGAGTCGATGGGCCAGTACCCGTGGTATCCCTCGTACTCGCGGCCGTCGGCGCCGGGCCAGCGGCCGTCGGGGTTGTCCACCATGGGGGAGACCCACAGGGCGCTGGCCCCCAGATCGTCGAAGTAGTCCAGCTGCATCACCCGCAGCAGGCCGGCGAGATCGCCGCCGTGGCGCAGGCCGCGGGCGTCGGCGCCGGGGTCGTCCACCGGGCCGTCGGCCGTGGCGAAGCGGTCCACCACCACCTGGTAGATCAGCGCGTCGTCCCAGGTGAACGGCTCGTCCTCGACCCACATCGGCAGGATCAGCGGTTCGGGGGAGACGCCGTCCTCGTCCGCGGCCTCGACGCGCACGGTGTGCTTGCCCGGCGGTAGATCGGTCGTGGTCAGCGACACGCGGCCGTCGCCCTGGGCGCCGACCGTCAGGACGGTGCCGTCGCGCAGGGTCGCCGTCACCGAATCCCGGTCGAGCTCGGCGCCAGTGGACGCCCGCAGGAACGTCAGCTCCACCTCGATGCGGCCGTCGGCGGAGGACTCGGCGCGGTCCACCTCCCACGCGGGTATCGCGCAGTCCTCCACGCGTAGCAGGGAGTACTCGACGTCGTCGTCGTAGCCCGTCAGCCCCACCAGGTCGTCCAGCGTGACCGCGCCGTCCACCTCGAGCTGGTAGAGGTAGTCGCCGGGCTCCAGATCCATCTCCACGTGCCATATGCACGGACAGATCTCCTCGAGCAACGTCTCGGACCAGCCGTTGAAGTCGCCGCGGGCCACCACCTCACCGACGGAGCGGTGGGGGTAGTGGTAGATGCGGGCCGTGCAGTCGCGCTGGGGGCTGCAGCCGCCGCCCGCGAGCAGCGTCAGCGCGGCGGGGATCAGCGCGGTGATGGCGGCGGTTCGCGTGATCATCGGACCCTACTCATACCTGAAACGATCCGGGCTCGAACACCCGTTTCTGTGCCTGCCGTCCTCTGTTCCAGAAAGGAACAGGCCTCCAGATCGATTTGGCGGCCGCGGCGATCGGAGGTCACGCTGTGTACAAGAGCGGTGGTGGTGGAGAGCACCCGAAACTCTCCGTTCGGAGGCCTGGGTGGGGCATTCGGAGCTGCCAGAAGTCGATCCGCGGGAGGCGGTCCGCATTCCGATCACGCTGCGAGTGCGGCTCGCGTGGGACAACGGCGAGTGCCTCGCCTACACGACCAACCTGTCCTCCACCGGGCTTTTCGCCGAGACCCGCGACTACATCCCCGAGGGCACGTCGATCCGCGTGGAGTTCGACCTCGCCGAGGCCGGGGCGCTGGGGCGCGTCTATGCGGACGGCACGGTCGCGCGGCGGATCACCGAGGGGGAGGCGAACGAGCGGCAGCTCGTGCCAGGCGTGGGCATCGGCTTCGACGAGTTCGTGGTAGGCAAGTTCGACCTGCTGCGGTTCCTCACGCCCACGGGCCAGCCCGCTCAGGAGGGGTCGAAGGGAGACGAGGCGCCAGAAAAGGCCGAGGATCCTGCCGAACGCCGCGATGCCCCCCGCGTGACCACCGGCCTGCCGGTGGCCTGGGGGTGCGCCGATCCACCGGACAGCTCGGGGTACCTGGCCAACCTGAGCACGTCGGGCGCGTTCTCCGTCCAGACCAACGATCCGTGCCCCGTCGGCAAGAAGATCTACCTGGTCTTCGAGCTGCCCCGCACCGACGGCCCCGGTGCCACCCGCGTGCGTGCCATCGCCAACGTGATCCGGTCGGTCGAGCCCGGCAGTCCGCGGCCCGCGGGGATGGGGGTGCACTTCGACACCTCGTCGGTGGACGTGGAGACCATTCGCGCGTTCATCAAGGGTCGTCGGGCCTGGGAACGCCAGCTGGAGGAGGAGAGCCTCGACGAGGCCCGGGACTGGGTCGCGCCGAGTCCCGACCTCCCCACCAGCATCGAACCGCGCCGCGGCGGGGAGAGCCGCGAACCCGAGCGCGGTCTGTCCATGAAGGACTTCCAGCAGGACGAGAAGCGGAAACGGCAAGAACAGAAGAAGAAGGCGCCAGCCCCCACCGTCCAGCCGCTGACCACCGTCAACTGGAAGTGGGTGTCGCTGGCCCTCGCCATCGGCCTGCTGGCCCTGTCGGCCATCTTCGCCCTGACCTGGGTCTTCGCCGGCTGAACCACCCCTCGGAAACCGTCGAAGAACGCTCGACACATCGGGAATCGACATTTCCTCCTCGAACGTAACTCAAAAGTGAGTTACTATCCGTCTCGCGCTGGCGGCGTGTGGCCGCTTGCCCCTGGCCCGACAGGGAGAAGAGGGCAGAGACGATGGAGAACTCGTTGGTCAACAAGTGGTGGATCGCGGCGCTGGCCAGCGTGCTGATCTACCTGCTGTTCCTGGCGACCGGGCCGGCGCGGGCCGAGGACAAGGGTGCCTGCGAGGAACACAAGTGGGGCTGCTTCTCCGGCGGCACCTATGGCCGGGTCCAGCCGTCGTGGAACCTGCGCGGTGGGTCCGGGCGGCCGGTGAACCTGGTCAGCCACGGATCGCGACTGGAGCTGGCGCCCTACGCCGAGGTGGACCTGTACTACCGCAAGACCGTGGACGAGGACGCGGCGCAGCCGGTGCGCGTGGGCGCCGTGGTCACCCTGGGGTTCCTCGAGGACCTGTTCCACTTCACCGGCGACTTCGACCAGTCCTTTGCCCTGCGCAACCTGTACGGCTGGGCGCGGGGGCTGGGCAACGGCCGCGTGGACGTGTGGGTGGGCAGCCGCATGTACCGCGGAGACGACATCTACCTGTTCGACTACTGGCCCCTGGACAACCTCAACACCTACGGCGGCGGGGTGGGCTTCGATCTGAATCCGCTGCGCCTGGACCTGCACGTGGGGACCAACCGGCTCGCCGACGACTTCCAGTTCCAGGAGCTGGAGGTGACCACGTCCACGCCCGAGACCACCTCGGTGGTCTACCTGGACCGCCAGCGCACCGTGGCCAGCGTCAAGGCCACGGTCGAGGGGCACCCCTGGGCCAGCGACATCGGCATCAAGGGCAAGCTCTACGGCGAGTTCCACGCCCTGCCCGCGGGCCTGCTGATGTACGAGGACGGCGTGCGCCAGGAGGAGCTGCCGCGGGACTTTGGCTGGGTCTTCGGCGGTCAGTTCGGCGTGTGGGGCTTCGGCCGCAACGGGTTCGCCAACCTGTTCATCCGCGGCGCCGGCGGCCTCGGCGCCTACGGTGAGTTCGCCGTACCCTTCGGCCTCGACGCGGACAAGCGCACCACCCGCGCCCGCGAGTTCCTGGTGGGCTTCTCGGGCAACGTGGAGTCGGAGCACGTCGGCGTGATGGCTGGCGCGTACGTGCGCTACTTCCGCGACGCCGATCCCAACGTGTACGACCTCGACGACAAGTGGGAGGCCATCGTCTCGGCGCGGCCGCACTTCTTCGTGGGCCGGTACTTCCAGCCGTTCTTCGAGGTCAGCTATCAGCGCGAGCTGCCCAACGGCCTCGACGCGGCCACCTTGCAGCGGTCATCGGCCGGCGTGTTCAAGTTCGCGGTGGGGCCGTCCCTGGCGTTTTCCAGGGGGACGTACTCGCGCCCCCGCTTCCAGATCCTGTACTCCCTCAGCGTGCCCGACGACGCGGCCCGCCGCCGCTACGACGAGCTCGATCCCCGTCGCGACCAGACGGTCCAGCACTACCTCGGGATCGGGGTCGAGTGGTGGATCAACAGCTCGTCGTATTAGGAGGCAAGGCGATGACCAGGCATGTGATTGCTCTTCTTCTGGTTTTGGGTTTCGCTGCGGGCTGCGTCTCCACCGACGAGATCGAGACCGTCAAGCGGGTCAACATCGTCGAGGACTGGCGCGACGAGGTGATCTACCAGCTGATGGTGGACCGCTTCGCCAACGGCGACGTCAACAACGACTGGAACGTGGAACCGGGCCACCTCGGCCGCTGGCAGGGCGGCGACTGGCAGGGCGTGATCGACCGGCTCGACTACCTCGAGGAGCTCGGCGTCACCGCCATCTGGATCAGCCCGGTGGTGCGCAACGTGGAGGAGGACGCGGGGTTCAACGGCTACCACGGCTACTGGACCCAGGCCTTCGACGAGCCCAACCCCCACTTCGGCGACATGGCCAAGCTGCGTGAGATGGTGGACGCGGCCCACGATCGCGACATCGCCGTGATCTGTGACGTGGTGACCAACCACGTGGGCCAGCTGTTCTTTTACGACATCAACCTCAACGGCGTGCCCGACGAGAACACCTACACCAACTTCGGCGACGGCCTCGAGCACATCACCGAGTGGGACCCGGACTACGACGATCGGGGCATCCAGTCGTTCACGTCGCTGGGCGAGTCCGGCCCCGCGCCGATCATCTTCGTCAACTACCCCGAGGTGAACCGCGTGCCGCCCACGCCCGCCGAGTTCCAGAACCACGCCTGGTACAACCGCCGGGGCAAGGTCACCAGCTGGGAGGACGACGACCAGGTGATGTACGGCGACTTCCCCGGTGGCCTCAAGGACCTCAAGACCGAACTGCCCGAGGTCCAGGACGCGCTGCTGCGCGCCTTCGAGTTCTGGATCGACAACGCCGACTTCGACGGCTTCCGCGTGGACACCCTCAAGCACGTGGAGCACGAGTTCTGGCAGTACTGGACGCCCGGCATCCGCGACCACGTCGCCAGCCACGGCAAGGAGGAGTTCATCATCTTCGGCGAGGCCTTCGACGGCGACGACGAGCTCATCGGCTCGTTCACCTTCGACGAGGAGATGGACTCGGCGTTCTACTTCAGCCAGAAGTTCCAGGCCTTCGACGCGGTGTTCAAGTGGGGCGGCGCCACGTCGGGCATCGAGTCCCTGTGGACCGATCGCCTGGTCCACTACGGCGACGAGCCCGCCGTCAACGGCATCAGCGCCCCGCCCCAGCAGGCGCTGGTCAACTTCATGGACAACCACGACGTCGCGCGCTTCCTGTTCGATCAGCCCGACATCGAGCGCCTCCACCTGGCCCTGGCCTTCCTGCTGACCATCGACGGCATCCCGTGCATCTACTACGGCACCGAGCAGGCCTTCGACGGCGGCAACGATCCGGGCAACCGCGAGGTGCTGTGGGACACCGGCTACGACACCACCGGCGAGACCTTCGGCCTCACGCGCGATCTGATCGCCCTGCGCAAGGCCCTGCTGCCGCTGCGCCGCGGCAACCTCACCATCCGCTGGGCCACCGAGAACACGGCTGACGAGGACGACGCCGGCATCTTCGCCTTCGACCGCGAGATCGACGGCGAGCGGGTCCTGGTGGTGTTCAACACATCGCTGGAGAACACCTCGGTCACCTCCCTGGACGGCGCCGACATGGACACCGGCTTCGCCGGCGGCACCACGCTGGTCGACGTCTGGCAGGACGTCCAGGGCTCCCACGACGTGGCCGGCGACGGCACCATCCGCCTCGAGCTGCCCCCCAGCACGGCGATGATCCTCGTCGAGGAGTCCGCCGCCTCGTCCCTCGCCTTCTAGCGTTCCCCGCCGCATCGAGAACTTCGGCGCCGCTGCGCAGGGTGTGCTACGTTGCGCGCCCTCATGGGTTCCGAAGCGCACAAAGAGACGAGCCGTCGTCGCACGTTCGCCATCGTCAGCCATCCGGATGCGGGCAAGACCACCATCTCGGAGAAGCTGCTGTTGATGGGGGGCGTGATCGGCCTGGCCGGTGCGGTCAAGGCCCGGAAGGCCCAGCGCTCGACGCGGTCGGACTGGCTCGCGGTGGAGAAGGCCCGCGGGATCTCGGTGTCCACGTCCGTGCTGAGCTTCGAGTACGAGGGGGTGGCGTTCAACCTGCTGGACACGCCCGGGCACAACGACTTCTCGGAGGACACGTACCGCACGCTCACCGCAGTGGACGCGGTGCTGATGATCATCGATGCCGCGCGCGGGGTCCAGGCGCAGACGCGCAAGCTGCTGGAGGTCTGTCGGCGCCAGCGGACCCCGGTGATCACGTTCATGAACAAGCTGGACCAGAACGCCCTGGACCCGCTGGAGCTGCTGGACAACCTGGAGCGCGAGCTGGACATGGCCTGCGCCCCCATGACCTGGCCGCTGGGCAGCGGTCAGGCGTTCGGCGGGGTCTACGATCTGCGCGACCACGCCCTGATCTTCTACAAGGCCGCCGAGCGCGGGCGAGCCAACGAGCGCGAGGTGATCTCGAGCCTCGACGATCCGATCCTCGACACGCTGATCGCGTCGGACGTGGCGCGGCTGCGCGAGGAAGTCGAGCTCGTCGACGAGGTCTGTGATCCCTTCGACCCGGCCCGCTTCGCGCGGGGAGAGCAGACCCCGGTGTTCTTCGGCTCCGCGCTGAACAACTTCGGCGTCAAGGAGCTGCTGAACTGCTTTTGCGAACTCGCCCCTCCTCCCCAGCCGCGAGCGACGCGAACGCGGATCGTCGAGCCCGAGGAGGAGGCCTTCTCCGGGTTCGTGTTCAAGATCCAGGCGAACATGGATCCCCGCCATCGCGACCGCATGGCCTTCATCCGCGTCTGCTCCGGCCGCTTCCGCCGCGGCATGAGCCTGTACCACGTGCGCACGGGCAAGCCGATGGTGGTGCGCAACGCCATGACGTTCTTCGCCCGCGAGCGGTCCCTGGTGGAGACCGCCTGGCCCGGTGACATCCTCGGCGTGCCCAGCCACGGCAAGATCCGGATCGCCGACACCTTCACGGCCGGCGAGGAGCTCGAGTTCACATCCCTGCCCAAGTTCGCCCCCGAGATCTTCAGGCGCGCCCGGCTCCGTGACCCCATGGCCGCCAAGGCCCTCGGAAAGGGGCTCAAGCAGCTCTGTGAAGAGGGCGCGGCCCAGCTGTTCCGGCCTGCCCAGGGTGCGTCCTACATCGTCGGCGCCGTGGGCGTGCTGCAGTTCGAGGTCATCGCCGCGCGCCTTCGCGACGAGTACAAGGTCGAGGTGGACTTCGAGGCGACGCCGTTGTCGATCTGCCGCTGGTTGACCTGCGACGAGGGACCCGTGCGCGACGCGTTCGACCACTCCTTCGAACACCAGATCTACCGCGACGAGCGCGACAACCTGTGCCTCCTGGCGCCGGATCGGTTCCGCGCGGAGTACCTCGCCGAGAAGAACCCTCGGATTCGCTTCGTGGACACCATGGAGCTCTCCTGAGCACGCAGGCGGTAGAATCACTCCCGAGGGAGTGAACCCATGCTTCGCCAGACCATCGCCCTGTCCTGGTTGCCCCTGCTGCTCCTCGCCTGCACCGACGATCCCCTCGACGACGACACCGCCGGCGACGACGACGACACGACCGCAGCCATCGATCCCGAGGTGATCGACCCCGACCGCATGTACGACGATCTGAGCCTGCTGGCGTCGGACGAGTTCGGCGGGCGCGCGCCGGCCACCGAGGGCAACGAGATGGCCCTGGAGTACGTCGAGGGGGTGTTCGACGAGTACGGGCTGCTGCCAGTGGGGGAGGAGGACACGTACCGCCAGCACTTCCCTTACGAGAAGTGGGAGCTCACCGGCGAGTCCGCGCTGGCCCTGGACGGCGACGGGCTCGTGGAGGGGCAGGACTACCGGCCGATGACGTGGTCCGGCGGCGGGGAGGCGGCGGCGGAGCTGGTGTTCGTCGGCTACGGCCTGACCGTGCCGCCGTTCGAGCCGGCGGACTTTCCCTACTGTCCCCTGCCCGAGACCGGCTACGACGACTACGACGGCATGGACGCGGACGGTGCGGTGGTGCTGGTGCTGCGTCACGGTCCGGGCGACGATGTGGCCGTGGAGGACGGCTGTCCAGCCAACCAGGCCGCGCACGCCGACGAGGACCTCTGGACCTTCGGCTACAAGGCGGCCAACGCGGCGTTGCACGGCGCCGCAGCGGTGATCCTGGTCCAGGACTACCGCCACGACGGCTCCTTGCTCGACGGCGACGTGGGCATCTACTACTACGAGCCGGACCTGCCGGTGTTGACCGCCGACCGCGACGTGGTCGAGGGGTACGTGCCGACCCTGGCCGAGTGGGCCGAAGTCATCGACGCCACACACGTGCCCCAGCCCCAGCCCACGGGCGTCCAGGTGGAGCTCTCGGTGAGCGCCGAGGTGATCGAGCACCAGGTGCCCAACCTGCTGGGCTCCATCGAGGGCACGGGCGACGAGGTGGTGGTCATCGGCGCCCACATCGACCACCTGGGCACGGACCCCATCACCGGCGACATCTACAACGGCGCCGACGACAACGCCTCGGGCACGGTGGTGATGATGGAGCTGGCGCGGATGCTCGCCACCTGCGGCCAGACCCCCGAGCGGACGGTGCTGTTCGCCGCGTTCAACGCCGAGGAGGACGGCCTGATCGGCTCGTGTCACTACGTGGGCGATCCGTCCTACCCCCACGAGGACACCCTCGCGGCGATCAGCGTCGACATGGTGGGCGCGGGCGACGGGGGCGGGCTCAGCCTGTTCGGGGCGCTGATGGAGGACTACCAGTGGCTGGCCCAGCTGATGGACACGGCCGCCCAGGAGCAGGGCCTGCCCTACGACACGCTGGCCAACGTGCCGGTCCTGGCGTCGGATCACGTGTGCTTCATCACCCAGGACATCACCGCGGTCATGGCCCAGACCACCGGATCGCACCCGCACTACCACACCCCCGACGACACCCCGGAGAACAACTCGCCGGACAACCTCGCCGCCGCCGCCCACCTGATGTGGGCCGCGCTCGAACCGCTGGCCATGGGCACCGAGGCGCCGTACCTGGAAGGGGAGTGGGACCCGCTGGACTAGCCCGCCGCGCGCGCCGCGCTCACGTCCCCAGCTCGATGTCCCTGAGCTGGGCTTGACCCGAGATGGCGTCGAACAGGTTCGATCGCTGCTCCGGGCTCAGGCGCTCCAGATCGATCACGTGGTCGCCGTCGTAGGTGTAGATCGTCATTTCGTGGAGTTCGTCGTAGCCCTCGGGTAGCAGCGAGCGGCTCGTCGTCCCGGTCTGGGCCGTCCAGTTGATCCCCTCGACGTACACCATCCAGATGCGCTCCCAGGGCACGTCGGCGTCCTTGCGCAGGGGGCGGCTCACGTGCAGGCCGTCTTGCTCCACGGAGATGCGGTAGCTCACCGCCGAGGCGGCACCGCCGAGCAGCAACCAGGCGAACCACAGGCCGATCCCGCCCACCGCCAGCAGCATGGGGAGCTGCTTGACCGGCCCCAGCCGCACCAGCTTGACCGCGAACCAGGCGCAGGCCGCGACCACGGCGACCCGGACCAGCAGGATCACGACGTTGAAGAGGCTGAGGAAGTGGAAGGTGACGTCTTCGGGATAGACGCCGTCCTGTTCCGACATCAGACAGCCGCCGAGGAGGAGGGGGAGCAGCAGCGGGAGCCAGCGCGTCACGCCCCCAGCTTATCCCACCAGGGGTTGCCTTGCTGGTAGTTGTGACTACTTTAGTTTACAGGGAATACCATAATTCGGAGATAGACCATGCAGACCCTGACGATGGCGAGCGAGGACACGACGCTGAACTGGGGACGGGCCAAGGCCCTG
Organism: uncultured Rickettsiales bacterium; assembly: GCA_964558555.1. Lineage (GTDB taxonomy): Bacteria > Myxococcota_A > UBA796 > UBA9615 > CAYRNR01 > CAYRNR01. The sequence goes on along the minus strand of CAZLEO010000023.1, from coordinate 40,706 downwards.
GCCGACGAGGTGGCCGACGACCTCATCGGCGAGAACACCTGCCTGTCCTGGTACGACCGGGCGCGCGACCGGGAGGCACCGGCGCACGCGTCCGAATGCCACGACGACTGCGAGATCCCGGGCTACGTGGAGTACGCCGAGGCGCGGGGAGCGGAGCTGCAGGTGGTCTTCGGGGAAGGGGACTACGTGTTCTGCTACCGCCCGCTGGGGGAGTTCGCCGATCTACCGGGGTATCGAAAGGACTGATCCTTGTACCGCGGACTCTTCTTGGCCGTGATCGCGTTGACCGGAGCGGCCGTCGCCGCCTCCCACCTGGGCCACGTGTTCGACGACGGCCCGGAGCCCACGGGGAGGCGCTACTGCATCAACTCCGCCGCCCTGCGGTTCGTCCCCCTGGAGGAGATGGAGCAACAGGGGTACGGTGATCTCCTGCACGCGTTCGCGGCCGCGCCGCGGGCGGTCCCCCTGGCCGGCAGGCGGGCGGGCGACGAGGAGACGGGCATGGCGCACCAAGAGGCGATCCTGGCGGGCGGCTGCTTCTGGGGGATGGAGGAGATCATCCGGGACATCCCCGGCGTGATCGACACCGAGGTGGGGTACACCGGCGGCGACGTGGCAAACCCGGACTACGCCGAGGTGCGCACCGGCCGCAGCGGCCACGCCGAGGCCGTGCGCGTGGTCTTCGATCCGGCGGTGCTCGCCTACGCCGACCTGCTCGACTGGTTCTTCCGCATGCACGATCCCACCACCGAGGACCGCCAGGGCAACGACATCGGCACCCAGTACCGCAGCGCCATCTTCGTGACCGACGACGCGCAGCGCGGCGTCGCCGAGCAGGTGCGCAAGGCCGTGGACGGGTCAGGCAAGTGGAGTCACCCGGTGGTCACCGAGATCGTCGACGCGTCGGGGTTCTACACCGCCGAGGACGACCACCAGGACTACCTGCTCAAGCACCCGGGCGGGTACTCGTGTCACTACCTCAGGGACTGATCTCCGGCGGTTCGACCTCGGTGACCTTCCAGTAGCGCGCCCCGATCCATAGGCCGAAGAATGCCGCGCCGCTCGCCGCGAAGTAGCACCACTCGGGGACGGCGGCGACGACCATGAAGCTCACGACGAAGGCCGACGCAGTGCCCAGCATGCGCAGATCGATGGCGATGGCGGCCGCGCACGAGCATAGACCGTAGACCCCCAGGACGAGCCCCAGGGCGGTGGAGAACGGCAGTCCATGGTACAGGCAGTAGATCAGCGTGAGCAGCGGTCCGAACACGGTCGCCCACAGGGTGTACATGAAGCGCCGGTTGGCGTGTGTGCGGGGTAGGGATCGGCGGATCCACCAGTCCAGTAGACCGACCACACACCCGTGCACCACCGAGATGGTGATGAAGACGGCGTACTCGGCGCGGAAGATCTCGGCGCGAGCGAGCAGCCCCAGTACGAGGTAGACCGCGCCCCAGAGGGTTCCCAGGCCCAGCAACACCCGGCTGCGGTCCGCCTTTCCCAGCTCGAGGTTCCACTGGCGGTGCAGCTTGCGCAGCCGATCGGCTTCCTCGGCCAGCTCCACCTTGCGCTGGCGCAGCCGGGCGTCGATCACCGGGTTGGCGTCGGGCAGCTCGGAGATCAGCACCTCGGCGGCGCTCACAGACCCGTGCTCCAGCTCGTAGTCGATGCGCGCCTCGAGCAGTCGCTGGAGATCGGCCCGCGCGCCTGCGTTGGCGGCCCACTCGCGCAGGGCCTGCTGCAGGCCGAAGTGGCATTCGCCGAACAGGCCGTGGATACCGATCGCAGTCTCCTGTTCCCCGTCTGCTGCCGCGACCGCCTCACAGAAGATGTCCACGCGCGCCGCGGCCTCGCGGGCCAGGGACACCGAGGAGCGGTGCTTCAGGAAACCGTCCAGGGCCTGGCGGAAGGCCAGCGCGCTGGGGAAGCGATCCTCGCGGCGTTCGTTCATCGCCCGGTTGCAGATGCCCGCCAGCTCGGTGGGGACGTCCTCGCCGTAGTCGAAGGGCGGTGAGGTGAACGCCAGGAAGAGCCGGTCCATGGCCGTGCTGCCGTGGTGGCGCGGCGATCCGGTGAGGATGGTGTGGAGGCAGCCGCCGAGCAGGTACACGTCGGTGCGCTCGTCGATGCTGGCGCCGTCGGCGGCGGCCATCTCCGGCGCGAGGTAGCCCGGTGTGCCGGCCACGTGGCGGATGTCCGAGGCCTCGGTCAGGCCGAACGCGTTGTCCCTGGAGATGCTCGCGGCCAGCCCCCAGTCCAGCAGGTAGACCTCGCCGAACTCGCCCACCACCACGTTGCCGGGCTTGATGTCCCGGTGGACCACGCCGCGGCTGTGGGCGTAGTGCACGGCATTGCACACGGCCATGAGCACGCCCAGGTGCCAGTCCAGTGGATCCCGCCCGGCGGGTGCGGTCAGGGGCTGCTCCCCGCGGGGCATGTAGTCGTTCCAGGCGTCCCCCTCCAGGCGCTTCATCACCAGCATGGGGCGGCCGTCGGCGTCGGCGCCGAGCATGTGGACGGGCACGACGTTGGGGTGCTGCAGGCCGCCCAGGACCTGGGCCTCGCGGTACAGCATCTGCTCGGCGTACGACCGCGGATCGCGCACGGTCTTGACCGCCACCTCGCGGTTGAGGTGGGCCTGGTGCGCGCTGGAGACCACCCCCATGCCCCCCTCGCCGAGCACGTCACCGGGGGCGATCACGGCGTCGTCACCCACCAGCAGGGGCAACCGCTCGATGGCGTCCTGGGTCTGGGGATCGTCGGAGAGGGTGGGGGCGGAGAGCCCGTCGATGTCCTGGGTGGCCAGGGTCTCCACCTGGACGCCCACCGCCATCAGGGTCTCGATCAGGTCCTGGTGATCCGGCTTCGTCGCCAACGAGACGGTCTCCTCACAGCAGCCGCAGCGGGAGGTAGAATAGCCGCCAATCCGATGAAAGCTAACGAGAACCAGTTCCAGGGCACCGTGATCAAGGCGGTGCGCAGCCGATACCTCCTCTACCTGCCCGACGGCTACGGCGACGATCCGGACGCCACGTGGCCCCTGCTGCTGTTCCTGCACGGCGCGGGCGAGCGGGGCGACGACCTGTCCATCCTGCGCGGCTACGGTCCACCGCGGCAGATGGAGGCCGGGGACGACCTGCCGTTCGTGGTCGTGGCGCCCCAGTGCCCCGCTGACGAGCACTGGGACACGGACACCGTGATCGCGCTGCTCGACCGGGTCTGCGCGACGGCGCGGGTGGACCTCGACCGCGTGTACCTGACCGGGTTCTCCATGGGCGGCCTGGGGACCTGGGCCGCGGCCGCGGCGCGCTCCGAACGGTTCGCGGCCATCGCGCCCATCTGCCCGCCGTCCCTGTGGTGCGACCTCCGCGGGCTGGCCCGCCTGCCGATCTGGTGCTTCCACGGCGCGCTGGACACGGCCGTGTCCGTGGACGAGTCGCGCGAGATGGTCCGGCGCATCGAGGAGGCGGGCGGCTCGGTGAGGCTGACCGTGTACGACGACCTCGAGCACGACTGCTGGACCCAGACCTACGAGGACCCTGCCCTGTACGCGTGGCTGCTCGAGCACCGACGGGATCCGGGCGCATGACCTCGCCGACGATCCCCACCGACGCGGTGCTGATGCCCCTGGCCGAGGGCCGCCTGCTGGTGTCCCCGGGCCACGCCCTGTTCTGCCCGGTACCCGGGGCGGACCTGCCCGCGGTCCAGGACGTGATCGACGGCTCGGCGGAGTCGGCCCGGCTGCCTGCGACGCTGCTGGACGAGCTGGCCCGCCACGGCTTCGGCGGCCTCCCGCGCGAGCCCGAACCCGCGGCGCCGTCGGTGCAGATCCAGCTCACCAACGCGTGCAACCTCGAGTGCACCTACTGCTGCACCAACTCGGGCCAGCCGCGGAGCGAGGAGCTGACCCTGGAGCGGTTGCGCGGGGTGGTCGACGACGTGTGCGACCGCTACGGCGATCAGGGCCGCATCGCCCTGCTGGGCGGCGAGCCGCTGATGGTGCCGTGGGCCCTGGATCTGGCCGAGACCATCGTGGAGCGCGGCCTGGCGCTGACCCTGTTCACCAACGGGATCTTGCTGGCGGAGGGGCACAACGCCGAACGCGTCGCCCGACTGAACCGTCGGGGCGCGGAGATCCGCGTCAGCCTGGCCGGCGCGGACGCGTTGCGGTGTGACGAGGTCTCCGGCGCGCCGCGGTTCGAGGGCGTGTGCTCGGGCGCCCATGCAGTGGCGCGGCACGGCGGCGAGGTCATCGTCGACCTGATGCTGCTGCCGCAGGACGTGGACCAGGTCGCCGAGAAGATGTTCGAGCTGCGCGGACGCCTGCCCGACGGCACCCGGATCGCCCTGGGCGTGCTGTACCACAGCGGCCGCGAGCGCGGTGAGCACCTGTTCACGAAGCGCGGCGAGCTCGAGGACGCGCTGGACCGGATTGCCTTCGAGGGGGGCGAGGTGATCTCGGCGACGGAGCGCAGCCCGGTGGCCCCGCGCCGTGAGGGGTGCACCTGCGCCCTGGGCTACCACCTGCACCTGCGCAGCGACGGGGCGCTGTTCACCTGCTTCAAGATGGAGGAGAAGGTGGGCCACCTCGACGAGGTGCGCTTCGCCGACTCCCTGGCCGATCTCCAGGGGCGGACCCGCCCCGCGTCCACCTTGCCCCTGTGCGTGGACTGCGCCCTGGCGACCCTGTGTGGCGGCGGCTGCCGCTCCGAGAACCTGCAGTTCACCGGCGACGCGGACGAGCCTGTGTGCGGTCCCTGGCGCGTGCAGGTGCTGTGCGAGCTGCTCGCCGAGGAGCAGGTGGCCGCGCTGAAGTGGCCGGCGGCGCACCTGCTCGCCGAGGCCCACACCCGGGGCATCGAGGCCCCGGCCGAACTCGAACCCGTGATCGTCTCCCGACACCTGACCGACACGTGAGGAAGAGACCATGCCCAAGCCCCTGGCCATCTGTCTGGAGAACCTCGACCCCCGCAAGACCGGCCACCGCTACACGCGGTGCACGGCGCTCGTGGGGCGGCAGCCCGGCCTGCGCGTCGACGACGGCGGCCGTATCCAGTGGGAGGAGGAGGGCCATACGGCCGTCGAGATCTGGGTCTCCCAGGACGATCGGCTGATCCTCTACCGTCCGTCTGGCGGCGCGCCGGTGGTCGTGCGGCGCGGGGGGCGGAGCCTCGACGTGCCCGTGGACAAGCCGGTGGTGGTCCTCGATCAGGATCTGTTCACCGTGGGGGACAACGAGTACCGCATCCACGTGCACGGCGTGGCGCCAGCAGTGGCGGAACCGACCCCGCTGGTGACGCAGGCCAGGAATGCCGCCGCCGGCGTGGCCACGGCCGTGGCCCTCTCTGCTGCGGTTGCGGGATGCTGCGGCCCGGTGGAGGTGCGTGAGGAGCCACCCTCGGTGGCCATTCCCGAAGAGCTGCTCGGCGACGACGACGACAGCGCCAAGGCCACCGAGCCCCCCACAGAGGCCCCCACGGAGGCGCCTACAGAGGCCGTCACCCCCGAGGTCGAACCCATCGAGGTGCGCGTGGAACCGCCCGCCGTGGCCCCGGCCCCGCCTCCCCCCGTGGACAAGCCCGACGAGGGCTGATCCGACCCCCCGGACCATCGGCACCCCAGGTCACGCAGCCAGCACGGGGGACCGCTCGTCGTCGTCCGATCTGGCCTTGCCCGCGCGCGACCAGCCGGTGAACAGGCCGATCACGAACCAGCCCATGGAGACGGCGCCGACGATGAAGATCGAGTCGCCGGCCAGGCGCGCCCAGCGCAGGGCCTCCAGGGCGGGGAGCTGCAGGAAGTCGGCGCTGCGGGCGTACCACAGGCCGTGCTCGACGCTGGCCCAGGTCTGGGCGATGCCGATGGGCAGCAGGCTCAGCAGGATCATCAGCGCCAGGCCGATGTTCATGGCCCAGAAGGCGAGCTTGAGCGGGCCGTCCTTCCAGACCACGTCCGGGTAGAGGCGGCGCAGCACCAGCAGGATCAGGCCGAGCGACAGCAGCCCGTACACGCCGAACAGCGCGGCGTGACCGTGCAGCGGCGTGGTGTTGAGCCCCTGCATGTAATACAGCGCGATGGGCGGGTTGATCAGGAAGCCGAACAGGCCGGCGCCGACCAGGTTCCAGAACGCCACGCCCATGAAGAAGGTGATGGGCCAGCGGTACTTGGCGGCCCAGTCCGCGGCCTTGGAGACCCGCAGGGTGTGGAAGGCCTCGAAGCCGACCAGGGTCAGCGGCACCACCTCCAGCGCGCTGAACGACGCGCCCAGGGCCATGATCGAGGTCTTGGTCCCCGAGAAGTACAGGTGGTGGAAGGTCCCGGGCACGCCGGCAGCCAGGTACAAGATGGTGGTGAACAGCGCCGCTGCGGTCGCGGTGCTCCAGCGCACCAGCCCCATCTTGGCGAACAGGAAGGCCACGGCTGCGGTGGCGAAGACCTCGAAGAAGCCCTCGACCCACATGTGCACGACCCACCAACGCCAGTACTCCATCACCGACAGGTGGGTGCGGGCGCCGTACATCAGACCGAAGCCGTAGAACAGGCCGATGGCTACCGTGGACACGGTGAACAGCACCAGCAGCTGGCGGCTGTCCTCGCGGCGCATCAGCGCCGGCCAGATGCCGCGCGCCATCAGCGCAAGCCACAGGATCAGGCCGACGTACAGGGCGATCTGCCAGAAGCGGCCGAGCTCGATGTACTCGTAGCCCTGGTGACCGAACCAGAACCCCACGGTGTCGCCCATCAGCTGTTGCAGGCGGGCCCACTCGCCGACGAACGAACCGGCCACCACCAGCAGCAGCGCGCCGTACAGCACGTTGACGCCGAGGCGCTGGAACTTCGGCTCGCGGCCGCCGATGGCCGGCGCCAGGAACAGCCCGGCCGTGAGGAACGACGTGGCGATCCAGAAGATGCCGGCCTGGACGTGCCAGGTGCGGGCGATGGAGTAAGGCAGCCACTCGCTCAGCGGTATGCCGTAGAACCCCTGGCCCTCGATGGTGTAGTGGGCGAGCACCGCGCCGAGCAGCACCTGGACGATCAGCAGCAGGATCACCGTGATCGCGTACTTGCCCAGCGATCGCTGCGAAGGGGTCAGCACGATGGTGTCGAGCGGGTCGTTCTTCGGTGGATCGGGGAGCTCTTCCTCCCGGTCGCGGAAGGCCTTGTACCAGACCAGCGCGCCGATCCCCGCCAGCAGCAGGAGGATCGAGGCGATGGACCACAGCAAGTTGGCGGTGGACGGCTCGTTGCCGATCAGCGGCTCGTGGGGCCAGTTGTTGGTGTAGGTCACCGCGCTGTCCGGCCGCTCGGTGGCGCTGGCCCAGGCGGTCCAGAAGAAGAAGTCGGCCATCAGGGCCCGACGCTGCGCGTCGGGCAGCGGGTTCTCCTGCAGGGCGTAGTCCTCCCGCAGGTCGGTGTACTCGGGGTCGTCCCCGAAGACGCCGTCGTAGTGGGCCGCGACCTGGGCCATCGCCTGCGCGCGGTCGGCCGAGACGGTGACCGTATCGGTGGTCTCGTCGTGGGTGTTGGTGCGCATCTGAAGCTGCAGCGTGGCCTGGAGGGCGGCCTTGTCGGGCTCGCCGAGCTCTTCGTACGCCATGCCGTGCTGCCGCTGCGCCCACATGTCGAGCAGGATCACCGACTCGCGGTGCAGCCAGTCCGCGGACCAGTCCGGGGCCTGGTACGCGCCGTGGCCCCAGATGGTGCCGACCTGCTGGCCGCCGATGGACTGCCAGACCTCCTGGCCCGACAGGATGTCGTCCTCGGTCATCAGGAGCTGGCCGTCCTCGGTGACGACCTGATCGGGGATGGGCGGCGCGTGGCGGTACACCTCGCGGCCGAAGAAGCCGACGATGGCGAACGCGCCCATCACCGCCACGGCGAGGACGATCCAGAGGATCTTGGTGTTGGGTGTCTTCATGGCAAACTCCTCTTGCGCGGATCCGTTCACGCTGCCGGCGACTCGGCCAGGGCACGGGGGAACAGCACGTTGTTTTCAAGGTGGATGTGGCGGTGCAGCGACGCGTCGAGCCGTGCGAGCTCGCCGTAGAGAGCGCGCCAGGTCGGGCAGGCCCCCTCGGGCGCCTCGAAGTTACTCGTGAGGTCTCGGACAAGCGCCAGCTGGCCGTGCGCGTTGTCGTGCTCGGCCTGCATCGCTCGGACCGGCCCGCCGGCGTGGTGGCCGTTGCCAGACCGGATCCAGGGGAACAGCACCTGCTCCTCCTTGCCCAGGTGTGCGGCCAGCTCGTCGGCCAGCTCGTGGACCACGTCCCGCAGGCGCTGCACCGGCTCGTCGGTGCGGTCACCGTGGGCGTGGACGACGGCATCGGACCCGTCGCGCAGCCTGGGCAGGACCTCCTTGAGCGGCATGTGGAACGAGCGCTCGATGAAGTCGATCAGGTCCGGCAGCGGAGCGGTCTCCCACACGGTCAGGCTTTCGTCGAGGCGGCCCCGGTCGTGGTGGGTGATGGTGGTCATGGCGTCCTCCTCGGTCCGGCGGTTGCCGGTTTTTTTCGCTGGTCCCTCTCCTGTGCATCCGCCGTGCCATCTCTGTAACTGCCTGGACTCACTTGCTTCACGATCTCGGTGTTGATAGAGTGACAACAGCATATGTGTTGATATATCGACAACCGTTGACATAATGACCACGGGGCGCCGATGCTCGATGCGCTGATGGAGATCGCGCTGGATCTGACGGCCAGCCTCTCGACCGAGACCCGCTACCTGCGGCTCATCGCGGCCGTCCGCCGGGTCCTGCCCTGCGACGCCGTGGCGTTGCTGCGACTGGAGCAAGGACAGCTCGTCCCTGTCGTCGCCGAAGGGCTCGTGCCCGAGGCCCTGGGGAGGCGCTTCGATCCCGACGAGCATCCGCGCCTCAAGGCGATCCTCGCGTCGCACGTGCCGGTCCGGTTCCCGGCCGACGATCCGAGGCCCGATCCCTACGACGATCTGGTCGCCGGTGTCGCCGCGGAGGACCTGAGCGTCCATTCCTGCATGGGGTGCGCGCTGATCGTGGGGGGTGACCTCGTCGGCGTACTCACGGTCGACGCGCTCCACTCCGGGGCCTTCGACCACGTGGAGGACCAGGCCGTGGCGACGCTGGCGGCACTCGCTGCTGCGGCCGTCCGGACCGCGAGCCTGATCGAGGCCCTCGAGGAGGTGGCGAGCCGCCGCGGGGACGTGGCCAAGCAGCTCGTGGCCGAGGCGCTGGCCCGGGATGGCGGAGAGATTATCGGCCGGAGCGAGGCCATCCGGACCATGAAGAACGAGATGGAGAACGTGGCCGGATCGGACCTGACGGTGCTGATCACCGGGGAGACCGGGACGGGCAAGGAGCTGGTGGCCCGGACGATCCACGCCCGATCCTCGCGGTCAGGTCATCCGCTGGTGTACGTCAACTGCGCCGCCCTGCCCGAGACCATCGCCGAGAGCGAGCTGTTCGGCCATCGCAAGGGCTCGTTCACGGGCGCCTCGGCCGATCGGGCGGGCAAGTTCGAGCTGGCCGACGGAGGGACCCTGTTCCTCGACGAGGTCGGAGAACTGCCCCTGTCCATCCAGCCCAAGCTGTTGCGGGCGCTGCAGTTCGGCGAGATCCAGCGCGTCGGCGACGACCGCGAACACCACGTCGACGTGCGCGTGCTGGCCGCCACCAACCGGGACCTGCAGGCCGGCGTGAAGGCGGGCGAGTTCCGGGCCGATCTCTACCACCGGCTCGGCGTCTACCTGATCGACGTGCCACCCCTGCGCGAGCGCACCGGCGACATCGCCCTGCTCGCCGGTTTTTTCCTCGATCGAGCGAGGGCACGGCTGGGGCTGGGGCAGGTCAAGCTGGCGCCTGCGGCTCGCTCCGCGATGGAGCGCAGCACCTGGCCGGGCAATGTGCGGGAGCTGGAACACACCTTGCTCCGCGGCGCGATCCGGGCCAGCGGCGGCCGTCGTGGAGCGGCAGTCACCCTCGATGTCGTTCATCTGGATCTCGATGTAGCGGCCACCGCACCCATCGTACTGCCCTCTGCGATCGAGACACCCCGCCATGCGGCCGTCTCGTTCCGGGCCGCCACCGACAGCTACCAGCGGTCCCTGATCGCCCGCGCCGTCGAGGAGGCCGACGGCAACTGGGCCGGGGCCGCGCGGCTGCTCGGGCTGGATCGCAGCAACCTGCACCGGATCGCGCGCAGGCTGGGGATGAAGGAAGGCTGATCAGAACCCCCAGAACATCGGCACCACGAACGTGGTCAGCACCAGCAGGGACGCCGTCAGCGGCGCCCCGACCCGGGCGAAGTCCGAGAAGCGGTAGCCGCCCGGGCCGTAGATCAGCGTGTTGGTCTGGTAGCCCACCGGGGTGAGGAACGAGAAAGACGCGGTGAACATCACCCCCAGCACCAGGGGCTGGGGCGACACGCCGAGGCGCTCGGCCACGGCAAAGGCGATGGGCACGATCAGCACGGCCGTGGCGTTGTTGGACATCACCTCGGTCAGGCCGATGGTCAGCAGGGCCAGCGCCAGCAGCATCACCCGCGGCGAGTCCAGCAGGGGGATCTCGACGAGCTTGGTGGCCACGAAGTCGGCGGCGCCGGTCTTGTCCACGGCCAGACCCAGGGGGATCAGGCAGCCCAGCAGCACGATCACCTTGAAGGGGAACGACTCGTAGACCTCGCGCAGGCTCACGCAGCGGGTGAGGATCATGGCCAGCGAGCCCACCACCACGCCGGTGACCATGGGCACCACGCCAGCGCCCATGAGGGCCACGGTGACGGCGAGGATACCCACGGCGATGGGGATCTTGGACGGGCGTGGCTGGGGCAGCTGGACCTGTTCGAGCAGCAGGAAGTCGGTGGAGTCCTCGAGCTTCTGGACCGCCTCCGAGGTGCCCTGGAAAAGCAACGAATCGCCGAAGTCGAGTTTCACCTGGTCCAGGCCGCCACGGAGGTAGCGGCCGTGGCGGCGCAGAGCCAGGGCCATCACGCTGAAACGCTCCAGGCAGCGGGCCTCGGTGAGGGTCGTGCCCAGCAATCGTGATCCCGGCGCCAGCACCGCCTCCACGAGCAGCACCTCGCCGCCCTGCAGGTCGTCCTCGGTGGGCACGTAGTCGCGGACCACGCGCAGGCCCCGCTCCATCTTGATCTTGAGCAGGTTCTCCACCTCGCCGCGCACCAGCAGCAGGTCCCCGGCCTGGAGCACCGGACGGTGCATGGGGAAGAGCTTCTGATCGCCCCTCAGCACCTCGATGATCTCCACGCCGAGCTGCTCCTTGCGCGCCAGCACGAGCTCGGCGCCGCACGGCTGGCCCACCAGCTTGCACCCCGGTTCGACCTCGATCTCGGTGACGTACTCGCGCAGGTGGAAGCGCTCGGCGAGATCCTCGCCCGCGTGGCGGTCGGGGACGAGGCGGCGGCCGATGGTCAGCAGGTAGGCCAGCCCGACGCCGAGGTAGATCAGCCCCATGGGCGTGATCTCGAACACGCCGATGTGCCAGTCGTGATCCGCGGCGATGGACCGCACCAGGATGTTGGTGGAGGTGCCGATCATGGTGCACGTGCCGCCGAGGATGGCGGCGAACGAGATGGGCATGAGCAGCTTGGACACGGCCACGCCGGCCTTGCGCGCCACGGAGATGGCGATGGGCAGCTGCACGGCCACCGCCGGGGTGTTGTTGAGGAACATGGACAGCACGCCCGTGGCGAACATGGACGACGTGGTCACCCGGTGCGGGTTGCCCTTCGACCACGCCATGAAGCGGTTGGCCGCCACCCCCAGCGCGCCGGTGCGCTCGATGGCCGAGCTCATGATCAGCAGCCCGGCCACCACGACCGTGGCCTCGGAGGAGAAGCCGCTGAGGGCCTCGGCGGGCTCGAGGATGCCCGTGACCAGCAGGGCTGCCATCACCCCGATCGCGGTGATCTCCACCTCGACCCATTCGGTGAAGAACAGGATCAGTGCGCCCAGGACGATCAGCGCCAGTGTGATCATGGTCCCTATCTACTAAGCACTGGAGACACGGCGTCGAGGATCGCGAGCAGATCCGGATCGTCGACGGCCTCGCGGGCCGAGGCGTGGAACTCCTCCAGCCCCTCGTATCCCTGCCGGTCGTACGCTGCAGCCTGCAGCGCCATCTCCAGCTTGTCCACCTGGCGCACGAAGCGGGCCTCGGGGGTCTCGCCGGCCTCGTACTCGAGCCAGATCTCGAGGTGAGCGTCGCCGCCAGGGAGGTCCCCGAGTATCCCTCTTACGGCCTCGGCCTCGAGGCGGTGCTTGTCGGCGCCGCTGACGCCGTCCGCCGGGGTGAGGTCGCCCACGCGGGCCTCGCCCAGGTCGTGCAGCACGGTCATGTGGAGGACCCGCTCGCGGTCCAGGCCGCGGCCGTCGAGCAGCAGCAGGCACAGCGTGGCCACGCCCAGCGTGTGGTCGGCCACGCTCTCGCAGTCGTCCGGGCTCACGCCGCGCCGCAGCCAGCCGGTGCGCGGCAGCCCCTTGAGGCCCGTGATGTCGAGGTAGGCGCGGAGGATGGCGTGGTCCATGGGCCCACCCTATCAGCCCGCGCCGGGCGCGGGCCCGCCGAATCGTGATAGGTGTAGAGAGCCGAGATGGCGGGGAGGCCCAGGTGGTGACTTCACGACGAGGCGGTGTGATCGCGCTGTGCGCGCTGATGCTCGGCTGTGGCGGCGGCGCCACGTCGGGGGACACGCTGGTGTTCAGCTACGGCAAGGGTGACGCGGTCAAGCAGGCGGTGTTCGCCGAGCTCGTGGACGAGTTCGAGGCGGGCCACCCCGGCGTGACCGTGTTCGAGCACCCGCTGCCCACCAGCACCGATGAGCAGCGCAACTTCTATCTGGCGTCGCTGGGGGCGGGGTCGAACTTCGTGGACGTGCTGGAGACCGACGTGATCTGGACGTCGGAGTTCGCCGCGGCCGGGCTGCTGGCGGATGTGGGGCGTATCCCGGCCCTGGCGGACCGCGACCGCTTCGTGGCGCCGCTGGTGGACCAGGCCCTGTACGACGGGCGACAGTACGGCGTGCCGCTGAGCGGGTCGTACGGGGCGGTGATCTACCGCGCGGACCTGTTGAAGAAGCACGGGGTCGACGCGCCGCGCTCGGCCGCGGATCTCGTGGCCGCAGCTCGGGCGGTGGGTGAGGCCGAGGGCATGGACGGCTTCCTGTGGCAGGGGGCGGACTACGAGGGGCTGGCGTGCAACTTCCTGGAGTTCTACGCCTGGCACGGCGAGCCGGTGCGGGCCGAGGGCAAGCGCGCGGTGCTGGACCCCGAGATCACGCGGCAGACCCTGCAGTTCATGTACGACGCCATCCACGACCACCACATCACGCCGCGGTCGGTGCTGGGCCACGACGAGCTGGACACGCTGGCCCGCTTCGCCGCGGGCGACGCGGTGTTCATGCGCAACTGGCACGGCGCCATGGCGCGGCTGAAGGAGGGCGAGTACGCCGACGACGTGGCCTTTGCGCCGCCGTTGACCGGCCGCGGCGCGCTCGCCGGGGGCTGGCTGCTGGCGGTGAACGCGCGATCCGAGCAGCCCGATCTGGCCTTCGAGTTCGTGGAGTTCATGGCCGGTGAGGGCGCCCAGCGGCAGCTGGTCCAGAAGCGGGGCCAGGGACCGGCGCTGGCCGCCCTGGCCGTGGGCGAGGACCTCCCACCCGGCGCCCTCGAAGCTCCGGTGCTCCGGCCGCGCAGCCCCCACTACTTCGAGCTGTCGCTGGTGATCACCGAGGAGGTGCGCCGCGTGCTCGAGCGCGACGTCACCGTGGACCAGGGTGCCGCGCAGATCCTGGCCCGGGCCGCGGCGCTCGACCTGGTCGAGGTGGCCGATCCGAGCTTCCCGGAGACGAACTACATGACGAGGTATCGGCCATGAAACCGACCCTCGCCCCCATCGACTACTGCATCATCATCGGCTACATGGTCTTCGCCATCGGTGTGGGCATCGCCCTGACCAAGAAGGCCTCGGAGAACTCCGAGAACTACTTCCTGGGCGGCCGCAACCTGCCGTGGTGGCTCGTGGGCATCTCCATGGTGGCGTCGTCGTACGCCTCGGACACCCCGCTCGTGGTCACCGAGATGGTTCGCGAGTACGGCATCCAGCGCCTGTGGTGGTTCTTCTCGGGGTGCATCGGCATCTCCACCGGGATCTTCTTGTTCTCGCGCATGTGGCGACGCGCGCGGATCACCACCGACGCCGAGCTGTACGAGCTGCGGTACAGCGGCAAGTCCGCGGCCGCCCTGCGCGGCTTCAAGGCCGGCTTCGACGGTATCGTCCACAACTTCCTGATCATCGCCTGGGTCACCCTGGCCATGAGCTCGATCATCTCCACGATGACGCCGTTCGGGCCCTGGACCGCCATCGGCATCTGCGTGACCGTGGCCGTGTCGTACGCGGTGCTCTCGGGGTTCTACGGCGTGGTCGTGACCGACTTCGTGCAGTTCTTCATCGCCGTGGGCGGCATGATCCTGCTGGCGATCATCGCCTGGACCCAGGTCGGCGGCCTCGAGGTGATCCTGCAAAAGGTCGGCGCGGCCGAGGGGTACGGCGCCGAGACGTTCTCGCTGTTCCCCGACTTCGGCACCTTCGACATGGACGTGCTCGCCCTGCTGATCTTCGTGATGGTGCTGTGGTGGAACGACTCGGGCGGCTACCACATGCAGCGCATGAGCTCGTGCAAGGACGAGCGCCACGCCGTGCTGGCCATCCTGTTCTTCGGCATCTTCAACACCTCGCGCGCCTGGCTGTGGGTCGGCGTCGCCCTGGTGTCCATCGTGCTGTTCCCCGACCTGAGCCACACCGAGTACGGCGACACCCAGGCCTACCCGATGGTCATGAACACCTACCTCGCGCCCGGCCTCAAGGGTCTGCTGGTCACGGCCTTCCTCGCGGCGTACATGTCCACCATCGACACCAACCTCAACTGGGGTGCGTCGTACCTGATGACCGACATCTACCGCCGGTTCATCAAGAAGGAGGCCACCGAGCGCCACTACATGTTCGTGACCAAGCTCGTGGTGGTGGGGTTGATGCTGTGCGCGGTGTGCATCGTGCCGTTCCTCGAGTCGGTGACCGTGGCCTGGGAGGCGCTGGCCCTGCTCATGGCCGGTTCGGGCATCATCCGCTTCGCCCGCTGGTTCTGGTGGCGCATCAACGCCTTCACCGAGATCGCGGCGCTGGTCATGGCGTGCCTCATGGCGGCCATCCACCTGTCGCTGGGCGCGTTCTGGCCCGACGTGGAGCTGTTCGGCACGCCGTGGGGCGAGATGCGGTTCGTGCTCAAGCTGACGATGTCGATCGCGGTGGTGATCCCCGTGAGCCTGATCGTGACCTTCCTCACCCCCCCGACGCCCACGGACAGGCTCGAGGAGTTCTACCGGCGTGTGCGGCCCGGCGGTTTCTGGGGCGTGCTGTCTCCCGAGGTCCGCAAGCTGCCGGGCAAGGCCCTGGGCCCGCGCACCGTCGTGGACTTCTGCGGCGGCCTCGCCCTGACGTTCGGCATCTCCATGGGCATCGGCCACGTGATGCTGCACCGCTACGGCATCGCCGCGTGCTGCTTCGTCGCCGCGGCCGTGGGCGGGGTGTGGATCTACCTGTGGTTCAAGCGCGAGGTGCGGGTGATCGACTCAACCTGATCGCCTCGTCGGGAACGAGCCCATGTCGGGGAAGAACACCAGCTGGGGCTCGCCCAGCTGGACCTCGCCCAGCGTCCGCCCCAGCCGCTGCATCACCTCGTCGCCGAACGCCTGGAATGCGGCGCGGTCGGCGGCGTCGAACACCTCCAGCGCGTAGCTCAGCGAGATGTGGAAGCGGTAGACGTCGTGCACTCGGTGGCGCACGCCGGTGACCTCGGCGATGCGGTCGCGGAACGTCTGCAGTGCCTCGGCGGTGGTGTCGTCCGCCGGATCCAGCTGCAGGTGTACGGTG
This sequence comes from uncultured Rickettsiales bacterium, assembly GCA_964558555.1. GTDB lineage: Bacteria > Myxococcota_A > UBA796 > UBA9615 > CAYRNR01 > CAYRNR01. Next base: position 24,790 of record CAZLEO010000023.1, on the reverse strand, counting down.
GTGTCGGGCGGCCCGAGTCGGGCGACACGCATCCGCGGCGGGGCGGGGAAAACCACGCCCGAGCACCGCAGCTGCATCCAGCGGTCCACCTCGTCCAGTGGGGTGTCCAGCGGCAGGTGGCTGGACCAGTGCTCCGGCGTCCGCACCTCGTCGCAGATCAGATCCACCGCGGTCATGTGGAAGCTCGACCGGGGTAGCTGGGCGAGCTTGGGGCCGAAGGACCGGGCCTCGCTGGCGCGCTGGATCCACTCGAGTTCGTCGGCCAGCGTCGAGTCCTGGCCCACGGCGCAGACGATGGAGCTGCCCGGGAACCGGCGGACCGAGCCGCCGGCGTGGAACTTGGTGCCGACCGCGGGCGTCCTCACGTCCCGTCGCACTGGCCCCAGTCGTTGCCGGTGCCGCAGCCCCAGCATTCGACGGAACCGTCGGTGGCCCGCGCGCAGCTCTGCATGCGGAACGCGCTGATCTCGGTGTAGTCCCCCGGCGTGACGTCGCACTGGTCGCGGTCCACCGACCAGCCGTAGATCATGCCGTCGCAGCCCCAGCACTCCACCTCGCCGGTGGAGTGGAGGCCGCACGTGTGGAACACGCCGGCCGAGACCTGGACGAAGTCGGCGCCTGCGGGCGCGTTGCACTGGTGGAAGTCCGTCCAGCCGTCGCAGCCCCAGCACACGATCTCGTTGCTGGCGGTGATGGCGCAGGTGTGATGGCTGCCCGCGCTGACCTGGACGTACCACCCCGCCGGGACGGTCTTCTGGCCGTAGGCGCCGTACCCCCAGCACACCACGGCCCCGCCGCTGGAGAGGCCGCACGCGTGCGACTCGCCATTGCTCACCTGCACGAAGTCCGTCCCCCCGGCCGGGTTGCACTCGCCGTAGTCGATGGGATCGCAGCCCCAGCACTCGATCTCGCCGCCGTAGGTCACCGCGCACGCCGAGTAGCCGCCCAGATCCATCTGCAGGTAGTTGCCCGACATGTCCTGGCAGTGGTCGTAGCTGTTGGAACCCCAGCACGACACGTTGCCGCCCGCGCGGGTGCCGCAGTTGCAGTACATGCTCGACGAGATCGTGGTGTACGTGCCCGCCGTGGGTGTGCACTGGCCGTAGTCGTAGTCGTCCTCGCACCCCCAGCACTCGGCATTTCCCCCCGCGTCCAGGGCGCACGAGGAGTACGTGCCGGTCCCGATGGACGCCATGAATCCGGTGAGCCCGGGTGTGGTGTCGTCGTCGTCTCCGGCGGTGGTGTCGTCGTCGTCGCCGGGTGTGGCGTCGTCATCGTCGCCCGGCGTGGCGTCGTCATCGTCACCTGGTGTGGCGTCGTCGTCGCCCGCCGTGGTGTCGTCATCATCTCCGGGTGTGGCGTCGTCGTCGTCCGCCCCGGTGGCGTCGTCGTCGTCCCAGTCCGGTCCCTCCTCGTCGCCCGAGCACCCCGGACACACCAGCACGCACAGGAGCCCTGCGAACGCAATCCAGCTCTTCATGACCTCTCCCTCCGGAGCTTCGAGGATACCACGCACCCCCCGTGACCTTCTTTTCCCTGGCCCGACTCCCCACCCGGCCTGATATCCTCACAACGCGAAGGAGGGGAGCATGACCTGGCGAATCTTCCTGCTGCTGGCGGCCCTGGTCCTGAACGGTTGCCTCAAGGACGTGGGCGACGACGACACCGCCGGCGACGACGATCTCACCGAGGCGGACGACGACGACGCCACCTCGGACGACGACGACGTCACGCCGGGCGACGACGACGACGCGACACCCGCGGACGACGATGACGACGCGACACCCACCGACGACGACGACTCGGGTGCGGGCGACGATGACGACTCCGGGGCCGGCGACGACGACGACTCGGCTGCGGACGACGACGACGATTCGGGCGTGGGCGACGATGACGACGACGACACCGCCTGGGTCGGCCCTGACTGCGTCACCGACTACTGGTCGTGCAACCACCCGTCCCAGTGTGTCGAGGTCTTCGCGGACTGCTGCGGGTGCGCCAACGGCGGCGTCAACATCGCCATCAACGCGGCGTGCACCGCTCAGTGGGAAGCCCTCGTGGAGAACCTGTTCGGCCCGTGCGCGAACGTCGGCTGCCTGGCCGTGTACCTGTGTGACGGCTCGGTGCCGAGGTGCGAGGGCGGGGTGTGTACGTACCATCCGTGACATAGTCAGTCCTCGGAGGCTGTTGCGTGATCCCGAACCTGCTCACCGCCACTCGTGTCCTGCTGGTTGCGCCGATCCTGATCTGCATCACCAGGGGGGGAGAGCGCAGCCTCGGCATCGCGGCCGTGCTGTTCGGCATCGCGGTGTTCACCGATTTCCTCGATGGTCAGGCGGCGCGGCGTCTCCACCAGGAGAGCACCTTTGGTGCGCTGTTCGATCTGTTCGCGGACAGGCTGCTGATGACGCCCACGCTGCTGGCGACGGCCCTGACCGGGCTGTTCGCAGGCACGGCCCGCTTCCTGCCGGGATCGCCGATCCCCTACGTGGTCATCGTGGTGGCCGCGGACATCACGACACTGGCCGGGATCTACTCCTTCGTCCGCTTGCGGCGAGCCGATCCCGAGGTGCCGTTCCCCTCACCGCCCCTGGTGGCCAAGGCGACCTACCCGGCACAGGGAGCCGTGGTCCTCGTCGCGCTGCTGCCCCTCGGGGCCAGCTTGCTGGTCACGCTGATGGTCCTCGCTGCGAGCATGACCGTCGTGGCGTTCGTCGTGTACCTGCGCAAGGGCGGGTATGTGTTCACGCAGGGGCTGCCGCTGCTGGCAGGTCGTCGCTCGACGCCAGCGACCCGGCCGCATGACGAGACCGACTGAGCTCCCCTCGGCTCGTCAGTACACCCACCCCAGCAGCCCCATCGCCACCCCGTTGCCGATGATCGCCACGGCGTAGATCCCCCCGATCACCATCAGCCGCGCACGGATGGACTTCAGCGAGTTCACCAGGATCGCCGCGGCGAAGAAGTGGAAGTAGCCGAACAGGAAGATCAACCACACGCCCTCGAAGGAGCGGTTCCAGAAGCGGTACTCCCACACCAGGTGGCCGCCGGCGTTGAGCAGGCATTCGACGAAGACGCAGAAGATGGAGTAGCCGATGGCCCAGAACCACGGCTCGGGGAGGCCCAGGATCTTGCGGCCACGCTCGCCGGTGAGCGTGTGGTGGAACACGATGCCGGAGATGGCGAACATGAACATGATCTCGATGTTCCAGCCGACCATCGTGCGCAGGGCGGTGGGGCCGGGGGCGGTCCACATGGCCGAGCGCTGGGTCAGGTGGAACACCCAGCCGTTCCAGGTCTCGTTGACGAAGTCCATGCCGAAGACCGTCAGCCCGGCGAGCACGGCGTCCCAGTTGGCCGTGGTCCGCGCCTTCTTGATCTCCACGGTGTAGATGTACAAGACGATGGCGAACAGTGGGATGACGTACCACTGGATCGTGGACAGGTCGCGCATGCCCTCGAGGGCGCGCTGGGATGCTTCGGTCGGCATGGTTTGCCCCCTTCGTGGTCCAGAGCATACGCTGTCCGCGGAAAGGTTGGCCCCACGTGAGCGACCGCGCCTCCGACATCACCTTCGGCCAGGCCGTCAAGAACTACTTCCGCGAGTTCGCCAAGCTGCGGCACGCGTCGCGCAAGTTCTGGGTGGTGCAGCTGGTCAACCTGCTCGACGGGATCGCGTACTTCGCCATGCTGCCGGCGCTGACGCTGTACCTGTCGGAGAACCTGGGCTACGCCGACGGCCCGGCGGGCAACTGGTTCGGCCTGCTCATGGGCGTGTACACGCTGGTGGGGTTCGTGGCGGGGTTCATCGGGGACGCCCTGGGGATCAAGCGCACGCTGCTGATCTCGGTGGTGGTGCTGGTGATCTCGAGGATCGTCATCAGCGTGTTCACCATCAAGGTGGTGGTGATCCCGGCGCTGTTCATGATCATGGTGGGCACGGCGATCATGACGCCGATCCTGGTGGCGGCGACCAAGCGCTACACCACGCGCGAGACGCGCACCGCGGGCTTCAACTTCCTGTACCTGCTGTGGAACGTCGGCGTGATCCTGGCGGGGCCCGCGCTGGACTTCGTGCGGTCCACGGATCTGGGCAACCGCGGCGTGTTCATGCTCGGCTCGGTGATGAGCATCCTGTGCTGGCTGGTCATCATCTTCCTGATGCGGGACCGGATCAAGAAGACCGCCGCCGACCACCGGGACGAGAAGGCCGGCGACGAGCCCGAACCCGCGGAGGACGACGAGGAGGAGCGCTGGGAGAACCCGCTGGTCATCGCCTGGTCGGTGATCCGCGAGACCGCGTTCTGGCGGTTCATGCTGTTCCTGGTGCTGGTGGTGGGGGTGAAGCTGGTCTTCGAGTACTGGCACGCGCTGAGTCCCAAGTACTACCTGCGGGTGATCGGGCCGGACGCGCCCGTGGGGACCATCAACTCCCTCAACGGCTGGGTGATCTGCATCGGGCTTGTCATCTCCACGCCCATCGTGGCGCGGTTCAAGCTGTTCAACGTGATGCTGCTGGGGATCTGCATCTCGGCGGTGTCCGTGTTCATCCCGGCGCTGTCGCCGGGGCTGTTCGGGGGGGTGGATCCGGCGTCCCTGTCGCGGATCTACTACATGCTGATCCTGGGCCAGGTGCTGCTGTTCTCGCTCGGCGAGGTGATCTGGTCGCCCAGGCTCTACGAGTACACCGCGGCCATCGCGCCCAAGGGCCGCGAGGCGTCGTACATGGGGCTGTCGAACTTCCCCATGTTCTTTGCGCGGATGCTGGTGGGGCCCCTGTCGGGGTTCATGCTGGTCAATTACTGCCCCGAGGGCACGACCGCGGCCACGGCGGCGGCGGCGCCGTACATGCAGAGTCCCCAGTTCATGTGGCTGCTGCTGGGCGGGCTCGCGCTGTGTAGCCCGGTGCTGATCCTGCTGTTGCGCAGGGTGATCCAGAAGGAGGCCGCGCCGGACGTCTGACCGGCGCGGGATCATGGCCTACACCGAGGTCACGAGAGGTGACGTCCAGGCCCTGCTCGACGAGTGGGGGGCGGGGCAGGTGTCGGCGGTGGAGGCGCTGGGGGGGCTGGCCAACTCCAACTTCGTGGTGCGGCGCGACGCGGCGCCGCCGCTGGTGCTGAAGATCTACGAGGAGTACCCGGTCGAGCGGGCCGAGCTGCTGGCGCGGCAGGCGGCGTGGCTGGCGGACCACGGGGTGCCGACGCCGCGACCGCTGGCGGCGCCGGACGGCAGGCTCTTGCTGGACCGCAGGGGGCGGGCGTGGACGCTGCAGCCGTTCGTCGAGGGACACGATCTGGTCCCGACGCCGGCCGTCCTGGAGGACCTGGGCCGCGGGCTGGCGCGGCTGCACCTGGCGCCCGAGCCGCCCGGGCTGGTCGGTGAGTTCGGCATGGGGTTCGCCCTGTTCGACGAGCTGTTCGCCCGGGCCGAGGCCGACGACGCCTGGTCGCCGTTCCTCGAGGGTCTGCAGCGGGATGCGGTACAGCTGCGCGAGGTGATCCCCGACGACCTGCCGCGGGGCGCGATCCACGGAGACCTGTTCCCCGACAACGTGCGCTTCGACGGCGATCGGCTCCGGGCCATCCTCGACCTGGAGGAGCTGTGCCGGGACTGGCTGGCGCTGGACCTGGCCATGGCGTTCGTGGGGTGCGGGTGGGAGGACGGCCGCCCGGTGCGCGAGCGGTGGGAGGCGCTGGTGCGGGGGTACGAGTCGCTGCGGTCGCTGGAGCGGGCGGAACGAACGGCGATGCCCCACCTCCACCGGTACGCGACCTCGGGGATCGCCGCATGGCGGTACGGCCAGTTCGTGATGAACCGCCCCGATCTGGGCCAGGGAAATCGCTACCTGGAGATGGCCCGTCGGCGGTCGGTGGAGCCGCCGTTCTGAGAGATCACTCGTTCCGTCCGCGCCTCCCCTTCCTCAGCCGCATCACCGCCAGCCCGATCAGCAGGGCGAACCCCGGGACCGTGGCCGCGGCCGTGGCGCCGCTGGCCGAGCACTCGCACGAGGGCAGCTCCACGTCGGGGCACTGCTCGGCGAGGAGCTCGGAGTCGGTGTTGGTGACGCAGAGCATGGCGCAGTCCTGCCCCGCGGAGTCGTCGTCGTCGTCCGTCGGGACGCACGGCACCTCCTCGACACACACGCCGGTGTATCCCCCCATGTGGCAGGGTTCACACAGCGCGTCGCCCACGCATTGCATCTCGTAGTCCATGTTGGCGCTGGCCGTGCCTGCGCAGAGGGCCACCAGGAGGGCCAGCGAGATCATCATCGTCTTGTTGGACATGGTCATGGCTCCTTTCCTCGCCGGCCTACCAGACACCGGAGATCCCCAGGGGTGAGATGGCGACGAGTCGCGGGCCCTGCGGCCGCCGGGCGGCCTGTTGCGAGCCGCCGGACGTGCGCTCCACCTCCTCGGCGAGGATCGCGTGGGGTACGGCGACGTGCAGGAAGACCAGCGAGACCACGGCGCTGGAGATGGCCATGAGGATGCCGACCTCGGCGATCCGACCGTCGGTCTCGCGGCCGATGCCGGTGAGCAGGAGTCCGGTCCCCGCGCCGATCCCGGCGGTGAGCGCCGACGTCAGCCCCAGCTTGTGCCCGCGTTCCCTCCACTCCATGGCCAGCCGCTTGGCCGACGTGGCGTCCCCGAGCTCCCGCTTGAGGGTCGCCAGGGTGAGCTTGGACGCGAGCGTGCACGGCACGCCCAGGCCCAGGTTGACGAACGAGAACGGGAGCCAGAAGGCGTCCGCGTAGGGCGCGTACCCCGTACCGCAGTACGTATCGGACGGGTCACAGGAGCGGTTCGCGGCCCACTGGATCTGGCGTGCGGCCAGCGGGATCACGGCGAACGACGTGGCGAGGCTGAAGTGCACCGTCCAGAAACCCTGATCGCGGCGGATGCGCTTCTCCACCGCGGCGCGATCGATGTCGCCTTCGTGGAAGGTGGGCTGGGGTGCGGACGCGTCACCGTCGGCGGACGCCCCTGAAGGTGCGGCCACGGCCAGTACCCCGAGGATCAGGGTGAAGGCCAGCGCGGCCCGGCGCGGTCGAGCGCCACGGTTGCGGGTGGAATCGTGTTTCATCGTGTGTTCCCCTCCTGGTCCATGTCTCCCGCCGCTGGAATCGTGGATGGACCGCATCGCATGCCCCATGGTGAAGCAAGGCGTGTGCCAGGGCAGGGGGATCGTTAGAATCTGCGCATGGCTCCGAAGGCGAGGAAGGCTCGACGTGTCCGCACAGCCTGGGGGTGGCCGCGCAAGCTCGCAGCGGGCCTGATCACCGCGGCGGTGTGCTTTGCGGTGCTCGAGGGCCTGATGCGCCTGTTCCTGGGCGCGCCGCCCCACCCGATCATGGTGCGGTCGATGATGGGGTCGTACGAGCGGTACTTCGACGTCCTCGAGGGGTACGCCTACACCACCTACCAGTACACCGAGCCCGACGGGCCGTGCCCGCCGTTTCGCTGCAAGACCGAACGCACACGCATCGCCATCCTCGGCGCGTCGAGCGTGCGCACGGGCGTGGACGTGGCCCTGGAGGATCGCTTCTCGGAGCGGATCACGGCGCGCACCGGCCTGCAGACGCTGAACCTCGGCTGCAGTGGCGCCGACTCGTTCGATCTGGTGGGCGTCCTCGAGGAGTTGCTGCAGTGGCCGGTGTCCGTGGTGGTCGTGTACACGGGCCACTGCGACGTGGGTAACGCGTTCTTGCTGCAGCGGTACTCCACACCCTTCGGGCGGGCCACCGCGCGGCTGCAGCCCCTGCTGGAGCGCAGCCAGCTGTTCGTGCAGTACCGCCGGGCGCTGTCGGGGATCAGCCGCCAGCAGCCGCCGGACCAGGACCACGAGGGGCTGTGGCCCGACGAGATCGCGTTGATCGAGGAGGGCTTCGAGCGCAACGTGCGCCGGATCGTCGCCCTGTGCCGGGCCGCCGACGTGCCGCTGGTGCTGACCGTGCCGGCCAGCGACCTGACCTACCCGCCGCCCGAGGGGGCCACCGAACCGGGCCGCGAGGCCTACCGCGCCTGGCAGGAGGGCATGGCGCTGCTGGACAGCGATCCCGACGCGGCCGTCGTGTTGCTGGAGCAGGGGAGGGACGGCTCGGCGCGGCCCGTGCGCGCGTCGTCGTTCGTCGAGCAGACCCTGCGGCAGCTGGCCCTCGAGGAGCAGGTCCCCCTCGTGGACGCGCGTCGCGACCTGCCGGCGCACCCCTCGGGGGTGGTCCCCGATCCCGATCTGTTCGTGGACGAGCTGCACCTGTCGTCGAGCGGCCACGAGGCGCTGACCGACCTGCTGGTGCCGGTGGTCCTCGAACAACTCCCCGATCAGCGGTAGTCGGTCAGGTCGTACACGCGTACCTGTCCGTCCGCGTGCACCGGCGCGGCCAGGCACCGCTCCAGGCAGTCGCGGATCTCGCCGTCCAGGCGCGGCGCCCCGAGCTCGTGCAGGACCACGTAGCGGAACCCGCGTTCGGCGAGCTCGTCCACCCCGTCGCAGCGGTCGAGGGAGCATGCGAACGCGGCCGAGTCGTCCCGCGAGTCGAACACGTACTCCAGGTCCAGGCTCAGCGCCTCGGCGAACGCCGCGGCCGCCGGGGCGTCGTCCAGGCGCAGGTCGCGGATGTCGTAGGGCACGAGCTTGTCGTGGATCAGCTGGTATCGGTAGTACACGCAGATGTACTGCGTGGTGGGGGCCACGGGCAGGTCCAGCACCCAGTACTCGTCCGGATCGTCTGCCAGCTCCTCGTAGAACGCCGGCACGGGTACCTCGATCACCGGCATGTCCAGCGGGCTGGCCGGATACATCAGGCTCAGATCCACCAGGATGAGCGCTGACAGGCCCAGCGACTGCCACCAGCGCGGCCCACGAGACTCCCCCTCGTTGCCCCACCGCGCCAGCCACAGGGTGATGGCGGCGCCCATGGCCAGCAGCACCACAGGCTCGAAGCGATGGGGGTGGGAGATGGCGCTCAGCGGCGGTATCCGGCACAGCAGGCCGGCGGGCAAGCGCACCGGCCCCCCGAGGAGCTCCGGCGCGTGCCCGGCTACCTGCAGCGTGCCGCCGAGGCAGAACACGGCACCGCCCAGGGCGAGCCAGCCCCAGCGCCGCGCGGCGGGCGTGCGGAGCATGGCGACGGCCACCAGCGCCAGGGCGAACAGCCCCAGGTAGAGGTGCTCGGGGTAGTGGACGTTGTGGAACCGCTCGGTGGGCAGCACGAGGTTGACCACGTCCTGCACGGCGCGGGAGTCCAGCAGCTCCACGTGTTGCCCCGACGCGTGGCGCTCGATGCGACCCGGCACCAGCGAGAGGGGGTGGCCCAGCGTGTGGCGGATGGCCCACACCAGGGGCGCGACGAGGACCCCGGCGACGGCCAGGGCCAGGCCGGCGTGGCCGAACCGCGCCCGCAGGGGTCCGCGCGACACGTGCCGCGTGAACAGGCAGAACACCACCAGCAGCGCGGCGAACAGGCCGTTGTAGGGCGACGACGCGAAGCAGACCGCCACCAGAACTCCGGTCAGGGCGGCCAGCGCCGGGCTGAAGCGCTCCTTTGCGCCGAGTCGCTCCGCGGCCATCATCGGCGGCAGGACCCAGGCGAAGGTGATGGACTCCGGCGGCCCGTGCACCAGGTGGCTCAGCAGGTACGGCGACAGGGTGAACAGCAGCGCCCCGGGCAGGGCGGCCCACCAGCTCCGCCCCAGCTGGACCAGCAGCAGCATGGCGAACACGAACGCCAGGGCCACGTCCAGCCCCAGCGACGCGCTGTAGATCCCCGGCGCGTCCAGGAACAGCGCCAGGGGCAGCGTCAGCAGCACGTTGAGCAGGCACAGGGGGTAGACGCGTCCCCCCTCCTCGAAGGCCAGGCCGCGGTGGACCAGGGGGAACCGGCCTTCCTCGAGGATGGCCTGCTGGGCCGAGTGGTTGACCCAGGCGCCGCAGAGGTTCTCGGACGTGCCCGTACCCGGCAGGTTCGCGTCGAGATCCGTCAGGGCCGGCCGCAACAGCACGACCGCCAGCGCGATCCCGAGGACCGCCGTGCACGCGAGCTGCTTGCGGGTCACGGTTCGGCGTCGGCCTCGGCGGGCGGTGTCTGGGCGGCGCGCCGGTGAGCGAGGATGGCCGCCCCGATCCGCTCGGCCTTGCTGCGGCGCCCGTCCGCGTCGAGGTGGGCGAAGTCCAGGTAGTGGCCGCCGGGGAAATCCGCGGCGAGGTCCACCAGCAGGACGTCACCGGCGTGTTGCGCGGCGAGTTCTCGCACGACCTCGTCGCAGCGCGCCACGTGCGCGGCGAGCTCGTCGTCCACGCCCGGGGCGCACGGGAAGGTGGTGAGGACGGGCCGGATGTCGTCGGCCAGGGCCAGCTCGACCATCGTGCGTAGGTTGCGGCGGTACAGCCACATGGGGTCGTCTTCGCGGCACAGCCCCTGAGGCGGCGCAAAGGAATCCTCGCCCTCGGCCACGCGCACCGTGGCGATGGGCCCGTCACGAGCCACGCGCGCGGCCCGGGCGCGCAGCGAGCCGACCATGATCAGCCGCGCGACCTCGCTGTGGCGCAGCGCGGCGCGAACGAAGCGGCCCGGGGTGCGGTCCAGCCCCGGCGCCACCACGAACGTGTCGGCCTGGTCGCCGCGGGTGCACTCGCGGCACGAGGGCCGGTCGTTCCAGGCGTGGTGGACGACCACGTAGTCGGGGTCGAACTCGCGCACGTTGAGCACGAAGTTGACCAGGCTGTGGGTGCTGGACCACCCCTCCACGCCGAAATCCAGCGCCTCGTATTGCGCCGCGGGATCCCGCTCGCGCAGGTACTGCTCCAGCGGCCCGGGCCAGGCGCCCGCCGTCGTCGAGCCGCCCACGCAGGCGACGCGGACCGTACCGGCGGCCTTGGCGTAGGCCAGCTCGCCGTGGAATCCCTGGGGTGTCCCCAGCGCCTCGCTGGGCTCGTACAGGTACTGCAGGAACGGGTGGGGCGCCATGGGCGCGGCCGTGGGGTTGGGATCGGTGCGCAGCCGGGTCAGCAGGGTGCGCGTCTGTTCCGGCGCGAAGACACCGGCGTACACCCGCGTGCCGATCTCCACGGTCAGCACCGCGAGACAGCCAAGCGCGACCGCGGCGATCCGCACCCACACCCTGGGGATGTGGACGCGGCCCGACCGGGCTGCGGTGCTGCGGTGCTGTTCCTTCGCGGCCATGGGGCGACCCTCGCTCGTGCAGGATACCAAGCTGGTATCCTCGGAGCACTGGAGGCAGGACACATGCGTGGGACGACGGCCGCTGGATCGGATCCCGGCCGCCCCGCGCCGCGGCCCCCCTCCGGCCCCCCCCGCGGCCTCGACGCCGCCGTGCTCGTCGCGGGCCTGGTCGGCGGCGGTGTCCTCGCCTGGATCTTCGGCCTCGACGCCGGCTGGGACCACCTCAACTACTACCACTACGTGGCCTGGGCGGCCCTGAACGGGCGGCTGGACGTGGACCTCGCGCCGGCCCAGATGCAGACGTACTTCGACCCGCTGGTGGTGCTGCCGTACTACCTGATCGCCCGGGGGGCGGGGGACCACGTGGTCACCGTGGTCACCGGCGCGTTCCAGGGGCTGACCCTGTGGCTCGTCTGGCGGATCGCCTGGCACTTGCTCGAGGCGCAGGGGCCGCTGTGGCGCAGTCTGATGGCCGGGGCGTGCGCGCTGGTGGGGTTCTACGGACCGGCGAACCTGTACGCCCTGGGCGGGCCGCAGGGGGACAACAGCCTCGCCGTGCCGCTGCTGGCCGGTCTGTTGCTGCTGGTCCGGCCCGGTGAGCGGGGGTGGGGGCGGTTGATCGCCGCGGGGCTGCTGGTGGGGATCGCGTCGGGGGCCAAGCTCACGGTCGTCCAGTACGGCGTGGGCGCCGTGCTGGCGTTCCCGTTGCTGCTGGGCCCCGATGGCGCGGCGGCGCGATGGCGACGCTGGGCCGCATTCGCCGGCGCCACGGCGGCGGGCTTTGCGGCGACTGCCGGGCCGTGGATGGCCTACATGGCCGCGCGGTACGGCAACCCGGTGTTCCCCCTGTACAACAACGTCTTCGGGTCCGAGTGGGCCCCGCAGACCAGCTTCGTGGCCTCTCCGTACACGCCCGAGACGCTGCCGGGCACCCTGGTCCATCCGCTGGTCGCGGGCCTCCAGGAGGCGTCCGTGTGGGCCGGCGAGGGGCGCGACCTGCGCTACGCCCTGGTCTTCGGCCTGTTGATCGTCGCGGCCCTGGTCGCGCTGTGGCGACGCGTGCGCCCACCCGCGTCACCCCGGCCGCCGGCGCGGTCGCTGGTGTTCCTGGGCGCGTTCTTCGGGGTGTCGATGCTGCTGTGGTCTCGCCTGCACGCGGACCTGCGCTTCCTGTCGCCACTCGAGGCCCTGACGCCGCCGGTCGTCGTGCTGTGCCTGGCGTTCGTGGTCGCGAACATCAAGGTGGTGAGGATCGCCGGGCTGCTGTCGCTGCTGGCGATCTGGCTCGTCGTCCAGGTGCCCACGGGGGTGCGGCTGCCCCTGGACGGCACGATGTTCGACGTGCGCGTGCCAGCCATCGGTGATGCCGAGGGCAAGGTGGTCGTGTTCACCGGCGACGAACCCACCGCGTACGTGGTGCCCTACTTCCCCGAAGGCATGCGCTTCGTCCGCCTCGGCGGCAACCTCGCCGGCGAGCGGCAGCCCACGCGCCTGACCGCGGAGATCCGCGCAGCGATCGAAGGGGCCCAGGGGCCGATCTTCGCGGTGACCGGCCCGGCCGGTCCGAATGCTCGGTTGCTGGGTGAGTTCGGCCTGACCCCACCGGGCTCGCCGTGCCTGCCCATCCACACCAAGGTGGGCGACGGCCTTCAGCTGTGCGTGCTCGACCGCAGCCCGTGAACCCCGGCGCGATCAGGGGGCTGGCGTCGCGCGGGGCAGGGCCGGCGCCTCGTCCGGCGGCGGGATCGCGTACACGATCAGCTCGGTGTCGTCGTATCGCACAGGTTCGCCGCAGTACTCCGACAGCCAGGCGATGTCCTCGGGTGTGACCAGGCGGGGCATGGGCAGCCCCAGCCCGTCGTGCATCTGTTCCACGCTGCGCCTCACCCGCTCGTGGTAGACCACGTACCCCACGCCCGGGTGGCTCAGCTGGGCGACGAAGCGTTCCTTCATCACGTCGGTCGCGTTCGGCCCGGGCACGCGGTACGCGGGCTGGGTGTTCATGTACTGGTTGACCGAGCGCCTGGACGTCAGCGCCGTGCGCAGCTCGTAGTAGTACAGCAGGTCGTTGTTGCGCGGCTCCTGGGGGACCTCGGGCAGGTGTAGGTAGGCCTGGAACTCCCCATCGCGGGTCTCGTCGAAGAACGACGACAGCCCCGGCTCGAAGCTCTCCACCGGGAACGTGCCCGAGAACAGCAGCCGGGTCTCCGCGGTGATCAGCAGCATGGCCGCCACCGCCACCGCAGCCCGGTATCGAACCGGCCACGGCCGCGCCAGCCGCTGCGCGGTCCAGCCCACGGCCAGCGACAGCAGCAGCAGCGTCACCGGCAGCGAGCGGATGGGCGTGTAGATCGCCTCGCGCACCGGGAAGTACTCGAACACCGGGTACATGGGCGCCGGCACGTTCAGGCCGAACACCTCGACGTGCCTGCCGAACAGGAAACACAGCAGCACCGCGACCGCGATCCCCCAGAACCGCTGCTTGCCGCCCCCCTTGATCGCGGCGAAGACCGCGCACGCCAGGCCGATCGCGGATACACCGCTGATCCGGTCCGTGGGCGCGTGGATGTAGTACCGCAGCAGCTGCCACGGCGCGATCGGATCGCTGACCCCCTGGTACGGCCTCTCGTTCGACTCCGCGAGCAGGTACCCCGTGGGCTGGGCGTACACCAGATCCACCACCGCCGCGAGCACCCCCATCACCGCCACCGCGGCCCCCAGCAGCGCCGCCGCCCGCCAGTCCCGCCGGAACACCAGCGCGTACACCGCCAGCAACCCCACCAGGATCAGCGCCCACGCCGCGTAGATGGCGTAGGTGATGTACATCGCAAACAGCAGCCCCCCCGCGAACACCGCGTCTCGCGGCTTGCGGCGGTCCACCACCCGCAGCGCGAACAGCAGCGCCAGCGGCAACCACACGTAGAACGACTTCTGGACGAACCCCATGTCCAGCTTCAGCGCCACGTACGCGCTGAACAGGTAGGCCAGCCCGCACACCAGCGCGAACGGCGGCGCCAGCCGTTGGGACCTCCCCAGCAGGTACACCGCCACCCCCGTGGCCGCGAGCAGGAACAGCACGTACACGTTGTGCGCCGGCACCAGCGGCAGCAGCAGGCCGAACGGGATGAACGCCAGCAGGTTCATCGACCGCCCGATCCGCGGCCCCATGTCCTGGCCGGTGGGGTAGTTGAACTGGGTCGTCTGGTAGAAGCGCGGCACGTTCGCCCGCTCGAACTCGGCCAGCGTCATCGACTCCAACGCGAGCTCGGCCCGGGGTGCCGGGTGGGCCGGATCACCGACGATGCGGTCGTCCAGGTGGAGGATCAGGGGGAAGGTCAGGACGATCGCGGCGAGGAGGTAGAAGGCGGGGACGCCGATGATCCACGCGTTGTGCTTGCGCTTCGCCACGGCACGATCATAGCGCTGGTGGGGGATCGGCGCGGATGTGAGGGGTACGGCCTACCAGTCCTCTTCCCAGCCGCCGTCCCAGTCGGACCAGGGGTCCCACGGCTCGTCGCAGTTGCCGTTGTCGGGGAAGGCCAGGGTGGCCAGGGACTCGGCGGGCTGCTCGGCCTGGGCGGCGATGATGCCGCCGGCGGCCACGGCGTAGATGACGTCCTCGATGATGATGGAGCGGCGGACCTGGGCGCAGTACTGGGCGTAGTAGTCGTCCACCTCTTCCTCGACGAAGACCGAGGCGTCGATCTCGCCGACCTTGTCGATGCCGTCGGTCACGGTGACGTCGTAGACGTACAGGCCGGCGAACTCGACATCACCCCAGCCCCAGGAGCTGTTGATGGGCACCGCGAAGAGGTCCATGGGCGCGTAGTAGTTGAAGGCGTGGTGGTCGTAGATGGCCTCGGAGCCGGACCAGCCGGTCTCGACGATCTCGCGGTCCTGCAGCTGCGGGTCGGTCAGGTCGGTGACGTCGAAGAGGCTGATCTGGACGCCGGCGGGGTCCACGGCCTCGCCCACGGCGAGCAGGTGGCCCTCGTCGATGGGGTGCATGTAGGTGGAGTAGCCGGTGACCTCCAGCTCGCCGAGGACCTCGGGGCTGGTGGGATCGGTCAGGTCGATGGTGAACAGGGGGTCGATCTGCATGAACGTGACGACGTAGGCGATGTCGTCGGTGAACCGCACCGCGTACACGTCCTCGTCCGGGGCGATGCCCTCGGTCTGGCCGATGACGTCGAGGCGGTTGCCGTCCTGCTCGAGCATGTACAGGCCGGTGGAGTTGCCCGGGTTCCCGCGCAGGCCACCGTGGTTGTAGCTGTTGGTGACGATGCGGAAAGTGCCCTCGGCCTCGTCCATGGCGAACGAGTCGTGGGTCCAGCCGTCCACGCGACCGCTGGCCTCGTAGACCGGGTGGGCCGGGCCGCCCGCCAGATCGAACTTGTGGATGCGCGTGCCTGCCGAGTCGCGATCACCGCCGAAGGGGCCGGAGTCGGGCTCGTACACGGCCAGGTACAGGCTCTCGGGGGTGGCGTAGACCTCGCCGGTGCCGGCGATCACCGAGGTGCCGGTGATCTCCGAGTCGGCGACGGTGTAGTCCAGGGCGAGCACGGACATCATGTTCAGGCCGCCGTCGCGGGACGGGCGGTAGATGTCGGTGCAGCCGCAGATGTCGTCCTGGGCGAGGTTCCACTCCTGGCCGTTGCGGGTGTTGACGCCGCGGCGGGGCATCCAGTCCGCGAGCGCCTGGTTCTCCACCTCTTGCTTGACCTCGTCGTCGTCGAGGCTGCGGCCCCACAGGTCGTCCTGCAGCGGCGTGTCGGCCAGGTCGCGGTTGGTGATCAGGTAGAGGCGGTCCTCCACGCGGCGCGAGTCGTACAGCGAGCCTTCGACGTACACCTCGCGGGTGACCTCGGGATCGGTGCGGTCGCTGACGTCGATGACCGTGATCTTGGTGACCTGGTCGCGCACGTCCATGGAGCGGCCGCCCATGGGGGACACCTCGTCGTACAGGTTGGTCAGCACGGCGATGGTGTCGCCGTCCAGGTACAGCTCCTCGGGATAACCCTCGAGGGTGAGCCGGGAGACCTCGGCCATCTCCTCGGCGGGCCAGGCGTCGATGATCGCCAGGTCCTCGCCGTTGAGCACGTAGATGAACTCGCCGTCGTTCTTGACGAAGTCCGACTCGTCCACGCCGCTCTCCTGGGTGTTGGTCGTCGAGTGGCTGTTGGAGCCAGCCGCGTCGTCGTCGTCGCCCATGGGGGCGGCCATGTCGGCCTCTGGCGCGCCCAGGCCTCCCTGTCCTCCCCAGGTGCCGCGATCGTCGTCGCCGTCCCAGGTGTACTGCTCGTAGGCGAGCTTCTCGATGTACTCCTCGAGGGCGTCGCAGCTCTCGAACGCCTCGAGTTCCGGCTCGTTCGAGCAGCCCGTGGCGACCAGCATGGAACCGGCGGCCAGGACGGCGCCTCCGATATGGATGGCTCTCTTCATCGTCTCCTCCTGCGCGTCATTCTTCATCAGTACCCCTGGACACGCCACCCTTCTGTGCAAGCGACATGCCGCGTGGATCGGGCAGTTCCGTGCCCGGTTTCGTGAACCGGGGTGGGGAATGTGGCACAGTGGCGCAGTGCCTCGACCGAGGCGCACGGGAGGTGACATGGGCCGAATCGCGAGTTGGATGCTGCTGGCGCTGGTGATCGCGGGCCCGGCGCGGGCCGAGCTGACGGTGACCGAGATCGACCTGGCCGAGCGCGCGGGCTTCGAGGTCAACGGCATCGGCCCGATGCTGGTGCTGGCCGACCCGGATCGAAACCGGGTGGTGGTGGCCAACACCCTGAGCTCGTCGGTGACGTTCATCGACGGTGCGACCGACGCGGTGACGTCGGTGCCCGTGGGCCGCCGCGGCCTGCAGCACCTCAAGGCCGCCGCGCTGACCCTCCGTCGGGCCACCGGCACGGTCTACCTCGTGGCCGACCACGCGCTGGTGATCGTGGACCCGGACGCGGGCACGGCCGAGACCCTCGTCACCGAGGCCCAGTTCGAGTCGGTGGCCGTGGACGAGGCCACGGGCAACGCGTTCCTGTGCGGCCGCGAGACCGGCAAGCTGGGCTTCTACGACGCGCGCAAGGGGGAGCTGAAGCTGGTGCGCTGGCTCGACCACTCCGAGGCGCTGGTCAACCTCAACCAGACCCCGCCGCCGCCCATCCGCCGCATCGTGGCCATCCCCGGCCCCGATCCGCGGCGGCCCGGACAGATCGCCGCCATCGACGGTATGGACGCGAAGCTGCACGTGTTCGACGGGCGCAAGGGCCGGCGGCTGTACTCCCGCGATGTGGACCTCGAGCCGGGCGGCCGCTGGCACCTCGCCGGCACCAACCCGCAGACGGGGCACATCTACCTGGTGACCGAGACATCGGAGCGCAAGGTCATCCAGGCCGGCAAGATCGCGTTGAGCCGCAAGGGCGCGGACGTGATCGTGGACCTGCCCGAGTACACCGAGGGGGTGGGCATGACCTACCACCCCGGCCGCGACACGGTGTACGTGCCCTACGACAACCACGCCACGGTGCACGTGGTGGACTTTGCCGCGGGCGGCGCCCTGGGCTCCATCGCGGTGCCCGCCTACGGCAACGACGCCGCGGCCATCGATCCGGCCAACGACCGGCTCTACCTGGGGAGCTGGGCCCACGGCGAGGTGGAGGTCATCGACCTGGCCAGTCAGAGGTTCATCCGGCGCTTCCAGGGCCAGGGCATCCTGCCCCACATGTTCGCGATGACCTACAACACCGCCAACGGCCAGCTGTACTTCCCGGTGGGCGCCACGGCGGTCAACGGCTGCTTTGGCGCGGCGGTGACGAAGCTCGATCCCATCAGCGGCGAGTCCGCCGAGATCCGCACTGGCTGGGCCCCCATCGCCATGGTGGAGGCGCCCGGCCGCGACGGCATGCTGGTGTTCGACAACGAGGGGTCCTACGCCGTGGTGCGCGCCGACGGCGTCGTGGTGTTCCACGACCTACCCCACCGCTACCCCCTGCGCGCGACCGTGGGCGCGGACGACCAGGTCTACCTGGCGTACGGCCCGCACCAGTCGTACTGGCCGGTGGTGTACATCTGGGCCGCGCGCAACGGCATCCTCAACATCGATCCCGAGACGCTGGAGCAGTACGACCGCCGCATCCCGCGTCAGCCCCTGGATCTGGCCGTGGACGGCCGCGGCGCCCTGTACATGCCGCAGAACAACTGGGGCGGCGAGAAGCAGTTCATCACGCAGCTCGGCGACGCGGTGCGCGAGCTCGACATCCGCCAGCGGTTCGAGCTGCCCGACGAGGTGGTCCGGGAGACCACCCAGCGTATCCTCGACTTCGATCCCGGTACGGGCCGGATGTACCTGGTTCGTGTGGGCGAGACCGACGACGACCCATCGGTGCTGCAGGTGATCGATCCGGAGTCCGGCGAGGTGGAGCAGCGGATCGAGCTGGGCCGCAACGCCACGGACCTGCTGATCGACACCGAGAACCTGTACGTGGCCAACTTCGACTCGGGCACCGTGTCGGTGGTGTCCAAGACCGACTGGACCGTGCAGGAGACCGAGGCGGGCGACGGCCCCCTGGCCCTGTGCCAGGTGGCGGGCGCGGTGTTCGCGGTGGACCACCGCCGCGGCGAGTTCCGCGAGGTTGGCGCGGCCAAGGGACGCGAGTGGACCGCGGAGCGGGACTACCCCGGCGCCCCCCAGGACGCGTTCGCGTGGCGCGACGGCCTCGTGGTGACCGGGTACGGCGCCGACGAGATCATCATCTCCTACTTCGAACACCCCACCGCGGCCGCGCACGTGGTGTCCACGCACCGCGTCGAGTACCCGTACGGCGAGGTGCGCTTCGACACGCCCAACTCGGCTTTCTACCTCAGCGGCCAGTTCGGCGACGCGGTGTTCACGCTGACGCCGGGGGCGGTGGATCGCCACGGCAACCTGTGGCTGGCGGACTTCCTGTCGGGCAAGGTGTTCATCCTGTCCGGCAGCGAGTGATATCCTGACTGGACCTGCGGAGGCCCCATGACCACCCCCGATCAGCCGCTGCGCGTCGTCGAAGCCCTGGCCGGCAGCCAGCCGACCGTGCTGGTGGTGGGCGACCTGATGCTGGACCGCTACCTCTGGGGCGCGTGCGACCGCATCTCTCCGGAGGCGCCGGTGCAGGTGGTGGACGTGCGCTCGGACGCGGTGCGCCTCGGCGGCGCCGGCAACGTGGTGGCCAACCTCGGCGCCCTGGGCGCGCGGGTGCGGGTGGCGTCGGTGATCGGCGCCGGCGACGACGCGGCGGTGCTGCGCGACCTGCTCGCCGAGGCGGGCGCGTCCGCGGACGCCGTGGTGGAGGATCCCTCGCGCAAGGTCACCTCCAAGACACGGCTGATGGCCTCGCACCAGCAGGTGGTCCGCTACGACTCGGAGACGCGCCATCCCCTGACCGACGACCTGCGCCGGCGGCTCGTCGAGGCGGTGTCGGCCCAGATCGACGGCGCGGACGTGGTGGTGGTGTCCGACTACGGCAAGGGTGTGTGCTCGCCAGCGGTCCTCGCGGACGTGATCGCCCTCGCGCGCGACCGCGACGTGCCCGTTCTGTGTGATCCCAAGGGCGCCGACTACGCCCGCTACGCCGGCGCCACCGCCATCACCCCCAACCGCCGCGAGGCGGCCCAGGCCGCGGGCATCGACCTGGTGGACGACGCCTCCCTGCAGAGGGCCGGCGAGGCCCTGCGCGGCGACCTGGGGCTGGAATTCTGCCTGATCACGCTGTCGTCGGAGGGCATGGCCCTGTTCACCGACGCCGGCATGCGGCGCATCCCCACCGTGGCCCGCGAGGTGTTCGACGTCACCGGAGCGGGCGACACGGTCATCGCCGCGCTCGCGATGGGCCTGGCCGCGGGCCTCGACGCCGCTGGCGCCTGCGAGGCCGCCAACCTCGCTGCCGGGGTGGTGGTGGGCAAGGTGGGCAGCGCCACGGCCACCGTGGACGAGCTGCGCGACCACGCCTCGTCCGTGCCCGCGGCGCGGCGCATCACCGACAAGATCGTGTCGCTGGACGACGCCGTGGCCCACGTGCGCGACCGCCGCACCCGCGGCCAGCGGGTCGTGTTCACCAACGGCTGCTTCGACATCCTGCACGCGGGCCACATCAAGGTGCTCGAGGACACCGCCGCGCTGGGCGACATGCTGATCATCGGGCTCAACAGCGATGCCTCGGTGGGGCGGCTCAAGGGCGACAGCCGGCCGGTCAACTCCGAGGGCGACCGCGCCTACCTGCTGTCCGCCCTGGCCTGGGTGGACCTGGTGGTGCTGTTCGACGAGGACACACCCGAGAACCTCATCCGCCGGCTCGAGCCCGACGTGCTGGCCAAGGGCGGGGACTACACGGTGGAGACCATCGTGGGGGCGGACATCGTCCTGGCGCGGGGCGGTGAGATCCTCACCGTGCCGCTGGTGCCGGGCAAGTCCACCACCGCGCTGATCCAGCGGATCAAGGAGCTGGACGAATGATCATCGTCACCGGCGGCGCCGGCTTCATCGGCAGCAACCTCGTCGCGGGGCTCAACCGCCTGGGCCACGACGACATCCTGGTGGTGGACAACCTGTCCAACGCCGCCAAGCACCTCAACCTCAACCGCCTGACGTTCTCGGACTACCTCGACAAGGAGGACCTGTTCGACGCGCTGGAGTCCCTGGGCGAGGTGGAGGCCGTCTTCCACCAGGGCGCCTGCAGCTCCACCACCGAGACCGACGGGCGCTACATGATGCGCAACAACTACCGCTACTCGCGGCGGTTGCTGGGCTTCGCCCTGGCCCGGCGGATCCCGTTCCTGTACGCGTCGTCGGCGGCGGTGTACGGGTCGGGCGGGGCCGGATTCGTCGAGCAGCCCGAGAGCGAGTACCCGCTGAACGTGTACGCGTTCAGCAAGTTCGCCTTCGACAACCACGTGCGGCGCGTCCTGCCCACGGCCGAGAGCCAGGTGCTGGGCCTGCGGTACTTCAACGTCTACGGGCCCCAGGAGACCCACAAGGGCACCATGGCCTCGGTGGCCTTCCACCTGTTCAACCAGCTGCGCGACGGCGACGAGATGAAGCTGTTCGAGGGCAGCGACGGCTTCCTGCGCGACTTCGTCCACGTGGACGACGCCGTGGCGGTCAACCTGCACCTCTACGACAGCGGCGCGTCGGGCATCTTCAACTGCGGCACCGGCGCGGCACGCAGCTTCGGCGACGTGGGCCGCACCATGCAGTCCCTGGCCGGCCGCGGCGACCTGCGCACCATCCCCTTCCCCGACCACCTCGAGGGCAAGTACCAGGCCTACACCCAGGCGGACCTGACCGCCCTGCGCGGCGCCGGGTACGACCGCGAGATGACGTCGCTGGAGGACGGGCTGAAGCGCTACTTCGATGTGCTGGAAGACACCGGAGGGTTCATCCGATGAGCACGCCCTGGGACCGGGCCGTCGCCGACCACCGCCGCGCGCTGGACCTCGTCGCGGACCAGCTCGGCGACGCGGTGCAGGCCGCCGCCGACCTCGTCATCGATGCCCTGAAGTCCGGCGGCAAGGTGCTGCTGCTGGGCAACGGTGGTAGCGCCGCGGACGCCCAGCACATCGCCGCGGAGCTGTCCGGCCGCTACACCCGCGAGCGCCCCGGCCTCGCCGCCGTCGCCCTGACCACGGATACCTCGGCGCTGACGGCCATCGCCAACGACTACGGCTTCGAGTGCGTGTTCGAGCGCCAGGTGGAGGCGCTGGCCCGCGCCGGCGACGTGATCATCGCCATCTCCACGTCGGGCAACAGCCCCAACGTGCTGCGTGCCGTGCACAAGGCGCGGGACCTGGGCTGCACGGTGATAGGGTGGGCCGGAAGGGACGGCGGGCGCCTCGCCGGCCTGAGCGATCTGCCCATCGTGGTGCCGCTGGACGACACCGCGCGCATCCAGGAGATGCACATCCTGGTCGGGCACGTGATCTGCGATCTGGTCGAGGAGGCGATGGCGCCCCAAGATAGATCCGAGTGAACTCCATCCGCCCCCGCACCGCCCTCCGCCTGATCCCCGCCGGGCTCGCCCTGTGCCTGCTGGCCTGGATCGGCTGCAAGGCCGCCCAGGACGGGTTCGCCACGGGCCTCGAGGACGACGACGACCTCATGCCCGGGCCTGGGGACGACGACACCACGCCCCCCGGGGACGACGACGCCACTCCCCCCGCGGACGATGACTCCGCGGACACCGACGATGACGACGACTCGAGCGAAGCTGGCGACGACGACGACTCCGCCTGCGGCGACGACGACGACTCCGCGGCCTGCGACTTCACCTGCGGCGTCATCTACCGGCCCCAGGGCGGCTACGACACGGATGCGCCCACCATCGCCGCGTGCACCGACGTGGGCCTCGGCGCCGACCCCGACCCCGTGCGCGTCCGCGCCAGCTACCACGACGATCCCTCCACCTGCCTGTCCGTGCAGTGGGAGACCGATCTGTGCACCACCGCCGGCGTCATCGACTGGGGCACGGTCTACCCCGGCGACAACCGGCGCGTCGCCTCGACGTTCGTGCTGGGCCCCGAGGGCGGAGACCGGACCCGCGTGCACGAGGCGCGCCTGTGCGACCTCGCCCCGGGCGTGCCGATCCGCTACCGCGTCGGCATCGACGGCGCCTTCTCCGACACCTACGACTACACCCCGCCCGACCCGGCGGCGGAGTTCCTGACGTTCGTGGCCGGCGGAGACTCGCGCAACGGCTGCGACACCCTGGCCGATCTGGTGGCCCTGGCCATGCCCTACGGCCCTGAGCTGTTCGTCCACACCGGCGACATGGTCAACGGTGGCTCGTGGATCCCCGACTGGACCGACTACTACGACGCCGTCCCCGAGTTCGCCACCATGCCGGTGGTCTCGGTCCACGGGAACCACGAGGGCCTCAGCGAGGAGTTCTTCGGCATGGTCGCCTCGCCGGACAACGAGGAGTGGTTCTCCCTCGAGATCGGCCCCCTGTACCTGGCCGTGCTCAACGACAGCCGCGACCTGCAGACCATCGAGGACCAGGCCATCTGGCTCGACCAGGACCTCGCCCAGACCTCGGCCACGTTCAAGGCCGTGGCCTGCCATCAGCCCGTCTACTCGTCCGGCAGCCACGGCAGCACCACCAACCTCCAGGGCAAGATCGCGCCGGTCCTCGACACCCACGGCGTTCACCTGGTGTTCTCCGGCCACGATCACGGCTACGAGCGATCCCTGCCCCTGCGCGCCGATGCGGTCGTCGACAACCCCGCCGACGGCACCACCTACGTCACCACCGGCGGCGCCGGCGCGCTGCTGTACTCGTTCACCGGGGATTGGTTCACGGCCTACACCGAGGCCGAGTTCCACATCTGCATCATCGAGATCACCGACCGCGTGCTGACGATGACCACCATCCGACAGGACGGCACGCTGATGGACGAGTTCGTGCTGGATCTGGATGGGTAGCTCGACCGGAGAGGACGAACCATGGCCGTGCTGAAGCGCCTCTTCGGGCTCCCCGTATCCCCCCTCCCGTCTGACGACGGTTGCTTCACGCCGGGCGACGGCGTGGTCGAGGTGGACCTGTCCAGGGCCACGGAGTTGGCGGCGCCGGGATCGGCGCTACGCCTCGAGTCGGCGGACCTGCCCGATCGGCTGCTGGTCGTGCACGGCCTGGACGGCACCTTCCGCGCGTACACCAACCGCTGCGCCTGCGCCGGCTGGCGCATCGACCCCGTGCCGGGCGAGCCCAAGGTGCGGTGCTGCACGACGATGCAGTCGACCTACGACTACGACGGAACGAAGCTCAGCGGATCGGCCCGCGGGGACCTCGAGACCCACCCGGTCGACCGCGTCGGTGATTGCCTGCAGATCCGGATCGCCTGACACTTCCAGCACCCTGTCCTCCGGGTTATACTTGTCGCAACCCAGGAGAACCCATGGGCTCCAAGACCATCGGCGTCAAGATCGACGACGAGACCCGCCGACGCCTCAAGGCCCTCGCCGAGGCCCGCAACCGCACCCCCCACTGGCTCGTCAAGGAGGCCATCTCCGAGTACCTCTCCCACGAGGAGTTCGTCGAGAAAGAGCGCGCCGAGGACGAGGCGCGCTGGGAGCGCTACGCCCTGACCGGCGAGGCCGTGGACCACGACCGCGTCCGCGACTGGCTCGGGGCCCTCGCAGACGGCCAGGACGAAGAATGCCCAAGCTGAGGTGGCTCCCCGAAGCCCTCGACGATCTCCAACGCCTGCACCGCTTCCTGCGAGAGGTCAGCCCGGCCGCCGCGCAGCGCGCCGCGACGGCCATTCTCGAAGGCGCGGATCACCTCGAAGAGCACCCGCGGATCGGCAAGCGCCTGGATGACGATCGACGCGAGTGGTTCGTCCCGTTCGGGGTGGGAGCCTACGTGTTGCGGTATCGCCTGGATGGGGACGACAACCCGGTGGTGATCCGGGTGTGGCACAGCCGGGAGGATAGACGAGCGGGCGGTTGACTCCCGTGAAATCCCCAGTGAAGTCCCCAGTGAAGTCCCAGTGAAGTCCCTGGCACTCCGTCTGGCTCCCGCTACACTCGTATCGGTTTCTCCATCCAAAACGGTGCCGGCCGCTCGTCATCCCCGTACCGGA
>CAZLEO010000022.1:0-52980 GCA_964558555.1 uncultured Rickettsiales bacterium | reverse complement strand
CTCCGCCCCCGGGGACGACGACGACACCACGGCGGGCGACGACGACACCACGACCGACGATGACGACGACGACACCACCGGGGACGACGACGATGACGACGACGTCACCGGCGATCCCCAGGTCACCACCTTCGCCGGCTCCCCTGGCGGTCCCGGTCTCTCCGACGGCTTCGGCGACGCGGCGCGCTTCTTCCACCCCTACGGGGTGACCTGGCACGACGGGCTGGTGTTCATCGGCGGCGGCTGGGATCACGCCATCCGCGTCTTCGATCCCGACACCGCCGAGGTCACGACCCTGGTGGGCCGGCCGGGCGAGGCCGGCTACGTGGACACCGGCGGCGGCGATCCCATGTTCAACTTCCCGTGCGGGCTCGAGGTGGGTCCCGACGGCCTGCTGTACGTGGCCGACCGGGACAACGGCCGCATCCGCGTGGTCGAGCCGGCCACCGGCATCGTCGCCACCGTGGAGGATCACAACGGCCCCGTGCTCGCCGACGAGCTGTTCGACGTGGCGTTCGGCGAGGGCACCACCCTGTACTTCAGCGATATCCTCGGCTGCTCCATCCGTTGGGTGGACACCGACACCGGCGACTCCGGCATCCTCGCCGGCGTCAACGGCCAGTGCTGGGTCGAGGACGGCCCGCCGGCCACCGGCCGCATCGGCCGCCCCCGCGACCTCGTCTACCACCCCGACGGCTTCATCTACTATGCCGATCGCAACGGCGACAACATCCGCCGCATCGACGTGGCCACGGGCGACCTCGAGACCGTGTTCGGCGCGCCCGACGGCGACGAGCCCGGCTACGTGGACGACGTGGGGCTGGCGTCCCGCTTCAGCGAGCCCAGCGGCCTCGAGCTGATCGGCGACGTGCTGTACGCCACGGACTCGGACAACGACGGCGTGCGCGCCATGGACCTCGTCACCGGCGCCGTGACCACCCTCGCCGGCTTCGGGGTCAACGGCAACGCCGACGGCCCCGCCGACCAGTCCTCGTTCAGCTGGCCCATCGGCCTGACCTCCGACGCCGCGGGCGACCTGTACGTCATGGATCCGGGCGGTCACTGCCTGCGTCACGTCGACATGGACGCCGGTACGGTCAGCACCCCCGCCGGGACGGTGGGCAACACCGGCTCCATCGACGGCGTCGGCATTGACGCGCGCCTCACCGAGCCCCGCGCCCTGGTGCGCGGCGACGGCTCCACCGTGTGGATCGCCGACTCGTCCAACCTGCAGGTCCGCACCCTGGACATCGACACCGCCGAGGTCGCCACCGTGGCCGGCGCCCCCCTGGAGTACGACCACGTGGACGGCGTGGGCGAGGACGCCCGCTTCATGACCGTCACCGGCGCCGCCTGGGTGGACGGCCGCCTCTTCGTCACCGAGATCCCCTCGAACACCATCCGCACCGTGGACGCCGCCACCACCGAGGTGGTCACCGTGGCCGGCCAGGCCATGGCCGCCGGGGACGCCGACGGCGTCGGCACCCAGGCCCTGTTCAACAACCCCCGGGGTATCGTCCTGGCCGAGGACGGCCTGCTGTACGTGCTGGACTCCGGCAACGCCGGCGTCCGCCGCCTCGACCCCGACACCCTCGAGGTCACCACCCTGCTGTCCCGCTTCACCCCCGGTAATCCGCTGGGCAACCCCGAGGGCATGGCCGCCGACGGCGCCGGCAACCTCTTCCTCTCCGACTACTCCCGCTGCACCCTCGTCGCCGTCCCGCTGCAGTCGGGCGACGCCGTGGTCGTCGCCGGCACCCCCAACCAGTGCGACTCCGTCGATGCCATCGGCACCCAGGCCCGCTTCGACCGCCCCAAGGGCCTCGACGCGGACCCGGCCACCGGCCTCGTCTACGTCGCCGACTACGACGGCCACACCATCCGCGTCTTCGACCCCCTGACCAACCACGTCACCACCCTCACCGGCGATCCCGACACCATGGACCCCGCCGACGGCCCCCTGGCCGAGGCGACGTTCCCCACCCCCACCGACATCCTCGTCGTGGACGACCACCTGCTCGTGCTGGACCTGCACGGGGCGCACGTGCGGAAGGTGGAGCTGCCGTAGGCAGCAATCCTCACTCGTAGCGAAGGGCGTCGATGGGATCGAGGGAGGCGGCTCGGGCGGCGGGGTAGGTGCCGAAGACGACACCGACCAGCGCGGTGAAGGCAAAGGCCACGGCCACGGCCCACAGCGGCACGTGGGCGGGAGGGAAGTTGGGGATCAGTCTGGCCGCGAGGATACCCAGCGCGGCGCCGGCGGCCACGCCCAGGACACCGCCGATCAGGCACAGGGTGACGGCCTCGACCAGGAACTGCACCAGGATGTCCGACCGCCGGGCTCCCACGGCCTTGCGTATGCCGATCTCACGCGTCCGTTCGGTGACGGACACGAGCATGATGTTCATGATGCCGATGCCGCCGACGAGCAGGGCGATACCGACGACGGCCGCGACCACGGCGGTCACCGTGTCCAGGACCTCGGAGATGCTGTCGAGGATCTCCTGCTGCAGCAGCACCAGGAAGTCCGGGTCCGCGCCCTCGGGGACGTCGTGGCGGTCGCGCAACACCGCGGTGATCTGCTCCTTGGCCAGCTCGGTCTCCTCGGCGCTGGTGGCCTGGAAGTTCAGGTTGAGCTGCTTCATCGCGTCCCGACCGTACTGCTGCGCAGCGGTGGTGATCGGGATCAGCACGAGCCTGTCCTGGTCCTGGCCCAGCATCTGGCCCTGCTGCTCCATGACACCGATGACCGTGTAGGAGCCTCCGTCGAGGGTGATCTCGGCGCCGATGGCCTTCGTCCCCAGGTCCAGCTCCTCGATCACCTCGGTGCCCACGAGACAGACGCTGGCGCGCCGGTCCAGGTCCAGCTGGGAGAAGAAGCGTCCCCGCTCGACCCAGTGGCTGGACACCTCCTGGTGGTACGGACCGACCCCCAGCAGGGTGAAGGTGCGTGTCTTGCCGCGGTAGCTGGCGCGGGACCCACGCACGAACTCGGGGTTGAAGTACGACAGCGTCGTGGCCTGCTCCATCACCGCGAGGCCGTCTTCGTAGGTCAGGGTCGTCTCCCGGCCGGCCATGTCGGGGTTGTTGGGGTCCGGGTAGGCGATGACCGTGATGTACGTGCCGCCCACGTCCTCGAACATCTCCGTGACCACGTGGTCGAGCCCCTGGACGACGGAGACCACGGCGATGACCGCGGCCACGCCGATGATGATCCCCAGCGTGGTGAGGATCGACCGCATCGTGTTGGCCCGGATGGCCCGCAGGGCGATGCCGATGTTCTCCCAGATCACGGCGCCGGACCTCCCCTGGAGACCGCGGCGTCCTCCACCACCTTGCCGTCGTGCATGCGCAGGATACGCCCGGCGTGGCGGGCGATGTCGTCCTCGTGGGTGACCAGGATGATGGTGTTGTCCTGGCGATGCAGATCGTCGAGCAGCGCCATGATCTCGTCGGAGGTGCGGGAGTCCAGGTTGCCGGTGGGTTCGTCCGCCAGCAGGATCGAGGGGCGGTTGACCAGGGCGCGGGCCGCGGCCACCCGCTGGCGCTGTCCCCCGGAGAGTTCGTTGGGGTGGTGGGTCACGCGGTCGCCGAGCCCCACCCGCTCCAGGGCTTCGCGGGCACGCTCGCGGCGCTCGGCGCGGGAGATCCTGGCGTAGGTCAGCGGCAGCTCGACGTTCTCCAGGGCGGACACCCTCGACAGCAGGTTGAAGGTCTGGAAGATGAACCCGATCTCCTGGTTGCGGATGCGGGCGAGCTCATCGTCGTCGAGGCCGGAGACCTCGCGGTCGTTCAGCGCGTAGGTGCCCGAGGTGGGCGTATCCAGGCACCCCAGCAGGTTCATCAGCGTGGACTTGCCCGATCCGGACGCCCCCATCACGGCCACGTACTCCCCCTTGTCGATGGACAGATCCACGCCGTCCAGGGCGGCCACCTCCTCGTCGCCCATGGGGTAGATCTTGCGCAGCTCGTGGGTACGGATCAGCATCAGCCCGGCGCTTGCCCGTCCTCGTCGTCCGCGTCCGGGTCGCCTGCCTCCGGCTCGACCTCCGCCGGCCGGGGCTCGACGACATCGCCGTCGTGGAGGTCCTTGAGGACCTTGTATGGCCCGACGACCACCTCGTCCCCGAGGACCAGCCCCCCCTCCACCTCCACGTGGAGTTCGTCGAAGATCCCCGAGGTCACCGGCCGTGCGCGGACCCGGTCCTCCTCGACGACGTAGACCACCTCCCGCTCACGCACGTCCTCCGCCTCGTCGCCCGTGATCTCGGCGCCATCGTCGTCCAGGGGCCGCTTCACCACGGCCTGTATGGGCACGGACAGCACATCCTCGCCGCGGGCGGTGAGGATGTTCACGCGAGCCGTCATCGCCGGGCGGATGGACGGGTGCGGGTCGGTCAACGCGACCTTGACCTTGAACCGGATCACGCCCAGCGCCGGGTCCTCCTGGCCGGACATGGCGATGTAGACCACGCGGCCGTGCTGGACCTCGTCCTCGCCCAGGGCGTCGACCACGATGTCCGCCTCCTGGTCCAGGGCCAGGTCCACCACGGCCACCTCGGGCACGTGGACCGTGGCGAGCAGCTGGCTCATGTCCGCCACGGTCATGATCACCGAGCCGGGCAGGTTGGTGGTTCCGGCGACGACGGTCTCCCCCGCCTCCTGGTCCAGGCGGATGACCGTCCCGCTCATGGGGGCGCGGATGGTCGTCTGCGCCAGGTTGTCCACGGCGCGCTCGGCCGCCGACCGGGCCTGCGCGACGGCGTGCTGCTGGGCCTGCAACTCCACGGCCAGCAGGTCCTGTTCCGTCTGCGCGGCCTCCAGCTCCTCGAGGCTGGCGAATCCCTTGTCGTACAGGGCCTGGACGCGCACGAGGCTTCGATCAGCCACCTCCCGACGCACCGTCAGGCTCTCGATGGCCACCTCGGCCTGGCGCAGGGCGGCCATGGCCTCGTCCCGCGTGGCCTCGTAGATATCCCGCTCCAGCTGCACCAGCAGGTCCCCCTCCTGGACCGCCTCCCCCTCGCGCACGGGCAACTCGACGATCTCGCCGGTGACCTTGGCCGAGATGTCCACCTTGCGCTCCGGTGTGATCTCGCCCGTCCCCTTGACCCGGGACGTGATGGCCCTCGCCCGCGCCGGCTCGGTGTCCACGGCGACGCCGCCCCCGCCCGAGTCCACCAGGCTGGCCACGGTGACGACGACGATGCCGGCCACGATCCCGCTGGCGATCAGCGCCTTCTTGATGGACCCCTTCATGATCTCCTCATCCGAACAGGGCCGCCGAGCCCACCTTCAGCACGATGAACAACATCCACGGCACGCCGACCACCACCAGCGCCCTCGCGACGGAGGTCTTGCCCACGATCGCCAGCCCCAGCGTGGCCAGGCCCACGGTCCAGATGTTGAACAGGTCGATCGAGCCCAGCAGCGCGACCAGGGCGGGCGCCGAGTCCTCCGGCAGCAGGGCCGCGGGGTTTGACTTGACCAGCGTCACCAGCTGTTCGACCGTCACCTCGCCCTTGACCAGGACGAGCACCACGGCCAGGAGCGACTTGATCAGCGTCGGCGGCCAGTATGCATGGAAGGTCGCCGACAACGTGGGGCCGACGCGCGCCTGGGTTCCCGCGATCTTGAGGCCCAGGAAGAACACCAGCCCGATGATGGCCAGGGTGATGGGCAGCACCACGACGTTGAGCACGGGATTGACCCACGCGAGCTTCTCGCTCCACTCCACCGCCATCTCGATGTCCGCCTCGGACATGTGCTCCTGCTCTTCGAGCTGGGCCCGCACCGAGTCCCCCAGGTTCGAGACCCGCGACATGAGCAGCACGCTGCTTCCGGTCACGATCAGCGTGGCCGCGAGCAACACGGCGACGAACGACGGCTTGCGGGCGATGTCGGAGAACACCGCCGTGGGCGCCCCGATCACGACCACCAGCCGCTTGAACCCGGATATTTGTTGCTGGGCTTCCCCACCACCTTCGACTTCAGACACGCGAATCCTCCTGAGCCGACTGGGACCACCGTAGGCCGCGGCTGCCACCCAGTCAACGACTGGTCATCCACCGCGAACTGCACCTCACCGATACGGCGCAACTGGCGTCCCATTCCCGGTTGTTCGGGGGTATGGTGCCGGAGACAATGATGTGGACAACGAGTTCCTGGACATCGACGGCGCATATCCGCCCGGGTACGCGGTCTTCGGTGAGCTGATCGAGGGCCTCGACGTGCTCGACACCATCGCCGCGGTCCCCACCGAGTCCGTGGGGGGATACGATGACGTACCCCAGGACCCGGTGATCATCGTGGCCGCCCAGCGTCTGTGACGCGAAGCAGTCACGGCCCCAGCGGAGGAACCATGGATCCACTCAGTCGCCGTCAGGTCATCCAGGGACTCGGCGCGGCCACAGCAGCGACCTTCGTCGGCCTGCCCGCGCTGGCCCGCTCGGTCCCGGTCGAGGAACCGTCGCCGTTCCGCGTCGTCGATCTCGGCGAGGTCTCCTACCGCGATCTCGGCCGGGCCATGGGCGAGGCGCTGCGCGGGGACATCGCCCACGTGATGGGGGCGCAGGACAGGGCGCTCCAGGCCTGCGAGGCGGCGATGAGGGGGCCGATGTGGGGGAGGATCGCGGGGTTCCGCGAGGCCGTGGCGGGCACCTGGCCGCACCTGCTCGAAGAGGTCGAAGGGATGGCCGAGGGAGCCAACGTCGCGGCGGACCTCATGTTCGCGTGGAACTGCCGCTCCGAGATCCACGCCATCACGCAGGCCGCGGGCTGCTCGACGGTGGGGCTGGCCGGGCCGGACGGGTTCGCCCTGGCGCACAACGAGGACGGCAACGCCGCGTACTTCGGCCGCATGACCGTGATCAAGGCCGTGCCGCCCTCGGGCGTCGCGTTCGCCTACCTGGTGTACCCCGGCAACCTCATCGGCAACGCCCCCGGCATCAACTCGGCGGGGATCTGCCAGTGCACCAACTTCATCTCGTGCACCGAGGTGGGCACCGGCATCCCGCGCTACTTCACCGGCCGCGCCGTGGCCGAGGCCGCCAGCCTCGACGAGGCCGAGCAGCTCGTCAGCGTGCCCGGCCGCGCCTTCCCCTGGCACCACAACATCGGCTCGGTGACCGATCGCCGCCTGCTCTCCATCGAGACCTGGCCCCCCGACCGCCACGACACCCTCGCCGTGGACGGCGTCCACCTCCACACCAACCACCTCCTCCACGACGCCATGCAGGGCCTGCCCGAGAACCTCACCTACTTCGACCGCTCCACCGGTCCCCGCATGGAGGCCCTGACCCGCCTGACCGCCGAGAAGACCCCCGCGTCGAAGCAGGACCTCCTCGACCTGCTCGCCGACCGCTCCGGCGAGCCTTGCAAGGTCTGCCGTCAACCCGACGACGAGGTGCCCGGCGTGACCGTGGCCACGGCCATGTTCACCGGCGGGACGGCGGAGATGACGTTGATCGAGAGCGCGCCGTGCTGGGGACGGTCGATGAGTGTGGGAGTCTGATCAGACCTCGTCCGGGTCGGGTAGCTGCTGCAGCGCCGGCACCATGATGATCTCGATGCGGCGGTTGAGGGCCTTGCCCTCGTCGGTCTCGTTGTCGGCGCGGGGGCGGAACTCGCCGAAGCCGGCGGCGGAGACGTTGGCGGGCAGGACGGAGCCCTCGACGAGGATCTTGACCACGGAGGTGGCGCGGGCGGTGGAGAGCTCCCAGTTGGACGGGAAGCGGGCGGTCTGGATGGGGACGTTGTCGGTGTGGCCCTCGACCTGGAAGGAGCGGTCGGGGAGCTCGGCGAGGGCGGCGGCGACCTCGAGCAGCGTCTCCTTGCCCTCGTCGCCGACCTTGTCGG
The DNA here is from genome assembly GCA_964558555.1 of uncultured Rickettsiales bacterium. Lineage (GTDB taxonomy): Bacteria > Myxococcota_A > UBA796 > UBA9615 > CAYRNR01 > CAYRNR01. The sequence goes on along the minus strand of CAZLEO010000022.1, from coordinate 45,123 downwards.
AGCCGGAGTCGAAGAGGATGTCCTGCTTGAGGTTGATGACGATGCGGCCGTCCTCGATGCTGACGTCCAGCGTGCCGGCGTCGATCATCTCCTGGAAGCGGTCCAGCAGCTGGGCGAAGATGCGGTTTCGCTCCTCGGCGGCGGCCTCGCGGGCGCGCATCTCCTCCATGGCCTTGCGGGTCTCGGTCAGGCTCTGGGACAGCATGTCGGCCTCGCGGGTGATGCGGGAGAGGTCGGCGCCGCGCTTCTTCAGGGCCTGACGCAGCGCCTCCCCTTCGGCGGCGAGGCCGTCGCGTTCGGTGGTCAGCTCGGCCGCGCGGGCGTCGCAGGCGTCGAGTTCACCCTGCTTGCGCTCGAGGTCGCCCCGACACTGCTCGAGCGATGCCTCGCAGTCGTCGAGCTGGGCGGCGAGCCCGTCGAGCTCGGTCTCCTGGTCGGCGATGGTGGCCAGGGCCGCGTCGAGGTCCTTCTTCTTGACCAGGCAGCCGGGCAGCAGGGCGAGGGAGGCGATCAGGGGCAGCAGGCACAGCAGTCGTGCGGTCTTCATGGCGATTCTCCTCGGTTGAGACGGAAACACGGACGGTATCGCTACACGACGATCCAGGCAAGAGCGGCGGCGGAAGCGCCGGCCGGCATGGCCATGGTGCGCCCGGCGGGCAGCGCGGCGGCGGCCAGAGCGGCGCCGACCATGGAGGCCACGTAGGGGATGTACAGGGCGTCGAGGCCGGTGGAGGCGTGCAGCAACACCAGGGCGAGCCCGATGACGGTGACCGGGAAGAGGGCCTCGAGGTCCAGCTCGCGGCCCCGCGCCGGCAGCAGGCGGCGGCCCAGGGCGGTGATGGTCAGCAGCGCTGCGAGCGGCAGGAACCACGTCAGGCCGCCCAGGCCCCAGGCCAGCGAGCCGACCAGGAAGCACAGGATCAGCCCGGAGACGGACAGCCGGGCGAACCGGGCGGCGAGCAGGCACAGGGTCAGCACGGCGGCCATGCCGAGCATCCACGCGCCCATGGCCTCCAGGGGCTGGGCGAGGGTGCGGTCGAGCATGAACCACACGGCCAGGGGGATGAACAGGTTGTCGGCCCCGCGTACGGAGACCGCCTCGACGGCCGTGGCGACGACGGCGACCACGAGCGTGACCAGCAGCAACGCGGGCCAGCCGGCGCGCGCCGACACGCCGAAGGCCACCAGCAGCACCACGAAGGTCAGCCCGAGGAACGTGGCCGAGCCCTGCAAGGAGCGGTGCCCGTCGAGCACACGGTAGGCCGAGTGGCCGTAGCGCTGCCCCACCAGGGCCGCGGCCGTGTCCGACAGGGCCATGACCAGGATGGGCACCATGTACATCCACACGTCGCCGTCGGCGAGCACGTAGACGAAGTACACGGCAAAGGGGTAGTAGTAGGCGCCGCCGGAGCGACGCTTGATCTTGTGGATGGAGCCCAGCAGCCCGGTGACCTTGCCGATGGCGAGCAGGCCGAAGAAGGCCGACGCCAGCACCAGCACGGTCCAGTGGGAGTTCAGCAGCAGCGGGATCGCCAGGACCACGAACCCCGCGCCCACGTGGGTGAGCTTGCGGGTGCGCTCGGTGGGGATGTCGAAGGTCCGGTGGATGACCTCGGCGACCACGAACAACGCGAGGATGAGCGTGGAGATGACCAGCGCGCCCTGGACTTCGTGCCACAGCATGGGTCTGCCCTCCTCCCGAAAGCCCTCGCATGTGCGCGCACGCAGCGTGCTATGCTTGAGCCGTTCGGAAACTACTCCAATGGGAATCGCCTGGGCAAGAACAATCGGTCTGCTGGCCGCGATGGTCTGGCTGGGGTGCGCGCCGGATCCGCCCGAGGGCGGTGACGACGACGACGACACCGTCGCCGCGGACGACGACGACGACGCCCTGCCGCCGCCGCCGGTGTTGCCTCAGATCCAGCTCGAACGCCCGGCCCGGGCCACCTTCCAGCCCGCCGGCTCCACCGTGGTGATCGCGGGTCAATGCATCCCCGGCGACGCCCCCCTCTCCCTGCTGAAGGTCAACGACGTCGAGGTGGACATGGACGGCGGGGGCCACTTCACCTACGACTACCCGTCCATCGACGGCATCAACGTGGTCAACCTGCGGGTCGAGGACACGGACGGCGAACGCGCCGTGGAGTCCGTCGGTTTCCACTACGGCCCCACCCAGGGGCCTGCGGACCAGCTGTACGACGTGGCCGTGATCCACGCGTCCGCCGAGCTGCTGGACGACGACAACCCCGACCTCGACGACACGGCCACCCTGCTCGAGGGGCTGCTGGAGGATCCCAGCACCTTCGACGGGCTGCTCACGCCCATGACCAGCGATTACGTCGTGCTCACGCCGACGAGCCTCGAGGTGGGCGCGGCCAGCGTGGACATCACCCCCCACCCGGGCGTGCTGTCCACCTCGCTGAGCCTGGCCGACCTCTACGTCACCTTCGACGCCGCGGGCACCGGCATGTGGGATTGGGTCTCGGTCTCCGGCGAGATGTGGGCCGATCCCGCCGTCGTCGTCACGGACATGGAGATCTCGGTGGTCGGCGGCCAGGTGATGGTGGACGTGCCCCACGTGGCCGTGACGCTGCAAGACTTCTACCTGCAGGTGGACTACGTCCCGGGCTTCCTCGAACCCTACATCTCCGACCTGGCTCAGGAGTACGTGGAGGAGTCGCTGCAGGAGACCGCCCAGGAGATGGTCGGCACGTTCATGGAGGAGTTCCTCCAGGCCTTTGCCGTGGACATGGACTTCGGCGAGGAGAACCCGGTCACGCTGCAGATCGACCTGGGCGACCTCCAGGTCTCCGACAGCGGCATCACCTTCTGGCTGGACGGTCGCACCACCGCCGAGGTGGCCTTCGAGATGCCCGAGTGGGCCGGATCGTTGATCACCGACGGGGCGACGCCCGCCGTGCCGTTCTCGGGCTCGCCGCTGAACATGGCGGTGGACGACGACTTCATCAATCAGCTGTTCTTCACCCTGTGGTATGCCGGCGCGCTGTCCGGGTGGAGCTTCGTCGAGGCGGAGCTGGTGGAGATGGGCGCGGGTGATATCCCGCCGCCGCTGGGCCCGGTGGCCGAGCTCGCCGTGGACATGAACCTGCCCATGGTCATGACCGCCACGGACACCGAGGGATTCGCCTACGACGTGGGCATCGGCGAGGTCCGGTCGCGCATCACGCGCACCGACGGCATCACCCAGGACTACTCCCTCAACCTCAAGGGCGGCGCCAACACCATCGTCGCCGAGGACGGCTCGCTGAAGATCGAGATGGACGACCGCCCCGCCGAACTGGTGCTCGGGGTCGGGGTCATCGACTACCCCAAGGAGCTCGATCCCGGCGACCTGGCCGCCCTGGTGAGGCTGATCATCCCGCCCATGCTGGCCCAGTCCAACACGGCCTTCCCGGGGTTCCCGCTGCCCGAGACCGAGCTGAGCGAGCTCGCCGACATCGACTTCTTCCAAAACAAGACCCTGGCCGTGACCGACCTGCAGATCTCGGTCGAGGGGGATCCGGGGCTGTGGATGCTCATCGAGGGCGGCCTGCTGGTCCAGTGATCGCCGGCGCACCCCGGACTACCGCGTATAGCTGAACCGCAGGCCCATCTGGAGCGTGGTGTACCCGTCCGCGGTGCTGGCCAGTGTCGGCGGGCCGCTCTCCACGGGGGCGTTCAGTTGCACGAAGGCGTGGACCAGCGACAGGCTGGGGCCGAATGTGATGCCCTCCGCCGGCGAGAGGCCCGCCGCCACCGAGCCCTGCACGTACCCGCCCGGGGCGTGGGTGTCCGCGGCCGTTCCGTCACCGCCGTCATGGGCGAGGGAGACGAAGGCCACGCCGCCACCGCCGCCGACCCACAGGTAGGCGCTCCGCCCCAGGGGGATGCGCGGCCCACACAGGCCGCCGCCGCGCAACGACAGCCCACGCTGGACCAGGTCCGCGCCGTCGACGCCGGACGGGGTCTCCAGGGCCGTGGGCCCCACCACCGACAGCGCGACGACGCCGCGCAGCTCGATCACGTCGCCGAGGAGCACACCACCGCCCAGATTCAGGGCCAGGCCGCCCCCGGCGGCGGTCCAGCGATCCGAGGGCGCGACCACCCGGATCGCCCCGCCCACCCCGGCGACCAGCGTGCCCCGGGCGCCCGCCGAGCCGCGGCTGCCCGCGACCCGCCCGGCGAGGTCCTCGACGGCCACCTCCGTGGGCCTGAGCCGCCAGGTCTCCGCTCCGGGCACCACGGCCGCCGCGCGCACCGTGTACCCCGCTCCCGGGACGACGACCACGACGAGATCGGCGCTGGCGTGGCGGGCCAGGTGGCCCACGGCCACGGCGCACCGTCGCGCGTCCGACTCGGCCAGGGCGCCTCGAACCCGCGCGCGCAGCTCCTCGTCCCACACGGGCGCGGACGGAGGCGCCGCGCCCAGCGTCTGCCCGGCCTTGAACTCGTACCAGCGCCTCAGCAGCTGGAACCCCGGGCGCTGCGTCCGGACCATGTGGATGCCGGCCGTCAGCGGGACAGGCCGCCCACGCGGGACGACGAAGCCGTCGACGACCACCTCCACGTCCGGCGGCAGGTGCGCCGTCTCCAGGGAGGCCGCCGCCGCGAGGGCAGCCTCCTGGCGCGTGGCGAACGCCTCCTCCGCCTCGGGTGTCAGGTAACCGACGGGCGGCTCCCACCAGGGCTGAACCGCGATGATCTCGCGCAGGTGGGCGTCACAGACCGCGGTCTGTCCCTCCACCAGGGCGATCTGTGCGTACAGCCAGTGGAACCTCACCAGCAGGGGGCCGTGCTCCCCATCGGCCAGGGCGACCACGGCCTGCGCAGCCTCATCCAGCGCGGAGAGAGCCCCGGCCGTGTCGAACTCGCCGTACCGTCCCTCGGCCCGCTCCAGCAGATCGTCGATCCCGGAGAGCGCCGGATCGTCGGTGGAGACGGCGGGTGTGTCCAGATGGGAGACGAATTCGGGACCGAGGGCCGTCCACCCGGGGATCTGCTGCAGCTCCTCCACGGCGGGCTCGACCAGGCTGGCGCCGGGGGGATCCCCCGCATCCAGCACCAGCACGCGGGTGGCCCCGGTCGCAGCCGCAGGAACGCAGATCAACGCAACGATCGCAGCCAGCCCGGGGATTCTCGGCTTGTCCCACATGGACGGCCATCGTACCACGGAGGAGCCCACGGGACGGCGGCCCCTCGAGCCTGCCGATCATCACAACCCCCTCCTGTCACAGGTGCCCTCAGGCTGTTACGATGGGAGATTGGGCAACGTGTGGGGACAGGGAGAAGTGTCCCCACCGGAGCCCGAGGGAGCACCGTTGTCCGTCGTCGTCCAACTGCCGTCCGAGCTCGGCGTCACGTCGCCCAAGAGGTTTGCCCTCGGCGGCATGGCCGAGCTCTTCAAGGGGGAGAAGCACTACCCCCAGGGCGGACGTGCGCGGCTGGTGGTCAAGCACATGCTGCCCCAGCACCTGGAGGTGGCGGAGCTGGTCTCTCGCTTCCGCGACGAGGCCCGCCTGGGTCTGAAGTTGCGGCACAGCAACATCGCGCGCGTCCTGGACTACCGGGAGATCGACGGCCACCACTACATGGTCATGGAGGAGGTGGACGGCCACAACCTGTCGTCGGTGATCTACCACTGCCGCCAGCGCGGCTTCGAGATCCCCCAGGAGGTCGCGGCCTACTTCATCTTCGGTATCGCCTCGGCGCTGGCGTACATGGCCGACGCCCAGAGCGACGACGGCGAACCCCTGGATCTGGTCCACCGGGACATCAGCCCGTCCAACGTCCTGGTGTCCCGCGAAGGTGTGGTCCGTCTCATCGACTTCGGGGTCGCCAAGGCCTCGCAGCGGGAGACCCAGACCCGCGCCGGTTATTTCGTGGGCAAGTTCGCCTACATGTCGCCCGAGCAGATCCGCGGCGACCACATCGACATCCGCAGCGATCTGTTCGCGCTGGGATCGGTGGCGTACGAGCTGCTGGCAGGCGAGCGGCCGTTCCAGGGCGGCTCCGAGTACGAGACGTTCAACCTCGTGTTGAGTCAGGAGCCGTCCTCGCTGCTCGACGTTCGGGAGCGTCTGCACCCGCGCCTCAACGGCATCGTCGAGCGCTGCCTGGCCAAGCGCCCCGAGGACCGCTACGCCCACCCCATCGAGCTCGTCGAGCAGCTCAACGCCTACTTCCACGGCGCCGTGGAGCGCCCCCCTCCCCTGCTGGCGACCCAGTTCCTGGGCATGCTCGGGCTGACGCCGGCCGAGGACCCCCTGGAGATCGAGATCGAAGCCGCGGAAATGTCGCGCAGCACCGACGCCAACGTGGCCCAGCTCGGCCCGCAGACGGCCACGGCGCCGGCGCACCCCGTGGAGGTGATCGACGACCCCGTCGCGACCACCGACGCGCCGTCCAGCCCTACCCTCGTGGGCCCGCGCGAGGACACGACCCTGCGGCGTCGGACGCCGCGCCTGCTGCTGCTGCTGGGCTGGAGCCTCCCCGTGGCGGCCGCCGCGCTGCTGCTGGTCGGGCTCGTGGCCCTGGGCATCTGGGCGCTGACCACCTTCCCCATCTTCGGTTCGCCGGTCGCCCCCGTCGATCCAGGCGGGAACGAGGAGCTGGAGTCCATCATCGAGATCGAGGACGAGCCCCCGGACGTGGAGGGCGGCGAGGTGGACGCAGGTCCGGAGCCCGTCCTGGCGGAGCCCGCGGCCCACGAGGAAGTGGTGGCGGAGCCCGCTCCGGAGGAGCCCGCACCGGAGGAGCCCGCCGCGGAGGAGGCCCCTGCCGAGGAGCCCGCTCCCCCCGTCGCGGTCGCCCCGGGGACCATCCAGATCCGCTCCATCCCCTGGTGCGAGGTCTGGATCGACGGCAATCCCCACGGCCGCACGCCGGTGGACGCGGACCTGCCGCCAGGGACCTACCGGATCCAGGCCAACAACCCCGGGCTCGGCTGGATCCACGACGAGACCGTGACCGTCCGCTCCGGCCAGACCGCGCCGCTGCAGTTCCGTCCCCAGGCCCAGTGATCCCACGGGCGTCACCCTGGCGCTCGAAGATCCCTGCTCGAATGGAAGATCAGCCGCGGACGATGGCCGCGACCACGGATCGGAGCCAGGTCTCGTCCCGCGGCTGCCCCACGGAACGCCACAGCTGCCACAGCTTCTCCCACACCTCGGCGGCGGTGGCGGGCCGGTCGTCGGGCCGCGGCTGCAGCAGGTGCTCGATCAGATCGGCCACCCGCGGCGACAGATCCGGCCGCAGGCTGCGCGCCATGGGGTGTTCGCCGCGCACCACCCGATCGCGCGCCTCGGCCACGTTCGCCGCCTGGAACGGCACGCGACCCGTGACCATCTCGAACAGCATGATGCCCAGGCCGAACAGGTCGCTGCGTCGGGTCAGCGGCTGGCCCTGAACGTCCTCGGGGCTGACGTAGCCGACCGTGTCGCGCACCGACCCCAGGGACGTGCGCATCAGCCGCCCGCGGAAGTGGGCCATGCCGAAGCCGGACAGCTTGGTCTCCCCGTGCAGGGTGATGTGCACGTGCCGCGGCACGAGGTTGCGGTGGATCAGGTTCAGGGGCCTGCCCGAAGGGTTGCGGGCCGTGTGGACGTAGGTGAGCACCTCGGCCAGGCGACAGCACATCAGCACCGCCACCCCCTGATCCAGCGGGCTGTACCGCTTGAGGAGCTCGGCCAGGGTCGTGCCCTCGACGAGCTCGTCCTCGAGGTACAGCTCGTCGTCGATCATCCCGTAGTCGTGGGTGGCGATGATCCCCGGGTGGCGCAGCCCGATGACCAGGCGCGCCTCCTCCATCAACCGCATCTGGGTCTCCGGGTCCTCGGCGTAGCGCAGGTTCAGCCGTCGCAGGCGGCAGGGCCGCACCATCTCCTCGCCCAGCGCGCGCCGGGCGATGGAATGCTGCACCGGACCCTCGGCGGGCTCGTTGGCCTCGATCTCGTAGGGGCCGAACGTCTCGATCGCCTGCACTGGACCTCCCGCAGGGGAGTATCGCACAGCCGCGCTAGAACTCCACGGCCGCGGACACCCGCACGTGCGAGAGATCGCCGAACGACGCCATGGAGGACCCGTCGGCGCCGCCCATCCAGGTGGCACCCACCCCCAGGGTGACGAAGTCGCCGAACAGCACCGAGACCTCGGGGGAGATCATGTACCCCAGCGTGCGATCGCAGCGGATCTCCAGCGCGCCGGAAGCCTGGGCGATGACCTTGCCGCCGGGGAAGGTGTAGCGCAGGGTGGGCAGGATGTAGTTGCCCTGCTCGCAGCGGCGGCGCTCGGTGGGGAATCCGCGCAGGTACTGCAGGTTCACGTACAGGCCGAAGTCGAAGGTCAGGTCCAAACCCGCGATGGCCTGCAGGTACACCTGTCCGTCCTGGGTGACGGCCGTGGGGATCGGGTCCGGGACGCGGTCGATGATGTTGAGCCGCTCCAGCGCCTCGAGCTGGGACTCCGAGGCGATGACCTCGGTGCGCTCGGGGAAGATCAGCGCGGCCTCGCCCCACATCGTCAGGATGCCGAAGGGGCCGATGCGGCCCTCGGCGCCCAGCACGTCGATCTCCGGGTAGACCGTGGGGATCATGGCGTCGATGCGGGTGTTGTCCGTGGCGAATCCGGTCAACCACGCCTCGCCGCTGGCCTGGGGCAGGCTGTCGCGGCCGTGGTAGTAGCTGATACCCAGGTCACCGACCGAGCCGTTCCACAGCACCCGCGCCGCCACGGCCGTGTTCTTGAGGGTGAACGCCGGCATCTCCAGCAGCGCCTCGGCCTCGTTGAGTTCGATGTCCTGCCCCTCGGCCGCGTACTGGTCGAAGTCGAAGGTATCGTTCGGATCGTCGGTGAGGCTGAAGTCCACCTCCCGCACGGGCAGGGCGGCGGGTACGAACAGGGGTACCACGGCCACCTCGATGCGCACCTTGCCCGCCTGGTACGCCAGCAGCGCCGCCACGGTGGCGAGGCGGCGGTCGAAGACCGTCGGGTCTTCCAGGTCCAGCGGGTTGATCCGATCGGTGGGGTTGATGCCGTCGCCCGTGCCCCAGCGGATCTTCTGGGCGCCGATGCGCAGGTCCAGTCGCTTGAAGATGAAGCCGTACAGGTCCACGTACCCCTCGTCGATGCGGAGCTGGACGGGCTGGATCTTCTCGGGCTCCCCCGTGTCGTCGAGGGTCTCCACCTGGGGGAAGTTGAGGTTTCGGAACTCCACCGCGGCGCGCACGGCCACCTTCTGGCCCAGGTCCGCGCGCAGGCGCAGCCCCACCACGTTGGTGTTGCGCAGGTCGAGGTAGCGGCACCCCCCGTCCTCCTCGCCGCAGCCGTCGAACCCCACCTGTAGCTGGGACGACAGGTAGCCGCCCAGGCGCACCTCTTGCGACCACGCGCGTTCACACGGGAGAGCGACGAGGAAGGCGGCCAGGGCCGCCCACAGGGGGGCGCGGACAGCCAAGACGCGGTGTCCGACGGGGACTACAGGCGCGTGGCGGTGATGTCCAGGACGATGTCACAGGGGTCGGAGTTGACGACCGGACAGTCGTCGCCCAACCAGTTGCCCGTGTGCATGGTCACGCTGCCGGACAGGTTGTCGTTGTCCTGCAGGGCGATCAGCGCGTCGATGGTGTAGTCCACCACGCAGTCGGCGTAGGTGTCGGGGTCCAGGTCGACGCCCAGGTTCTCCTCACCGGCGATGGAGAACTGGTCCGCTCCGGGGGTGTCGATGGTCACGTCCATGTCGTTGAACGGCTCCTGGAGCTGGATGGACACCTGGGCCGGGCAGTCCTCGAAGGCCGGCAGCTCGATGGGGTACGCCCAGTCGCTGGTGGTGCCGGCGCCGCCGGGCAGGTAGATGGCCTCCAGGGCACCGTCGGTGCACGCGTCGGTCACGCCCACGGTGGTGAACTGGAACTGCCCCGCGGTGAACCCACCGGTGGCGTCGTCGTCGTCACCGGCCGTGGCGTCGTCGTCGTCGCCAGCGGCGGAGTCGTCGTCGTCCCCACTGGGGCACGCGGTGAACACCAGACCGAACATCATCAGACCGAGCAGCATCTTCAACTTCATCTTCATTTCCCTCCGGCCCCCTCTCGCCGGGGCCTAGTCCCGCATGAGATAGCGGGTCGTGAACAGGTCGTCCTCCAGCCCGGTGTCGAACTGGATTTCGCGAACGACGGCCACGGTGGACCGTCCCGATTTGAGATCCTCTACCACAATCCGGTGGGCGACGGGGCGGGAACCGTCCGCGTGCACGTCACCGAGCTCGACCCGGCGGGTGACCTCGCCGTCCTTGACGAAGTCCACCCGGTCGAACAGATCGTCGCTGCGCCGCACCCACATCCGGACGTGATCGTGGGTGTGGTCGGCAGGCTTGATCGGGTCCAGCCGCAGCTGCCAGTGATCCGCGTCCTCGGCCGTCAGCGTCGCCGTGTACTCGTCGGCGAAGGTGATGCGCGCCAGGTCGTCGATGGAGAAGTCCGTGCCCATGAACGCGTCGCCGCGCCCCGATCCGACCACGCGTCGGGTGCGGCCATACGCGGGCAGGTACAGATAGAGGGTGTCCGGGTCCGGCACGAGCAGCCCCACCCCTGCCAGCCGCGCGGGCTCCAGGAACTTCACCAGCCGCTGCTGGGATCCCTTCTGCCACACCTGCAGCACGCGGCTGGCCTCGCCGCCGCGGCCGTCGTGGACGGTCACGTCCAGGGTGATGGTCGTGTCCTGGCCCTGGTCGGCCACCGCGTCGACGCGCGCGAGCACGGACGGGCCGTCCTCGGCGAGGGCGGGGGTGGCGATGAACAGGAGCGTCAACAGGGGGGCGGTGCGGAACATCGGCGCATCCTAGCACGAGACGCGGTAGGTTATGGCCATGGCCTCACCCCACCGCTGTCGTTGTCTGGCGACGGGGATCCTGATGTTCCTCGTCTGCGCGCCGTCCATCGTCCACGCTGGCGAGGTGTCGCTGCATTCCCGCGGCTGGGTCTTCACCGAGGGCCCGGTGCTGCTGGACGACGGCACGCTGTTGATGGTGGACGCATGGGCCAGCCGCATCCTTCGACAGCCGCCGGGCGGCGAGTTCGAGGACCTCGTCCACCAGGCGCGCAGGCCCGCCGGACTGGCCCTGGGCGCGGACGGGAGGCTGCTGATCGCCGAGTTCGGCGGCGACCAGGTGTCCGCGCTGGACCTGGACACGGGCGAGGCCGAGGTGCTCGCCGACTCCTTCGGCGGGCGACCGCTGAACTCCCCCAACGACCTGATCGTGGACGACGCCGGCGGCATCTGGTTCACGGACCCCGCCTTCCTCGAGGCGGCCCGGCAACGCGACCAGCAGGTGCTGTACATCGGCCCCGACGGCGAGATCAAGCGCGTGGCGGGCGACCTGAGGACCCCCAACGGCCTGGCGTTCAGCGCCGACGGCCGCTACCTGGTGGTCGCTGAGTTCTTCGCGGGTCGCCTCACCCGGTTCGAGGTCACCGGCCCCGGCGAGGTGAGCGACCGCGAGGTCATCGCCCGGGTGCCCACGCCCGACGGCATGTGCGTGGACGACGCCGGCTTGCTCTACGTGGCCGCCGGCGGCAACCTGCACGGGTTCGACTTCGACGGCAACGCGCTGGGCAAGGTCCGCATCCCCGCGGACTCCACCAACTGCGCCATCCTAGGCGACCGGATGGTGATCACGGCCAAGAACAAGGTGTTCGAGTTGACGTTGCCGCTGGACGCGGACTAGTCGTTCAGCTCCGCGGTGAGGTCCAGGGTCATGGTGCAGGGCAGCGCGTCGAAGACGGGGCAGCGGTCGTCCTCGCCGCGGGGATCGGAGATGGCGATGGCGGTGGTGCCCGTGACGTAGGCCGGCGAGATCACGGTCAGATCCACGTCACAGGTCATCGTCACGACGCAGTCACCGTAGCGGTCCTCCCCCAGGAGGACCTCCTCCATGACCGCATCGTCGACCCGCATCTGGAAGTTCCCGGCGTCCTCCACGGTCACGATGATGCCCATGAAGGGCTCGCGCAGATCGATGGGGTAGGTGGTCGGCATCTCGTCGAACGAGGGCAGATAGGTGGGGTACTCCCAGTGGTTGGGCACCGCGGGGCCCTCGGGCATGAACAGCACCTCCAGCGCCCCGTCGAGGCAGCCGTCCTCCACGCCGATGGTGGTGAACATGAAGTCGCCGCCGACATAGTCGGCGGGGTTCCCCTGGGTGACGTCGTCGTCGCCCACGGCGTCGTCGTCGTCGTCGTCCCCGCCCTCGCCCTTGCAGCCCGTCAGGGCTCCCCCGGCGAGCAGGGCGGCCGTCAGTCCCAGCAGCATCGCGACCCGCACCCAGCTCATGCTGTCCTCCATCCTGGAGGCATTGTATCGCACGCGGGGCGGGGCGGAGGGGTCAGTATCCGGGCAGGGCGTCGATGCGGGTGACGTAGCCCAGGCCGCCGCCCAGATCGAGCTGCAGCCGCCAGATCACCTCGCCGTCCGGGGCCACCTCGTCGATCATGCCGGCGCTGGACCAGGTGACCAGGGTGTTGCCCGAATCGACGCGGGTCACGTCCCCCATGCCGTAACAGTAGACGGCGGGCTCGGAGATGTACTCCCAGACCTGGCGCAGGGTGTAGCTGTCCACGTCGAGGTCGTACTGGACGGCGCGCGAGGACCCCGCGGTCTCCTCGCGGTTGTCGAACACCAGGATGCCGTCGTCGAGGATCTCGAACTGGTGCTGCAGGCGGGTGGTCTCGGTCTCCTCGTCGGCGGGGACGAAGTCGCTCTCCGGACCCCCGAGGATCCAGATCAGCTCGCCCTCGGCCCGGTCCACCTTGAAGATGGCGTTCACGTGCCGCGCGCCCACGTAGTACGTGTCCGAGGCCTCGTCGTAGTCGATGGCGTTGGCGTGGGTCCAGTGGCCGTACAGGGACATCTCCGGGTCGAAGGTCAGGTCGTCCCAGACCGACCAGATCTCCACCTCGGTGCCGTCCGGGCGCATCTCGAGGATGCGGTCGCCGACCACGGTCTCACCCTCGTACTCCCTGGCATCCTCGGCCAGCACGGTCAGGGTGCCGTCGGGCAACTCGACGAAGTCGTTGTGTACACCGGGGGCCGGGATCTCCTCGACGCTCGTGCCGTCCAGGGCGACGCGGACGATGTGCTGGCCCTGCGTCGTATCGCTCGTGTCCAGCGGCACGTTGCGGAGGAACAGCATGGAGCGCCCGTCGCGTGACAGTCGCGCGCGGGTGATGGGCCAGTCCGATTCATCGTCATGGGACGCCCACCACCAGACGTAGTGGCCCGAGGTGTCGATGATCGCGGCGACCGAGGGGATGCCCAGAACCGAGGTCACGAGCAGTCCACCGGCCTCCCGCTCGGGATCCGAGGAGTCGATGGTGATGCCCGGGAGATAGGTCGGCTGGCCGCCGGTGGTCAGCGTGGTGTCGTCGCTGTAGTAGGTGGTGTCGTCGATGACCGCCACCGCGCGGAAGTGGTATTCGGTGGACGGCCGCAGGCCCAGCAGTGTCGCGCTGAACGTGCCCGCGCCATCGTCCCGGGCCTCGACGCGGGTGCCGTAGGTGGCGTCGAGGCCGAAGTCCACGTGGGCGTCCTGCACCGGGCCGAGATCGGTGGTCCACTCCACCGCGGCCACCGTGGGGATCATGTCGCTGATCTCCGCCTGTACAGCGAACCCGCCCTCGGGCTCCTCCTCCGGACAACCGCCGGCGAACAGGGTCGCGGCGACCAGCAGGGACGCCAGGGGGAGGGGAAGACCGCGTGGTTTGGCTTGGATCGGCATGTCGACGTGGTATTTTTTCCGCAACGGCCGGCCACGCCAAGCGCAACCGCAGGTTTTTCTCCCTTCGGCCGGCAGGAGGCTCCCATGAATCGCCCTCGAACGCTGCTCGCCGCCGCGGCCGTCGCAGCCCTTTGGGCGGTCGGTTGCCCGGAGGAGGAAGGGGACGACGACGACTCGGCGATCGTGGACGCGGAGGGCGACGGGTACGTCGAGGGGGAGGACTGCGACGACGCCGACGGGGCGATCCACCCCGGCGCCGAGGAGCTGTGCGACGGCGTGGACAACGACTGCGACGGCGAGGTGGACGACGGCTTCGGAGACGCGGACGCGGACGGCTTCGACGACTGCGTCGATCCCACGCCGGATGGCTTCGACGGGTCCCAGGGCCGCGAGGCGCCCCTGTCCGCCCAGCTGCACCTGCACGGCTCGCTGTCCGAGTTCGACGCCACCATGGCCTGGCACACGAACCAGGCACAGATGTACGGCATCGACGTGCTGTGGTGGTCCGACCACGACACCATGATCGAGATGATCGACCGCAGCCACGGCTTCGACTTCGACGAGCTGGCGATGACCGAGCTGTACGAGACGCTCGTGGGTCAACTCAACCATGGAATCTACTTCGTGGAGTCGTCGCTGGAGTCCTGGAGCGCCACGGTGCACGAGGGGGGTCCGTCGGGATCGGGCTACTACATGCAGCTCGCCGGCATCTCCAACCCCGGCGACTGGCAGGAGATGCGCTACGCCTACAACGCCGATCCGGCCTCGTTCTTCCACCTGCCGCTGATGGCCGGCGTGACCAACACCATACAGGTGCGACCCCAGCAGGAGCTCGGCGAGGACCTTCAGCTGCAGATCCGCTACACCTTCAGCGGCAGCCTCCAGGGCGGGCCGAACAACCTGTGTTACTTCGCCGGCGGCAATGACCTCACCGGGTTCACCACCGACACCAACCTCTACCTGCCGCTGCCCGACCTGCCCACCGGCGAGTGGACGTCGATCACCATGCCGCTGACCGACGACGCGACGGCCCACTACCACGAGCAGGACGACCTGGCGATGCTCAACGTGGAGTTCGTCGTGCGCATGCGCGACGGGGCGGCCGCCATCGTGGACCTGGACGAGCTCGTCTTCGACTGGCAGATCGAGGGGGAGGAGCTGCTCCAGTACCAGCGCGAGGTGCTCGCCGATCGCTACAGCGACGGGCCCGTGACCCACTTCGTGGGCCAGGAGATCACGCTGGTGGAGAACAGCCAGCACATGAACCCCTTCGGGGTGGACGACGTGCCCCTCTTCGACTACGTGGGCTACGGCGGCACCGTACCCGCGGACGAGATGGTGGACTACGTGGAGGCCGCCGGATCGGTGGCCATGTGCAACCACCCGTTCGGCGGCACGCTGGGCCTCGTGCTGGAGGGCGACAAGGCTGACGCCGCCGTGTCGGCCATGGCCGAGGTGTACGTCGACAACGACGCCTTCGGGTGTCAGCTCGTGGAGGTGGGGTACCGCCAGCGGGTGGTGGATCTGGCCCACCTGCTGGCGTTCTGGGACCTGCTCTCCGACGCCGACGTGCTCGTGACCGGCACCGGCACCAACGATCAGCACTGGTGCAGCGACTGGCTGGAGTTCCCCAATCCGTTCCTCACCTGGGTCTTCCAGGACGTGCCCACCCGCGGCGGCATCACCGAGCAGCTGGCGGCCGGGCGGGCGTTCTTCGGCGACCCCGGGCCGTTCCTGGGCGAGGTGCCGTTGCTGGACGTGTGGACCGAGCACGGCGCGGTCATGGGTCAGGTGCTCCAGACGGATCTGGACCAGGTGATCCACGTCCAGACGGGGTTCGTCGAGCCCGGCTGGACGCTGGCGCTGATCGTGGACGGGCAGCTGCACGACAGCGTGCTGCTCACCGGGGACGAGACCGACACCGTGTTCGAGCTGCCGCGGGGCGAGGTGCGGACCATCCGCGCCCAGATCGCCAATGACGAGGGGACGCTGATCCTGATCAGCAACCCCCTGTACCTGAGGTTGGCCGGGGAGGGACGGGAACCTCCATCGATTCGCCTGCCGATGGGGTAGGATCTCGGGGGAGACGTCGTGCGCCACCTCGCGATTCCAGCCGTGCTGTCCGTACTTGCGGCGCCGTTGTTCTGGGGTTGCCCCCAGGAAACGGGGGACGACGACACCACCGAGGTCCCCGGGGACGACGACGACACCACGGCCGACGACGACGACAGCGGCGGACCCGTGGACGCCGACGGCGACGGCTACCCGGCGGACGAGGACTGCGACGACGACGATCCCACCGCGTTCCCCGGCGCCCCCGAGCTGTGCGACGGCGTGGACAACGACTGCGACGGCGACGTGGACGACGATCCCATCGACTCGGACGGCGACGGCTACGACGACTGCGTCGATCCCACCCCCATGGGTTTCGACGGCTCGGCGGGTCGCGAGCAACCCCTGTCGCTGCAGCTTCACCTGCACGGCTCGTTGAGCGAGTTCGAGGGCACCATGTCGTGCCACACCGAGAACGCCGAGACCTATGGCGTGGACGTGCTGTGGTGGTCCGACCACGACAACATGCTCATGCAGCTCCAGCGCTCCGGGGGGTACGACTTCGACGGCGGCGGGCTCACCGAAGACACGACCATCATGGGCAAGGACTTCACCCACGGCATGCAGCCCATCGCCGTCACGTTCGATCCGGCGGTGTCCGAGGTCATCGAAGGGGGACCTACCGGCGCCGGGTACTACTGGCGCGTCGGCGGCACCGACGCGGTGGACGACGACGCCTGGTCCTGGTCCCAGCAGCACTACCTCGCCGACGACAGCTCGTCGCACCACGTCCCGCTGATGTCCGACGTCACCGTCCACCTCGCGCTGATGCCCGATCAGACCACGGGACCGGACTGGCAGTTTCTGTTCACGGTCACCTTGAGCGCCACGTGTGACGGCGTACTCAACCAGATCACCTACTACTTCGGCGGAGACGACCTGGCGGGCTACACCAGCGACACCCACCTCTACACGCCGCTGTCGATCCCCCCGGCGGGCAGCTGGACCGAGCTGTCCCTTCCCCTGACCGCGGAAGCGGCCCACTTCCCCGAGGGGGACGACCAGTCCGCCACGGCCTACGCCCTCGAGATCCGCTCACGCAACGGCGCCGAGGCCACGGTGGGGGTGGACGACCTGGTGCTCGAGTGGCAGCTGGCAGGTGAGGATCTGCGGGACTACCAGCGCCAGGTGCTCGACGACCGCTACAGCGGGGGCTCCGTCACCCACTTCGTCGGCCAGGAGATCACCGTCGTCGACGACGGTCAGCACATGAACCCCTTCGGCGAGGACCGTATCCCGTTCATCGACTACCTCGACGTGGGCATGGTCACCCCCGAGGAGGGCACCCAGCACGTGCACGATGCCGGCGGCATCGCCCAGTGCAACCACCCCTTCGGCGCCAAGATCGGCCTGCAGTACGAGGGGGAGGACGCCGACCTGCAGGTGGAGCTGCTCACCGAGGTCTGGCTCACCGCCGAGGGTTTTGGCTGCGATCTGGTCGAGGTGGGCTATCGGTCCCGCAGCGTGGACCTCGACCACCACCTGATGTTCTGGGACAACCTCTCCGACGCCGGCCTGTACATCACCGGCACCGGCACCAACGACCACCACTGGACCTCGGACTGGCTCGACTTCCTCAACCCCTTCGTCACCTGGATCTTCCAGGATGTGCCCACCCGCGCCGGTGTCACCGACGAGCTCGCCCAGGGCCGTGCGTTCTTCGGCGATCCCGGCCCCTTCGTCGGCCAGGACCCCCTGCTCGACGTGTGGACCGAGCACGGCGCCGTCATGGGCCAGGTCCTCGCGTCGGACCTCGACCAGGTGATCCACGTCGAGACCGGCTACCTCGAGGGGGGCTGGTCGCTGGAGCTGGTCGTCGACGGCGAGGTCCACACGTCGGTGATCCTCGACGGCACCGAGACCGACACCGTGTTCGAGCTCGAGCGCGGCGAGATCAAGACCATCCGCGCCCAGATCCTCGACGCCGAAGGCACGATCCTCCTCGCGAGCAATCCGCTCTACCTGGTGATGCAGGAGGAGGCCGAGGAGGCCGCGGCCCGGACCCGCCGCCCCGTGATCGGGGGACGTTAGGAGACTGACCGCCATGGGCGCGGTGTTCACCATCGGCTACGGCAACCGCGACGTCGAGGCGTTCTGGGCCGCCCTGCGCGACGCCGGCGTCCAGGTCCTCGTCGACGTCCGCTCCGCCCCCTACTCCCGTCACCGCCCCGAGTTCTCCAAGAAGTCCCTACAGCGAGAGGCCGGCCGCCGCGGCCTCGACTACCTCTTCCTCGGCCACCAGCTCGGCGGCCGCCCCGACGCCCCCATCTGCTACGTCAACGGCCGCATCGACTACGCCCGCTGCCGCGAGCGCGCGCCGTTCCGCGAGGGCATCGCCACCGTCTCGGCCCTCGCGAGCGAAGGCCGGTCACCCTGCCTGATGTGTGCCGAGGAGAACCCCGCCGGCTGCCACCGCACACGCCTGGTCACGCCGGCCCTGGTCGAGGTCGGCCTGGAGGTCGTGCACCTGCTGCGTGACGGTTCGCGCGAGTCCCACGACGATCTGATGCGGCGAGAAAAGGGGCCACAGCTGGGAATGTTCGACGAGGCTTGAGGGGGCGCGGGCAGGGGCGATCTATACTGTGAGCAGACCAAAGGGGGTGGATCATGCGCTTCATCACGATCTTGCTCGGAATGTTCCTCTGTGCGTTCACCGCCGGCTGCGAGGGATCCGGTCGGATAGTGGACGACGACACGGTCGCGGACGACGACGACGACGACGACGTGGGCGACGACGACACCTCGCTGCCGGAGGTCGAGGACGTGTTCGTCCAGGAGGCGGACCCCACGGACGTGCTGTTCGTGGTGGACAACTCGTGCTCGATGCAGGAGGAGCAGGCCGCCCTCGTGACCCACTTCGAGCCCTTCTTGCAGCGGCTGGTGGACGTGGGCATCGACTACCACATCGGCATCACCGTGCTCGACGACTGGGCCACCCAGCCCCCCATCGGCCAGCTCTACGGCTCGACCCGCTACATCGAACCCACCACACCCGATCCCGTCGGCTCGTTCACCGGCAACATGACCATGGGCGCCGACGGAATGGGGTCCTGCGAGGTGGGCATGGAGGCCACCCAGCGCGCGCTGAGCGAACCGCTGGTCAGCGAGTACAACGGCGGATTCTACCGCGAGGAGGCCCGGTTGCAGGTGGTCGTGGTCTCCGACGAGGTGGACGGCAGCGTGTACGGCTGCGACGCCGTGAACTTCAATCAGTTCCTGCCCTGGTTCACCGGCCTCAAGGACGAGGAGGAGTCCCTGTTCTTCGCCGCCATCGTCGGCGACGCGAAGACCGGCTGCAAGTCCACGTGGGGTGCGGCCGATCCGGGCGAGGGCTACCATGACGTCGTGGAGCTGCTCGGCGAGGAGAGCGCCATCGCCTTCAGCATCTGCGAGCAGGACTGGACCCCGGCCATGGACCAGCTCGGCCAGTGGGCTGCACAGGTCCCCATCTCCTTCCCCCTCTCCGCGATACCCCACCTCGGCGCGTTGCGTGTCTACCTCGACCTCGACGGTCCAGCCGGCCCCACCGCCGAGGTCGAGATCTACGCCGATCCCACCTACGAGGACACCTACGCCTTCGTCTACGACGTCAGCCTCAACAGCCTGGAGTTCACCCAGGACACGGCCCCGCCCCACGGGGCGCAGCTGAGGGTGGTGTACCAGGCCGAGGGGCGGTGAGTTGAGGGGGGAGGCTGTGGATATCCGCTCCCGGCCGGGTCGACCTTTCCCGCGGACAGAACCCGGGGTATGGCGAGTCATCGGTGGAGTTCGGTCCGTCTGGCGGACACGACTCGGGGTATGGCGGGTCATCGGTGGAGTTCGGTCCGTGCGGGCGGGCTGTTCGGAAAGTCTACACGTGTATACTCAGCTTTCAGGATTCCGACCAGCTGTTCGCATCACGTCTCGCCAATGCCCGTCCACGGAATCCATCAGGCCGGCCCGGCCGGGAGCGGAAATCCATCAGCGAATCCCCCCGCCCTCCTCAGTCCCCCTCGACCGCCTCCCGCTTCGCCTTCTCCAGGTCCACGGTCCTCCCCGGCTGTAGCCGCGCGAAGCGCTCGGGATGGCAGGTCAGGACGATGATCTGGAACTGGGACGACGCGTTGCGGAGGATGCGGGTCATGTGGAGGAAGCGGGCGTCGTCGGTCCAGCCCATGGTGTCGTCGAGGACGAGGGGGAGGGGATCGGAGTGGGCGTCGCGGGCGAGGACGCGGGCCAGGGCGATGCGGACGATGACGGAGAGCTGCTCGCGGGTGCCGCCGGACAGCGAGTCGAAGGACTCCTCGGTGCCGCGGCGGACGACGCCGTCCAGCTTCAGGTCGGGGTCCATGCGGATCTCGGTGCCGGGGCGGATGGCGCCGAGGTAGGGGCGGGCCTCCTCCACGACGGGGGCGAGGAAGCGGGCCTGGGCGGCGTCGTAGGCGCGGTCCACCTCCTCGGCGAGGCGCTTGAACCCGTCGGCGGTGCGCTGCAGGCGGGCGGCCTGGCCGCGGGCGGCGTCGAGGCCGGCCGCGGCCTCGCCGAGGTCCTCGAAGCGGCCCTCTGCCGCGGCACGGTCCAGAAGGGCCTTCACGGCGGACCGCTCCTCGCTCAGTTCCAGCAGGCGGATGCGATTCTCCTCGAGGGAGGCGCGGGCCCGCTCGATGTCGTCCTCGAGGAGCTCGGGGCTGGCGTCCTGGACGGCGGCGGCGGCCGTGTCCACGGCGGCACGGGCGGCGTCCGCGTCGACGACGGCCTGCTGGTGGGCGGCGGCCAGGACGTCGTCGTCGGTCTCGGCGCGAGCGGTCTCGAGGCGGGCCTGGACGTCGGCCTGCGCCTCGCTCAGGGTCTGTACGCGCTCGCGCTGTCCGGAGACCTCGCGGTCGAAGTCGCCGTGTGACGTTCGGGCCGCGTCGGCCTCTTCACGCGCTGCGCGGAGTCTCGCCGCCGCGTCGTCGTCGTCGCCGCGAGCGGTGTCCGCAGCCGTGGTCAGGACCTCGAGGTCGGCGGCGTCGAGGCCGGCGGGCGCGTCACCGGCCACTCGTTCCAGCGCCTCGAGGCCGCCCGGGGCGAGCCCCTCGAGCTGGTTCTTCAGGCCGGACGACTTCTCGGACCAGGCGAGCCCGGCCCGCCAGGACTCCTCGGCACGCGCGAGGTCCTCGATCCCGTGCCGCTGCAGAGCGGCGGTCAACTCCTGTTCGGCGCGCTCGAGCGCGGCGTCGAACTCGGCGCCGCCCTCCCCCGGGGACAGCTCCCAGGCCGTGCCGTCGTCGAAGGCGCCGGTGCTCCGCTCCAGCACGACCTGTTCATCGCCGTCGCCGATGCGGATGGCCGCCGCCACCGCCTGCGCCGCGTCATGCGCCGAGGAAAGCTCGGCGACGAGGCGGATCAGCTCGTCGAGCACCGCGGCGGTGATCGGATTGGCGTCGAGCTGATCCTGGATCGCACCGAGCCGGCGCTGCAGCTCCCGCACCGTCGCGAGCTCCTTCGACCGCTTCTGGAGATCGTCCTCGCGCGACCGAAGGGACTCCCGCAGCTCGTCCAGACCGGCGGGCGCCCTCTCGCGCAGGGACTGCTCGGCCGCCTCGATCGCGGCGACGGCGTCGACCCACGCCCGGCCCGCTGCGCGCGCGCCGTCCATGTCCTCCACTCCCGCGGCGGCGAGGGCCCGCGCCAGCGCCTCGTCGGCGGCCTCGCGCCGCGCCCCAGCCTCCTGCACCCCCTCGCCGCCAGGGGTGACGTCCAGCGCGGCCAGGTCGCCCAGGGTGATGCGGGTCGGACGCGTCAAGGTCCAGGTGCGTGAACGGGCGGCGGCCAGCGGTTCAGCCGGCCCGTCGTCCACGTTCACGTCGATGTCGCGGGTCGCGTGGATCTGCAGCCCCGTACCGGTGGCGTCCTGGCGCGCGCGAGCGATATCGGCGTCGCGCGCCAGCCCCTCGAGCCGCTCGAGGGTGGTCGCGTCCAAGGCCATCACGCCCAGGGACTCGCGCAGCTTCGAGAGCCTCTGCCCGGTGGCCTCGGCCAGCACCAGGGTCTCGCGGTCGCGTTCCAGTGCGGCGTCGTCCGCAGCCACGGCCTCGGCCAGCGCCTGAGCGCCGTCGGGGCTACGCTCGTCCATCTCCCGGGTCAAGGCGTCCAGGGCCGCCTCGGCCTCGATCCGCTGGCCGCGACGGGAACGCGCCTCGTCCAGGTCCTCGATCCCGTGGTGCTCCAGGGCGTGGATGAGCGCCTGATCGGCCTCGCGGAGGCGATCTCGGGCGGCGCCCAACCCAGGGCGACCGGGGACCAGCGTGACCTCCCCGTGGCCGTCGACCTCGACGGTACGCGTCCGGCCGAACGCGACGCGCACGTCGCCCCCCCCGACCACGAAACGACTCCCCTCCCCTTCCAGGCCCACCTGATGGGCGCGCCGATCCCGTTCCAGCTCCCGCAGGCGCTCGTAGGCCGGATCGTCCAGGGCCGCGGCCAGCTGCCGTTCGACCTCTTCGATCTCGGCGACGAGGGACTGCGCGCGCTTCAGGGCCTGGCCCGCCTCGACGGCGGCGCTGGCCGCCTGCGCGGTCTTCAGGGTCTCCACCGCGCCCCTCGCAGCGGCCCGTGCCTCTGCGGCATCGCGCTCGCGGACCGCCAGGGCCTGGGCGGCCTCGTCCGCGACGCGAACGCGCGCCTCGAGGGTGCGCTCGAGCTCGGCCAGCACGCCCGCCGCCAGCTCTACCTTGGCGCTAGCCGCGGCGACCTCCTCGACCAGCGCCTGGCGCTGCTGCAGTCGGCCCGCTGCGGTCTCCAGCTGCGCGATCCTGGCGGCGAGGTCCCCCTCGGCCCGCTCGCGACCGCGCTGCAGCTGCTCCACGGCAGCCACGGCCTGCTCGGTCTGGCGCAGCTCGGCCTCCAGCTTGGGCCGTTCGCGCTCGATCTCGTCCAACCGCGCCGACAGGTACGCGTGACGCTGGGCCTGGTCCTCCACGTCGTGGATGGCCTTCTCGATGATCTTCACGCGGTCCCCAGCCGCGGCTAGCGCGGTCTGAGCCGCCTTGAGCTCCCCGCCCGGCCGGCCGTGCGCGGTCCAGAACCGCCTGTACTCCTCGTGCACCTTGGCCCGCAGCCGTTCCCCGTGCCGGCCGCCGGCGATCTGCCCCACCTGGCGGCCGATGGCGTCCTGCAGTGCGCCGCGCGTCTCCTCGCCCAGGTCCTTGCTCGGGTCGGAGAACGCGGCTTCGTCCTGGGAGACCCACAGCACCCCCCAAAGCCCCATGTCCTCCCGCTTGGCGCCGCGGGTGCTCGGCGCGCTGGATCCCAGCACCTCCCAGACCTTCTCGTCCGCGTCGGCGCCGGTCAGGGGTGTACCGCCGTCGATACGCAGGACGGCCTCGGCCTTCTTGAGGAACCGCTTGCTCAGCTCGTAGCGGTGACCGTCCAGCTCGAAGTCCACCTCGATCTCGGGGCCCACCGTCGTCTCGCCGTGGGGCTGGAGGCTGCGCACCGTGGCGTTGTTGGTGCCGTGGCGTTCGAAGAACGCACACCGCAGCGCGTTGACCACGGTGGTCTTGCCGGTCTCGTTGCCGCCGGTGATCAGGGTGATGCCCGGGTCGAAGGCGCCGAGGTCGACGCGACCGCGCAGCACGCCCACGTCGGTGATGCACACGCGGGTGACGCGCAGACCGCTCACGATGCCACCCCCCGATGGAGGCGGTACAACAGCCGCAGCGCGCGCTGGCCCTCCTCGGTGGTATCGCCCCGCAGGGCCTCGACCACGTCGGCCACCCAGCCCTCGGCGCCGAGCTCGGCGAGGTCCTCGTCCCGTACGATGGTGTGCAGCCCCTCGTCCCGCAGGCGCAGGAAGAGCAGCCGGCCGCGGATCGGTGCCAGCACCTCGTCGTCGAGGCGGGTCCGCTGCCCGATGTCCAGCGTCCCACTCAGGTGGAGCTCGACCAGGGTCTGCGCCCTGTCAGGGATCGCCTCCAGCTCGTCGCGTAGCGCGTCGATCTCCTCGTCCGTGTCCAGGGTCGCGGCCTCGTCGCCCCCAGGATGCTTGAGCCACGTCAGGTCGGCCACGCGGACCGGGTCCACCGTCGGCACGGCGCCGGGCCCGGCGACCTCCACCACCAGCACGTACCCCGGCTCCTTCTCCTTGAACCGCGTGGCTTCGGGCGCGCCCGGGTAGTGCATGCGTTCGTCGATGTGCAGCTTGCCGTGCCAGTCCCCCAGCGCCAGGTAGTCCAGCTTGCCGCGCTCACACGCTTCCGCCGGAACGGCCGACGAGAGCTCTACCTCGTCGGCCTCGCCCAGCTTCTGCAGGATCTCGCGCACGCCGCCGTGGGCCACGCCGATGCGAATTCCCCCGGAAGGGCCGAACTCCGCGCTCAGGTGCGCCGTGGGGTCCTCGAGCGGGGTGCGCTCCAGCAGCGGGCACGGCAGCAGGTGCACGTCCTCACGCACCTCGACCGGATCGATGCTCCCCAGGACGAACACGTTGTCGGGGCGCTCCCGCTGCCACAGCTCGGATCGGTACAGGGAGTCCGGCGTGTACGGATCGTGGTTGCCCGGCAGGATGTACACGGGCACCGGGTAGTCCCGCAACGCATCGAAGGTCTTGCGCAGGGTGTCGGGCTTGAGCCCGTGGTGCTCGAACGTGTCCCCGGCGACCACCACCGCGTCGACCCCGCGGTCCCTCGCCACCTCGCCGATCCGGCGCACCACCTTCAGGCGTGCGTTGCGCACCTCCGCGCCCGCGTCGCCAGGGATGAACCGCACGCGCAGGCCCAGCTGCCAGTCGGCGGTGTGCAGGAAGCGAAAGGGTGCGGACAAGGGAGCCTCCCTGGGCCAGACGCCATGGTTTCGTGCCGGGTCAGTCTAGTCAACCACGGGTCGACGTCAGGGGCTGTCAGGGAGCTCCACCCTGCGGATGTGAGCGCTGTAGCGGTCCAGCACCAGCAGGGTGTCGTCCACCACGAGGATGTCCACGGGGGTGGAGAAGGTGGCCTCGTCCAGGGGGCCGTCCAGCGGCGCCATGCGGTCGGGATCGCCGGTCAGCGTGCTCACGACGCCGTCGGCCGGATCGTACACCCGCACGGTGCGGCCCTCGGTGGACGCGATGTAGACCAGCCCCGTGTCGCGATCCACCTCCACGCCGGTGGGGTGTCGGAAGCGCGCGTCGGCGCCGTCGTCCTCGGTGCAGTCGAAGGACTCGCCGGCCAGGGTCTCGGCCGCGCCCGTGGCCTCGTCCACCGCGGCGAGGATGCACGTGGCGTAGTCGACCACGTACAGGGTGCCGCGTCCGTCGGCGGCCATACCCTCGGGGCCTGCGAGCGGGTTGAGGGGATCGTCCGGGGCCAGCACGGTGGTGACCTCGGCGGTCTCGGGATCGACCCGGCGGACGCCGCGGTTGCCGGTCTCCAGCACGTACAGGGCGCCGTCGCTGCCCACGACGATGTCCCGCGGCAGGGAGAAGCGCGCCTGCCCGCCGATGCCATCGGCATACCCTGGCTGCACCGGCGATCCGGCCAGGGTGGAGACCTCGGCGGTGTCCGCGTCGAGGACACGGACGGTGTGCGACTCGGTGCCGACGATGTACAGCTTGCCGTCGAGCCAGGCCCCGGCGGAGGGGGTCATGAAGTGGGCGTCGGCGCCGACGCCGTCGTCGTGTCCGTAGGTCTCGGGGGTCCCCGCGACGGTGACGACCTCGGCCGTGTCCAGGTCGAGCGTCCGCATGGCCAGGTTGTACGTGTCGATGATCCACACGGTGCGGCCGTCGCCGCGGGTCAGCCCGCGCGGCTCGCTCATGCGCACCTGGCCGCCCGCGCCATCGGCGTGGCCGGAGTTGCCCACCGCGCCGGCCGCGGTGGTGACGGTGTGCTGGTCGTCGTCGAGGTCCACGCGGCGCAGGGCGTGCCCGCCCGGGTCCACCACGTACAGGTCGCCGTCCCCGCCGACGACCAGATCCACCGGCCAGCTGAAGGACGCCTGGAGGCCGGGACCGTCTGCGTTGCCGTTGACGCCGATGCCCGCCAGGGTCGTCATCTGGCCGGTGAGCAGGTCCGCGGCGCGGATCGCGTCGTTGTCCGAGTCGGCCACGTACAGGGTGTCGCCCTCGACGAACAGCCCCGTGGGCTTGTGCAGCCGCGCCCCGGTGCCCGCCCCGTCCTCGAACCCGGGGCCGCCGTTGCCCTCGGATCCGAACGCGGTGGACACGATCCCCGTGTTCAGATCCAGCACCCGCACGTTCTCGCCCACGCGATCGGTGAAGAAGACGAGCCCGTCCGGGTGGTACGCCAGCCCGCGGGGCTCGCCGATGCGCGCCTCGGGCCCGTATCCGTCGAGGCTGCGGCAGTCGTCCGGGACCCCCACGAGCACCTCGGAGTAGCCCGACTCGAGGTCCACCCGTCGCAGCTGGCACCCGGAGAGGTCGGTGAAGTACAGGCGGCCGTCGCCGTCGAAGGTCACGTCGTAGGGTTCCAGGGCCTGGACCACGCCGTGCTCGTCGTGGAGGCTGGACACCTGTCCCGTGTCCATGTCCACCACGCGGATGCGGCCGTTCTTGCGGTCGGCCACGTACAGCAGGCCGTCGGGTCCCACCTCCATGCCGCAGGGATAGTCGAAGCGAGCCGGGCCGTCTGCGGACTCCACGTATCCCGGCTCACCGGGCTGCCCGGTGACCGTGGCCACCTCGCCGGTCGACGGATCGAAGGTCCGCATGGTCTGGCCCCAGCCGTCGGCCAGGGCCATGCGCGAGCCGAGCAGGGCGATGCCGTAGGGGTGGTAGAACATCGCGTCGTTGCCCACCCCGTCGTCCAGGCCGGCGCCGCCGGGCGATCCCACGAAGGTGGTCACCTGCGGCCCGGTTCCCGCCGAGTCGTCGTCGTCCGGGATCGGCGTGTGCTCGATGATCACGCCGACGCAGCCCGCCACGCACAGCGCGGGGATCAGGAGAATCGCCTTCATCGGTCGATACGCGTCCATCGAGGGTCCGAACACCTTGGCCGAGGTTAGCCTACGCCCGAAGGCTCCGCAGCACGCGCCGGCGAACGCGGGAGGCGAGGCCGCGGGTGCGGCCGCTGAGTCGGAAGTCGTAGTACACGCCGCGCGACTTGGCCGCCACCATCGCCATCATGCCCGCGCCCACCGAGTCGCGCGTGGTCAGCGCGGATCGCAGCCCCCGCCGGGCGATGCGCGGGTACGAGTAGAACTCGCGACCGCATTCGATGGCGAAGTCCTGCAGCTCCTCGGCGGTGAGGTTGGCGGGCCGGTAGACCACCGAGATGAACGCGTCGTCCTGGTAGCGGTCCCAGTCGCGGGGGAAGTCGCCGACCAGCATGCGGCCGTCCGCCTGCCAGCGCCTGAGCAGGTCCGTCCCCGGCAGCGGCTGCAGCACGTTCAGCCGCATCAGGTCGAGGCCGGAGCCCAGGATGAACTCCCGCGTGCGCTCCAGGGTCTCGTGGGTGTCGCTGTCCGCGCCGATGAGGAACTCGCCGGTGAGCATCAGCCCGTGCCGCCGGGCGTTGCGGATGAGCTCGGCGTAGCGCTCGGGACCCATCTCGACGTTCTGGTCCTTGCGCATCTCCTGCAGGGTCTGGCTGTCGATGGACTCGAAGCCGATGCGCAGCACGCGGCAGCCGGCGCGGCGGGCGGCCGACAGGGCCTCGTCGTCGTCCAGGGCGTCCACCGGGGCGTAGGCCACCCAGGTACGGAAACGCAGGCGGCCCTCCCGCATGCCCGCCTCGATGGCACCGCACAGCTCGATGAAGCGCCGGCGGTCCGCCTTCGAGTTGCCGTAGAGGTTGCCGTCGACGAAGTACACGGTCCGGTCGGGCAGCGTCTCCAGCTCGGCCATGACCTCGTCGAGGGGCCGGCGCCGGACCTTGCCCTGGTAGAAGTGGTCGATGGCGCAGAACTCGCAGCGGAAGGGGCAGCCGCGGATGGTGTTGACCGCGGTGAACATGTATCGATCGTCGAGCAGGTCGCGTCGCGGGTGGCGCAGCTCCTTCAGGGGCGCGGGCGCGGCCTGATAGCGCGGCTTCAGTTCACCGGCTTCGGCGTCCGCGACCACCTGCCCCCAGATCCCCTCGGCGTCGCCGATGACCACGGCGTCGGCGAACCGCGCGGCCTCGTCGGGCACCATGGACGGGTGGACGCCGCCGAGCACGACGGGGGTGCCCCGGTCCCGGTAGTGCGCGGCCAGCTCGTAGGCCCGGTTGGCGGTCCAGGTGGTCACCGTGATCCCCACGAGGTCGGCCGCGGGGTAGCGCTCGCCCTGGAGCTGCTCGTCGTGGATGGTCACGTCCCAGTGCGACGGCGTGTACGCCGCGAGGTAGGCCAGGCCCAGCGGTGGGATCAGCCCGCTGGAGCGGTCCTGGGGCGTGTTGTAGAGCGCGGGCTGCAGCAGCAGGAGTCTCACAGGGTCCTCCGGTCCGGCCAGCCCAGCTGACGACGACAGGCCTCGGTCAGCGCGGCCCGCTCCACCTTGCCGTTGTGGCGGGCGTCCATCGGGACGCGGTCCACCACGACGACCTGGTCGACGATCACGCCGATGCGCTCGCACTCGGCACGGATGGTCTGTTCGCGCTCCCGGCGTTCCCGGCGGCGCGCGCCGTGATCCGCGGGCTCGTAGGCCACGATGGACCGGTTCATGCCCTTGCGCGGGTGGCCCACGAGGCCGCAACGGCGCACGAAGGGCAGCTGCTCGACGAGGGGCTCCACGACCAGCGGGTACAGGGATCGACCCCGGCGCTGGACGGTGTCGTTGACGCGACCCACCACGTACACGCGGCCGTCGTCGTCGAGGTAGCCCAGGTCACCCAGCCGGTGCCAGACGTGGCCGCCGGGCGTGCGGATCTTCTGGGCGGCCTCGGCTCCGGGATCGCCGAAGTACCGCCGCGACACGTGCCGGCCGCGCACCACCAGCTCGCCGACGTGCCCGGCCGGCAGGGCCGCCGCGGCCAGCCCGTCCTCGTCCAGGCCCGCGGTGTGCAGGCCCGGCGGCAGGGCGCGGATCTCCATGTCCAGACCGGGCCGCGGGAAGCCCAGGCAGAGCCCACCGCCCGCGCGCATGGCCCGCTCCGCCCGCCCGATCTCCTCGTGGCCCTCGAGGATGGCCAGCGGCTCGGACTCGCTCGAGCCGTAGAGCACGGCGCTCGCGCCGGGACGGGTGGCCCGATCCATCTGGCGCAGCTGGTCGAAGCTCACGGCGCTGCCGCCCATGAGCACGCGCCGCACCGTGCCCATGCGCTGGTCATGCTCGACGCAGTACCCGGCCAGGCGCCCCAGCAGCGCCGGCGGGCCGCACATCCCGGCCACCCCGAGGCGCCGCACCTGGCGCAGCATGGCCGTGGGATCGGCCTCGGCTGCGTGCCCCTGGCGGAACCAGGGGATCACCGACGTGACCCCCGACGCGATGTTGCTCAACACCATGTTGGGGAATCCCTGCATGTGCACCTCGCCGGGCTGCATGCCCATGCAGCGCGCCGTGCCCTCGTGCTGGGCCTGGAGCAACCCGTGGGTGCGGAAGACCCCCTTGGGGCGCCCCGTGCTGCCGCCGGTGAAGGTGATCAGCCCCGGCGCGTCGGATCGCAGCTCGCGCACGGGCGGGGCGGGCGCGTCCGCGCGGATCATCGCCTCGACGCTGTGACGCCCCATCCAGGCCTTGCCCCCCACGGTGGCTCGCCGCAGGCGGCGCAGCCCGGGCCGCCACAGGAACAGCGCATGGGCCAGCGGGATGCCCAGGAACAGGCGCGGCCGCGTCCGCCGGATGCAGTCCGCCATCCGCGCCACCCCCATCCAGGGGTCCATCAGCACGGGCACGGCGCCCAGGCGGAACAGGGCGGCCACGACCACGTAGAGGTCCACGGACACGGGCACCATCAACACGACCCGGTCGCCGCCGCTCACGCCCAGGTCCACCAGACCGGCGGCCAGGGCGCCCGCCCGACGGTCCAGCTCGGCCATGGTGATGGTGTGGTGCGTCACCCCGGGGGGGTCGCTGCCGTGGTCCGGGGCGTACACGGCCACCTGCGCGGGGCTGCGCTCGGCGGCGCGCTGGAGGTGTCCGTAGAGGTTCACGGTGTCGTCGGCTCCTCGGCAACAGCATATGCCACGGGGCGCGGCGCTTTGCCAGCACCGCGGCGCGGCCGATTCTGCTAGCCTGCGGGCGATGAGCACCTCACGCACCGTCCTGGCAATCGACAGCGGCACCCAGAGCGTCCGGGCCATCCTCTACGACGAGGAGGGCAACCAGCTCGCCGTGGGCCGCCACTCCCATCGCCCGCTTCTGCGCCCCTCCCGTGGCGCCGTGGAGCAGGATCCGGACGACATCTGGTCGTCCATGGTCGCGGCCTGCCGCGAGTGCATGACCCTGGCCCAGGAGGCGGGCCATCCGCCGCCTGTGGCCGGCGGCATCACCAGCCAGCGCAAGGTCCTGATCCCGTGCGACCGCAACGGCGTCGCGCTGAGTTCGGCCCTGCACTGGCTCGACCGCCGCACCGCCATGCCGGCCAAGGCAGGGGTCCTCGGGCGAGCCGTGCGCCTGCTCAGCGGCGAGGACGGCACCCTGACCGCGCTGCTCGGCCTGTCCCAGGGCAACGTGCTGCGCGAGGCCTACCCCGAGGCCTACGCCAACGCCGCACACCTGCTCAGCATCACCGGCTGGCTGACCCTGCGGTTGACCGACTCGCTGCGCGACGCCCAGGGATCCATCGCCGGCGTGTACCCCTTCGACGTGAAGAAGGG
Organism: uncultured Rickettsiales bacterium; assembly: GCA_964558555.1. Lineage (GTDB taxonomy): Bacteria > Myxococcota_A > UBA796 > UBA9615 > CAYRNR01 > CAYRNR01. The sequence goes on along the minus strand of CAZLEO010000022.1, from coordinate 14,549 downwards.
GCAGTGGCGCTCCTCGCCGCGCATGTTCCAGCTGATGGGCTACCGCCGCGAGGTCCTGCCCGAGCTCAGCCAGGCCGGCACCGAGCTGGGCCGCATCACGTCGCGGGCGGCCGACGAGACCCTGCTGCCGGTGGGCATGCCGCTGATCGCGGTGGGCGGCGACAAGCAGGCCGAGGTGCTCGGCGCGGGCGTGACCCCGGAGAGCGGCCCCGTCGCCGAGATCAGCCTGGGGACGGGCACGTCGCTGAGCATGGTCCAGCGCCGGGCCAAGATGTCGCTGTCGTTCCGCTGGCTGACCAACCCCGCAGCCCAGCCCCGGGCGTGGGTGCACGAGTACATGGTCTTCCGCGGGTTCTGGATGTACACGTGGTTCCTCGAGCAGTTCTCGACGCACCTGCGCCAGCAGGCCGAGGACGAGGGCCGCACGCTCGAGGAGGTGCTGTCCGACGAGGCCGCGGCGATCCCCCCCGGCAGCGAGGGGTTGCTCGTCCTGCCCCGCTGGTACCCCACCCTCGAGGACCTGTCCGAGCGCGGCGCCGTGGTGGGCTTCGCCGAGCACCACACCCGCGCCCACATGGCCCGCGCCCTGGTCGAGGGCATCGTGATGGACCTGCGGCGCGGCTCGGAGCTGATGCAGGCCGGCTTTGCGCCACGCCCGGAGCGCCTGCGCATCGGCGGGGGCGGCGCGCGCAGCCGCTGGATCGTGCAGACCGTGGCCGACGTGTTCGACCTGCCCGTGGAGATCCCCCACACGCCCGAGCTGTCCGCCCTCGGCGCCGCGATCAACGCGGCCGTGGCTGCGGGAATCCACCCGGACCACGGCAGCGCGGCCAAGGCCATGGTGCGGATCGACGAGCTGGTGGAGCCCGATCCGGGCAACGTGGTGCTGTACAACCGGCAGTACACGGACGGGTTCGTCCCGACGATGGAGGCGCTCAAGCCCATCTACAAGACGATGGACTGGCAGCGCTGACGCCGCGGGCGGCTCAGGCGAGTTCGGTGAGGCGGGCCACCAGGCGTTCGATCCCGGACGCCACCTCCTTGATGCCCGGACCCAGCATGTACGCAGGGGCGGAGAGCACGTTCTGCTCCTCGTCCTCCACGAAGTCGTCCACCGGACACTCCACGTGCCGGCCGCCCAGCGCATCGATGTGCTCGGCGGTGGTGGGGTCGCTGCCGATGGTGACGCGCACGCCCGGCAGCAGCCTGGCCGCGATGACCGGCGCGATACACAGGAAGGCCAGCGGCTTGCCCGCCGCCCGCGCCTCGGCCACCACCCGCGCCACCTCGGGCTGGACCTCCATGTCGGGGCCCTTGACCGCGTAGTCGCACAGGTTCTTGGCCGCGCCGAAGCCGCCGGGGAAGACCACCGCGTCCACGGCGGACACGTCGAGCTCGGCCAGGTCGGTGACGGCGCCGCGGGCGATGCGCGACGACTCCACGGCCACGTTGCGGGTCTCTCCCGAGGGCTCGCCGACCGCGTGGTCGATCACGTGCATCTGGGGGATGTTCGGAGCGGCGCACACCACCTCGGCGCCCGCGCGATCCAGGGCCAGCAGGGTGATGACCGACTCGTGGATCTCCGCGCCGTCGTAGACGCCACAACCACTCAGGATGACTGCGATTCTCGGCATTTCTCGTGTTCCTCCTCGCCTCGAAGGCGACATCGTATCAGACTCGGCTTGCGCCGTGGAACGGCGGATGATCGCGCAGAACAGGACGTCCCAGGAGCCGCCCGGTCGGCGAAAGCAGGGTCGTTCCCCTGGTGAGTTCGACCGGGTGGTTCATGGGGCGTCCTGAGCAAGCGAGCGCCGTCGTTGCATGGTGCAAGTCGAGTCACAGTCCCAGCCAGACATAGAACGTGATGTCGTCCTGCTGGTCGGGCGAACGTGCGGGATCGTACAGGTCGGACAGCTCGTCCGCGCGGCCCGCGCGCAGTCGCAGGTCCAGGCCCTTGCGGATGTGCTCCAGGACGACGGCCTCCACCTGATCCGCCGACTCCAGCCCCGTGTGGGCCCGCCGTAGCAGGGACAGGAAGATGCGGGCGTCCACCTCGTCGAGGAACGGGTAGGCCTCGATGAGCTCGGCCACGGTCTCGGCGCTCCACTCGGCCCCCGGCGGGGGGCACGGACCCTCGAAGACCAGGGTGCGGCCCGCGGCGTCGGCCGCCACGTCCTCGCCCTCGCCCGGATCTGCGCCGGCATCCGCGGTCGCGTCGTCGGAGGTGTCCCCTGGGGCGCCGTCCCCCACGCCGAGGCCGGAGGAGTCGCCGCCGCCAGCACCCGCACCGCTGCCGCCGCCCAGCCCCGCGACCGCCACCTCGGCCGTGCGGTCCAGGACCTCCACCACGGACTCCTCGAGCCTGTCCATGCGGCGATGGCGGCGCCTCACCCGCTTGAACTCCCTGGGCTTGGCGCGGAACGTGATGGCGTCGGTGCCGGCATAGCCGGACTGATGGTTCGCCACCATGTTCCGGTGGCGACCCAGATCCGCGGTCAGGTGGTCCATGCGCACGGCCAGGCGGTCCAGCTCGCGCAGCAGCCGCACCTGCTCCTCGCCGGTCGCGCCCGCGATGGCCTCCTCCAGCGCCTCGACCTCGCGAACCGTGGCGCGGGCGTTGGACATGATCTGCTGGCGCGTGCGCTTCCACGAACGGATGATGCGCGCCGCGCGGGCGCGATCGTCCGGATCGGGGATGCTGAAGGAGACCCCGCTGTTGCCCGGTGGCGCCCAACCCTCGGTGTAGCGCCTCGCGCCGCGGTTGGCCGCGTTGGGGTGGTCCGAGTACGTGGCCGGCTCGCCGGGCTCGGCCGCGATCAGGGCGTCGCGCGGGGTGAGCCTGAACGGCGCCTCCACCAGCAGCGCCGGGCGCCCCAGATCGTGGGGGTCGACCCGGTCGTACCAGACGTCGTCGAGGGCGGTATGTAATCCGGCCAGCGCCGCGACCTCGGCCTCGCCCGCGCCGAACTGGGCCTCGAACCGGCGCACGATGCGCGCCCGCAGATCGGCCAGCTCCTCGACCACGCGGGCGCCGTCGGCCCCCTCCCGCTCCAGGTCCCCCTGGCGGGTCTCCACCTCGGCCTCGAAGTACGCCGCAGCGCGGCGCTGGAAGTCCGCGGGTTCGAGGCTCTTCCAGGCGGTGGGCAGCTCGTCGTCGCAGAAGAAGTAGCTGCGACCCATGGGCGGGTGATCGAGGTAGGTGTCGGCGAGGCTGGCGCCGTCCGGAGAGAAGTGCGCGGTGCGACGGCGCCAGATGTCCCAGACGATCAGCCGCGCCGGTTTGCTGGCGTGCTCGTACGCCTGCCGGTGCAGGCTGCGCAGGCCGGACAGCGCGCCCAGCAGCTCGCTCTCCTCGAGCTCGAGGCATCCCTGGACCTCGAGATACGTGAGGTACTCACCCAGGGGGACGTCCCCCACGAGGGTCTCCTCGAGGTATTCACCCAGGCGTCGTTCGTAGGTGTGTGTGGGGGGGATACCGCCGGAGGCGGTCCGGTGGGCAGGGCAGCCGCACAGGGCCGGGATCCCCGTCGCCAGCAGCAGGCCGACGATCAGGGCGGCGCGCGGCGGCTGCCTCAGCACGACTCCCGGATCCGACGCAGACCGGGCAGCGCCTTGCGGATGAGCTCACCGTCCACGCAGTAGCTCAGGCGGAAGTACCCCGGCCGGCCGAACCCGCTGCCCGGGACCGCCAGGATCCGCTCCTCCTGCAGCATGCGGATGAACGCCACGTCGTCGGGGATCGGGCACTTCGGGAACATGTAGAACGCCCCCTCGGGGTGGACGCAGTCGTACCCGGCGTCCACGAGGCCCGCGAACAGCTGATCGCGAAGCTCGCGGTACTGGCCCACGTCCACGGTCACCCGCTGCAGGTCGGCCACGAGCCGCTGCATCAGCGCGGGCGCGTTGACGAACCCCAGGGTGCGGATGGCAAAGGTCATGGCACCCAGCAGCAGCGCGGCGTCCTCGGCGTCGGGCTGGACGGCCAGGTAGCCGATCCGCTCGCCGGGCAGGGCCAGGTCCTTGGAGTGGGACGTGCACAGGATGGAGTTGCGGAACACCGACAGGGACGGCACCACCTCGGCGTCGTAGGCGATCTTGCGGTACGGCTCGTCGCTGATGACGTAGATGGGGTGGCCGATGCGCTCGCCGGCGCGCTCCAGCAGCACCGCGAGATCCTCCAGCGTCTGCCGCGGGTACACGGCGCCGGTGGGGTTGTTGGGGTTGTTGAGGATGATCGCCCGCGTCTTCGGCCCGATCGCGGCCTCGATGGCCTCGAGGTCGGGCTGGAACGCGTCGTCCGTCTCCACCAGCTTGACCTTGCCGCCGTGGTTGTCCGCGTAGAACACGTACTCGACGAAGTACGGCGACAGCACCAGCACCTCGTCGCCCGGCTCCAGGATCACCTTGAGCGTCACGTTCACCGCGCACGCCGCGCCCACGGTCATGATCACGTTCTCGCCGCCGATGGCCACGCCGCTCTCCTCGGCCAGCACCTCGGCCACCTTGTCCCGCACCCACGGGTAGCCCGCGTTGGGCATGTAGCGGTGCTTGCCCGCCGCCGGGTCCGCCGCGACCTCGCGCAACTTCTCGGCGAGCTGGGGCGGCGGCTCCATCACGGGGTTGCCCAGCGTGAAGTCGTAGACGTTGTCCGCCCCGTACTTCGCCTTCATCTCGTTGCCTTCCTCGAACATGCGGCGGATCCACGAGGCGCGGCTGATGAAGTCCTGGATCTTGGTGGCGATGGGCACGGCTGCCTCCTCGGTGATGGGTGGGCCCATCAACCTAGCAGAAAGCACCCCTGCAGCGAACCTATTCCAGGCGGGCGCGTAGCTGCACGATCGGGGGGTGGCGCGGGGCTCAGTCCTGGGCGTCGACGATGGTCTCCTCCTCGTCCTCGTCCAGGGAATCCATGTCGTCGTCGTCGTCGCGTTCGTCGAGGAGCTTGCCCACGAAGCTGCGGTAGCGATCGCGCGCCTCCGGGCTGGCGTAGTCCAGGATCTTCACGCCGAAGCCACGCGGCAACAGCCGCTCCTTGGGGTCGGCGCGCCACCAGCGGACCTGGCCGCGGATGCGGATCTTGCCATCCTGGCCGTCCCAGGCCAGACCCGGTATCCACAGCTCGACGATCTCGTTGAGGTGCGGGGGGTGCAGCACGCCGATGTACAGGCCGGTCATGCTGACGTTGACGATGCGGCCCACCTGCTTGATCCGGAGTCGCCCCTTCTCACGGAACTCGATGGGGATCTCCGCCCCGATCCGAAGGGGTCGTTCCTGCGGTGGCGTGTAGCGTCCGCTGTGGACCACCGTCGTTCCTCCTGATTGTTCCCTCTCCCTCTACAACGTTACCATGCCGGCATGCGGATCTGCATGGGCATCTTGGTACTGGCGGTCCCCTTTTTCGCGGGCGCGGCCGAAGCTCCCGCCGACGGGGGACCGGGCGACTGGCCCCTGGTCGAGGAGCTGTCCGGTTGGCTCTCCATCTCGGGCGCGCAACGCGACGACACACGGCTGAACCTCGGGGGCGAACCCCTGCCCACTGCGGCGGGCCTCGCCGAGGATCCGTTGCTCGCGCCGCTGATGATCCTCGACGCCCTCGGCGCCCTCGACGCCGACGAGCCGGTGCGCTCCCTCACGCGCGCGTGGGCAGAGCTGGGGTATCCGGTGGACCTCGAGGCTCCCCTGCCTTCTGCGCCACCGCTGGCCGAGCACCTCGCCTCGCGCAGGGACCGCGTCCAGCTGCGCAAGCTCGATCCTGCGATCGTTGCGGTGGTGGAGGGGATCGTCTCCGGTGCCCACTGGGCGGCTACGGCGGCTACGGATAGGGGTCAGGAGAGGGGTCAGACCCCGTCTCTTCTCGAGGCCTTCGCCAGCCCGTCCTTGCTGACCGAAGCGGACCTACACGAACTCTCGGATGCCACGATAGGCGCAGAGCACGACGCGCTCGCGGCCACGTCCACGCGAGCCCTCCACGAGCTCCTCGACGCGCCGGGGCCGTTGGCGGCGGCCACCTGGCCCGAAGAGGCCGTCGTCGTCGAGACCCGACTCGGGCGGATCTGGATCGGGTCCCCCGGCGACGACACCTTCGACGCACCCTATCTGGCCGTCCTCGATCCGGGCGGCGACGATCTGTACCTCGGCGACGGCGAACCACTCCCCTTCTCCGCCATCCTCGACCTCGACGGAGACGACACACACCGCTCACCTCCTACCGCGTGCGGCGGCATCGCCTTGCTCGTGGACATGCGTGGCGACGACACCTACACCGGCGGGCCCGGCTCCCTGGGAGCGGGGCTCTTGGGCTGCGGTGTGCTCGTCGACCGCGGTGGGGACGACACCTATCGCGGGGGCCCCTGGAGCGCAGGCGTCGGGCTCGACGGCGTGGGTCTTCTCCTCGATGGCCACGGTCACGACGTGTATCGAACCGAGGCCCCTTCGCTGGGCTTCGGTGGTCCGCGTGGCGTGGGCGCCCTCCTCGACGGCGCCGGCGACGACACCTACGACTCGCGGGGCGACGCCGGCTCCCAGGGCGCCGCCGCCGGTCCGGGCCCCTGGCTGGCCGGCGGCCTCGGCCTCCTCGACGACGGCGGCGGGGACGATGTCTACCGCGCCGACGCCTGGTCGCAGGGCGCGGCGCGACACGGCGGCGTCGGCATCCTGGTGGAGTCCAGCGGCGACGACCGCTTCACCTGCACCGACCACTGCCAGGCCGGCGCCGCCCACGGCGGCATCGCCTTGCTCACCGAGTCCGCCGGGGACGACGTCTACGTGGCCGGCAGCGGCGTCCAGGCGGCCGCCCACGACCGATCCGCGGCCATCCTGTGGGACATCTCGGGGAACGACAGCCGCCAGGCCGAGGGCCGCGCCCAGGCCCACGCGTCCGCCGGCGCCGTCGGCATGTTCTGGGACTTCCACGGGGACGACACCTACGAGGTCCTCGACCACGATCACCGCTGGGGCCGCGCCGACGCGGCCCGCGGCGAGCCAACCTTTGCGGCGCTCCTCGACCACGCCGGCGACGACGCCTACGGTCCGGGAGCCGACCACGCGGACGGGCGCGCCCTACCCGGCTCCCGCCACGGCCTCGCCCTGGACCTCCGCCTGCCGATCCCGACCGCCTTCGACGCCATACCCGCGCGGACGATCCCCGCGCCCGCCGGCGAGGGTGAGGTGGCCCATCTGCTCGGTCTCGCCGCCAGCCAGCGCCACGATCCGGACGCGGCCGCTGCCGCACGGGACCGCCTCGCGGCCGCCGGCCCCGGCCTGTATCCCGCGTTGAGGGGCCACCTGCACCCCGACCACCCTCGCACCGCCCTGGCCATCGAGGCCGTCCTGTTGCAGATGGCCGCCACCGACGCCGCGTGGGCCGATGCCCTCGACCTCGCCGTCACGGCCGACCTCACCTCCGGGATCGACGACGGCACCGCCGCTCACCTCCTCGTCTGGGCCGGCCGCCTGCCCGGCGACGCCAGCCCCATGGCCCTGGACTACCTCGACGCCGCCCTGCCCGACGTGCGGCGCGCGGCCGCGGCCGTCCTCGAGGACGGCTGCGACGACGAGGCCACGGCCGCGCTGATGGGGGTGTTGACCGACGACGGCGAACCTGCGGTCCGCGCCGCCGCAGCCCACGCGCTCGGGGGCTGCCCCTCACCCGAATCCGTCGCAGCCCTGGTCGGCGGCCTCGTCGACGAGCGCCTCGCCGTGCGCGACGCCGCCGCGGCCAGCCTCGTGGACCTCGCCCGCGCCGGTCTGCGCAGCGACGTCCAGCGCGCCGTCCGACCCCGGGTCGCTGGCGGCAACATCGCCGCCCTGGAGGTGACCGTCCGCGTCCCCGACACGGTGAGCCTCCCCGCCCTCGAGCTCCTGCTCACTCACCCGGCCGTCGGCGTCCGCGCCCACGCAGCCCTGGCCCTGGGCGCCGTCGGCAGCCACACCGCACGCAAGGCCCTGATGGGCCGCGAGGCCGTGGAGGCCGATCCCTACGTGTTGTGGTGCCTGGATCGGGCGCTGCGTACCCCGGGGAACGCGGCGGCGATGGTTCCCGAACTGGACTAGCGCCCCCCGGAAGCCCACCACTCGACCCAACGACGCAACGCCTGCGCGCGACGCCGGATGGTGCCGGGGCCGAGGTCGGTCTGGGCGGTGAGCAGTCGCTCGAGCTGGGGGAGATCGGGGAGATCGTCGGTGTCCTCGAGGTCGAGGGCACGCAGCAGGGGGTGCCGGCCGACGATGGCGTGCCGGGTGTCTCGGCCCGCGGGGTCGTCCGCTGAGGGGAGTTCGGTACCGAGGTCGGTGAGGGCGTACTCACCGCCGGGGTGCACGGCCACGAGGCCGAGGGAGGCCGCGGCGCGGGCGACGAAGTCGGCCTGGCGCACGGACACGCGGGAGAAGCGCGCGAAGTCACGGCGGTTGGCGACGCCGCGGCGCACGGCGTCGACGAAGGCGAAGACCTGATCGAGGTCGTTGACCTGGGGGATCTGGTCGCCGGTGAGCTTCGTGGGGACGGCGGGGGGCTCCGGGACCGGGGATTCGACGACCAGGGCGTCGTCCGCCTGGTCGCCCGCCTCGAGCAGATCCTGCAGGAGCTGACGGACCGGGTCGTCGCCCGTGTCCGCCAGGCCGACGCTGCGCAGGGTGCGGATCAGCTGTGCCTCGATGGAGCCGGACGGGCCGGCGATGTCGCGGTAGGCGCCTCCCACGAGTAGACCCGCGACCACCTCACGGGCGCCGGGCAGGCGGAGCTCGGTGGCCAGGTCGAGCAGCGACGACAGCAGGACGGGATCCCCCTCCCGCGCAGGGCTCAGGTAGCGCATGAGCAACAGGCACACGGCATCGTGGAGGTGGTCGAGGCCGTTGCCGGCCCCGACGAGGGGGCCGGGGTAGTCGGCCTCCCGGGTCTCACCCGCGCCCGCGGCGCTGTCGGGGTCGAGGATGAAGGTCCTCAGATCATCGGCCATGCGACCCAGATCGTCGGGGACGCCCTGATCGAGGGCCCACTCTGCCAGCCTGGAGATCGTCGCTGCGTTCACCGCTGTCCACCGTTTCCCGTAACATGATCTCATCTCCAGCCGGCTCGGCCGCGCAGGAGAGCGAGGTGATGATGCGTATCACAAGAGTCTACACGCGTTCAGGAGATGCGGGGGAGACCTCGCTGGCGACCGGCGAACGAATCGCCAAGGACGACGCGCGGGTCGAGGCCTACGGCACCGTGGACGAACTCAACGCCACGATCGCCCTGTCACGCGCGACCCTCGACGACCTCGACAACAGGGAAGACGCCGAGCGCCTCGACACGCTGCTGCGCCGCGTCCAATCCGAGCTGTTCTGTGTGGGCGCCGAGCTGGCCAGCCCGGACCCCTCGACCCTGACCATCGGCCGCGTCGCCGCCGACCATGTGGAGGCCCTCGAGGGGGAGATCGATACGCTCAACGAGGACCTCGAGCCCCTCGCCGAGTTCCTGCTCCCCGGAGGCGGCGCTGCCAGCGCCCACCTCCACCTGTCCCGGGTCGTCTGCCGTCGCGCCGAGCGGCGCGTCGTGGCGCTGGCTCGCCACGTGGACGTGGAGGCCGCGGTGTTGCGCTACCTCAACCGACTCGGCGACCTGCTGTTCGTGCTGGCCCGCTGGGCGGCGCGGAGCGCCGGGCAGTCCGAGTATCTATGGCTGCCCGGCCGTGACTAGTCACTCGATCCCGCGTCCGTGATCAGCTTCACCAGCACGTACACCACCGCACCGATCACCAGCAACGGCAACAGGTTCGCCACCGCCGCGGTGACGAAGTGCGCCAGCACCACCACCGATATCGCCACGATGGCGATCACCAGCAGCGCGCCGATGATCTGGAAGAAGATGCCAAGTCCAGTGGTCTGACTGTCGGAATGTGCGTTCATCGGTCGCTCCTCTCGGATTGACCGTTCCTACGCACCGGATCTACGGAGTATTTCAGTCCCAGAGAACCTCGGGCCGCTCCCACGTCTCGGCCTCCGGCGTCGCCTCTTCGGCCTCCCCCTCTTCCACTTCCACCGGTTCCTCCCTCTCGCTTTGCTCGAGGTCGGGGGCTGAAGGTTGAAGGTTGAAGGTTGAAGGTGGTGTGGGGTCCGTTTCCTCTTCCTCTTCCTCTTCCTCTTCCTCTTCCTCTTCCTCTTCCTCTTCGACCACCGGCAGCTCCCCCGTCGCCAGGATCGACGCCACCTCCGCATGCAGTATCCCGTTCGGATACTCCGCCACCGCATCCCTGTACGTCGAGATCGCCTCGGTCTCCCGCCCCACCTCGTGCAGCGCGGCCACGTAGATGTAGATGTCCGAGTCGAGGTTGCGGCCCTTGTTCTCCTCCATGGCCTGCTCGATGGTGGCCAGCGCCCCATGCGGATCGCCGTCGAGGTACAGGGCCCAGGCCAGCGTGTTGAGCAGCACGGGGTTGTCGGGCTTGGGCTCGAGGGAGAGCCTGGAGGTCTCCACCGCATGGGCGACGCGCTGCGCGTCCCGCGGGTAGCCCATCAGGCAGGCCCAGGCGTAGTTGTTGCGCCAGTTGGCGTTCTCGACCAGCGGCGCGTAGGCAGCCTCCTCCATGCGCTCGTACTGATTGCAGGCCATCTCCCAGTCCTCGTCGATCATCGCGAACATGGCGAGCTGCTCGCGCAGGCCCTGGATCAGCGGGCTGCCGGGCTCGAGCCCTTCGGCCTCGTCGAGGGCGCGCCCGGCGCGGGCGTAGCGGCCGTTGTCCATCGCCTTGTCGTAGGCCTCGATGGCCTCCGCGGCCACGTCACCGTCGTAGCTCAGCGCGCGCGGCAGCATCACCGCGAGGCACGCGCCGGCGAAGATCACGGCCACGCCAAAGGGGAGATAGACCCAGCCGGGCATCGGGGCGGGGGTACCGTCGGGGCGAGGCTGGCGCAGGATGGGCGAGGGCAGGATCAGCCCCAGTACGGCGCCGCCCAGGCCGCCGCCGAAGTGGCCCCAGCCGTCGATCCCCGGGGCCATGCCGATGAGCAGGATCAGGGCCGCGTAGAACCACAAGGTGCCGCGGAAGACACCCCGGAGGAATTCGGGGATGCGGGTGCGGTGGCGCAGCCCGAACGCGATACAGGCGCCGACCATACCCATGACCGCGCCCGACGCACCGACGCTCATGTACTGGCCGAAGATCGCCGAGAACACGCACCCGGTGACTGCGGAGCCGACGAAGAGGAGCACGACGGAGGCCCGGCCGAACACGTTCTCGGCCAGGCGGCCCAGCTGGTACAGCATGAAGCTGTTGAAGAACAGGTGAAGCAACGATCCGTGCAGCAACGCCGGCGTGAACAGCCGCCACCACTCGCCCTGGCGCAGCAGCTCGGGCTCCAGCGCGCCGAACGCCAGGGCCAGGTGGTAGCCCCAGCGCGACGGCAGGAAGATGGTCAGCTCCCACCCCATGGCCACCATCCAGCCGTAGAAGACCACCAGCACGCCGATGATGCCCGCGGTGACCGTGGGGAACCGCAGCAGGTCGCTGACGAAGCGCCGGCCGTCCGCGTCGAGGTTGCGATAGGGGTTCCAGCGGCGCAGGGGGATGCGGGGCACGCCACCGGATGGCTCGGCGCCCGGCGGACGGGGCAGGTTCTCCGGCGGCTCGGGGGGCTCGGCGTTCTCCTCGCCCGTCCCGTCCTCCGGCCGCACATCGTCCTCGAGGTCCCGCCAGCGGGGGCCGTCGCCGTTGGACGGATCGTCGGGGTTGGTAGGGCTCACGTCTCTCCCGTCGAGGGGTGAACATGTATAGCGACAGACCCCCGGCGAGGCAAATGGATTCCGGGGGCCTCGGGCCGTGATAGAACATGCGCAGTGAGTACCCCTCTCCCGCGCGGTCGCGACCGCCCCAGCCGGCTGATGCTGATCCTGGCCATCTCGGTGGGCGTGCCAGGGCTCGTGCTGTCCTCCTTCGCCTTCCGCTCGGTGCGGTCCGAGGCGCTGGTGGAGCAGGCACACCTCCAGGAGCGCTGCGAGTCCGTGGCCGGGCTGCTGTACGAGGAGACCCGCAACCGCTTCGAGCAGCTCGAGCGCGAGCTCGGCGGGGTCATCGACCAGGCAGGGGACCGCTGGACCGAGCGCCCCGGCCAGGCCGTGTCGCTGACCATGGGCCAGGTGTCCGGTGTCGAGGGCATCCTCATCCTCGACGACGGCGGCAACCTGCGTTTTCCATCGGTGCGGGCCCTGACCCTGGCCACGGAGGCCGAGCGGCCCCTGTTCGCCGAGGAGCTGCGCGCGGTCATGGGCCGCCCCTTCCGCGACGCGGAGTTCGCCGAGGTGCGCGAGCAGGACCCGGCCCGCGCCGCGTCCCTGTACCAGATCGCGATCCCGGGCATCCCCGGCTACCGCGGCCAGCTCATCGCGCGCAATGCGCGGGCGCGATGCCTGCTCCGCGCGGGCCGGGCGGCCGAGGCGCTGACCGCCTACCGCGGCCTCGCGGCCGAGGCCGAGGGGCACCTGGACTTCAACGGATTCCCCCTGGAGCTGCTGGCCAGCTACCAGGTGAGCCAGTGCCAGCTGGCCCTGGGGGACGAGACGGGCGCGGCGCGCACCCTGCGAGAGCTGTTCGGCACCCTGTCCGAGGCCACCTGGGGGTACGGCGGCTCGGCCGAGTCGCTGCTGGCCGAGCAGGTGCTGGACCATCTGGCCGAGCCGCGCCTACGGAGCCAGATCCCCCCGGAGCTCAAGCTCGACTACACGTCGGCCCGGCGCGACATCGAACGAGCCCGCGGCCGCCAGAACGAGCAGGCCCTGGTGGTGGCGCTGCTGCCCGAGCTGGCCGCCAGCCGGGTGGAAGCGTCTCCGGATCCCGGGCGTTTCGTGTACGAGCGCAAGATCCGCGGCGGCAAGCCGTTCCTGTTCGCGCGGACCATCTGGAACGGACCGGGCGGCCACCGCAGCCTGGTCCTCCACCTGGACGAGGACCGCCTGCTCGAGGGCGTGCTGCAGCGCCTCGACGGCATCCAGCAGGCCAACCCGGAGCTCGCCGTGAGCCTCGGCGAGGTGGGGGTGGGGCCGACCCCCCTCGCGGCGCCCACCCAGGGGGTGGTCTACCAGCTCGAGCCGTGGGTGCCCGGTCGCACCATCGTCGTGTCCCAGGGCGACCCCACCTCGGTCAGCTCCATGCTGTCGCGCAGCCGCCGCGTGCGCCTGCTGATGATCGGCACGTTCTCGCTGTTCATCCTGCTGGGCCTGGGCATCAGCTACCGCGCGGTGCGGCGGGAGTTCGAGATCGCGCGCATCCGCACCGACTTCGTCAGCAACGTCAGCCACGAGCTGCGCACGCCCCTGGCCACCATCCGCATCATGTCCGAGATGCTGACCATGGGCGCGGTCCCCCCGGGCGAGAAGCAGCAGGAGTACCACAGCACCATCCTCAGCGAGACCGAGCGGCTGACCCGCCTGATCGACAACGTGCTGGACTTCGCCCGCATCGAGCAGGGCCGCAAGAAGTACCGCTTCGTCAGCGGCGACCTGATGACCGTGGTCGAGGAGGTCCAGCGCGTGACCCAGGACTACCTCGCCAGCGCCGAGTTCGAGCTCGCCGTGGAGGCGCAGCCCGAGCTGCCGTCGGTACGATTCGACCACGACGCCATGGTGCAGGCCCTGATCAACCTGGTGACCAACGCGGTGCAGTACACCGACGCCGACGACCCGACGAAGCGGATCATCCTGCTTTCGGTGTACCAGCAACGGGCGTCGGTCGTTCTATCCGTCAAGGACCGAGGCCAGGGGATCGCCGCGGACGAGCGCGGCGCCGTGTTCGACAAGTTCCACCGGGGCGGGGACTACCTGACGCGCACCGTGCGCGGCACCGGGCTGGGGCTGTCGATCGTCCAGCACATCGCCGAGGCCCACGGGGGTGAGGTGAGGCTGGACAGTGAACCCGGGCAGGGGAGCACGTTCTACGTGCTGCTGCCCGCCGACCCGCAGACCTACTGAGACGGCCTGCGGGAACCGCGATTGCGCCGCGCCGGACCGTGTGGGAAGATACCCCGGTCCAACACGGCGTGATCACAGGAAAAACTGGGAGGTGCGGCCGTGTCGAAGAGAATACTCATCGTCGAGGACGAGGACCGGCTGCTCCGCACGCTGATCGACTTCTTCACCCTGCAGGGATTCCGTATCTCCGGGGCGAAGGATGGCGAGAGCGGGCTGGAGATGGGTCTGGACAAGCGCCCCGACCTGATCATCCTCGACATCATGTTGCCCGGGATGCACGGCTTCGACGTGTGCAAGTCCCTGCGGGATCGGGGCTACCGCGGCCCCATCCTCTTCCTCACCGCCAAGGGCGAGGAGGTGGACAAGCTCACCGGGTTCGACATCGGCGCGGACGACTACATGACCAAGCCGTTCTCGCTGCTGGAGCTGCTGGCCAGGGTCAAGGCCCTGCTGCGGCGCAGCGAGGGCGTCGGCGACGACGACGAGCTCTACGAGTTCGACGGCATCGAGGTCAACTTCTCCACCTACGAGGTGGTCGTCCGCGGCGAGCCCGTGCGCCTCAGCGCCAAGGAGATGGAGCTGCTGCGCTTCCTGATCCGCAACCGGGGCA
>CAZLEO010000021.1:0-53027 GCA_964558555.1 uncultured Rickettsiales bacterium | reverse complement strand
TGAAGTGGGAACGCAGCATGCCTGTCCACGGATTCCACGGCGATGTCAAATCCATGGCGATGGTGGGTGGGCCCTCACGGTGGCGCCCGGAGCGGACTACTTCTCGGGACGGGACGGGACGGCCCGGGCTGGAGGAGAGCGGCGTGTGTCGCCCATCGGAGATGCAAGCGCCCTCTCGGTCTCGGTGATGAGATCAAACACCCCGGCGGCCTCGTACAGGCGGTAGCGCACCCGGCCGCCGATCTGTTCGAGCACGCCGGCCGCGACAAGCTGGCGGATGGCCGCGCCGACCGCACGGCTGGAGCGGCCGGTCAACGCGGCAGCGGTTCGGGCTGTCACGAGGGGCGCGGCGGCCAGCCAGTCGAGCAGCACCCAGACCGTGGCGTCGGCCCGGGTCCGGGCGAACCTGTCGCGGACGCGATCCCGCCAGCTGTCGGTGAGTTCGTCGATGCGGCGCTCGTACTCGTGGGCCTGTGCGCAGGCGACACGGGCCGCCTCCGCGGCCAGCTCCAGCCAGACCTGCCATCCTTCGACGACCAGGCCGCTCTCCGAACCGCCTTCGACGCGGGTGCCCATCAGCGCTGCCACGTAACGCTTCGACCACGTCGCAAGCACGAGGCTGATCGGCGGCACGAACCGACGGCAAAGGCCCCGGCGGCGCAGCACGAGCTGGACCAGCGCACGGCCGGTCCGGCCGTTGCCATCCGCGAAGGGATGGATGGATTCGAACTGTGCATGGGCCACGGCAGCCTGTGTGAGCGGCGAGAATGCGTCGCCGGAGACAAACGCGCACAGATCCTCCAGAAGGGCAGGCACCTCTTCCGGCGGCGGTGGGACGTACTCGGCGTCGAGCGGGGTGTAGCCGCCGATCCAGTTCTTCTCGGTTCGGATCACACCCGCCAGGGGAGCGTCGCGGGTATCCGCCAGCAGGCGCGCGTGGATCGCCCGGAGCCGAGCCACGGTGAACGGGCCGGGGCGGGCCGCCAGGTCGAGTGCCTCCTGGAGTGCATGGATGTTGCCCACGACCTCCAGTGCACGGCCAGACGGTTCGGAGCCTGGCTCGAGGTCGGCCATCGCGAGCTTGCGGGGGCTCACCACGAGGCCCTCGACCCGGGACGAACCCACCGCCTCCGCCCGCAGCAGCATCCGCGCCAACACCTCGAGGCGATGGGGCCCTCGATCCTGCGAGACCGAGGAGTCGAGTTCGCTCATCGCGCGCTCCGCGTCCGCCAGGTCCGCAGCCACTCGCGCGTCCAGCGTGAGCCGGTGCTCTGCGAGCAAGTCCGGCACGAAAGCGCGGAACGAGCCGCCGCGCCGCGCGCGCCTCGGCCCGGGCGCGTCCAGATCGGGCTCCCATCGACACGACACGAACCTGCCCATCGACTCCTCCTAAGCGCAGGATAGCATCTATTCTTCGCTTAACCGGAGCGGTGAAGCAAGATTGTAGACTGTCCCAAGGAGCGATCATGGCGCGCAGCAAAGGGATGGAGCGGGCGGCGGAGACGGTCGTGGCGGTGTTCGAGCCGGTCGCGGAGCGATACGGGCTGGCCCTGCACGAGGTGCGTGCCTGGGAACGCGAAGCGCGGGTGGCGTTCGCCGGCGGGGACGTCGTGTTGCAGATCCACCTCGAGGTCGGATGCGATCCTTACGTCACCGCCGGCGTGCGAGATGGTGAGGGATTCGGCCTCAGGCAGATCGTCGGGGACAGAGCTCCCGAGCTCGAGGGGGAGCTCGTCTCCACGGCGGAGGAGACCCAGGGGGCGATGCTGGAACGCCTGGCCGTCCTGACCGACCGGATGGCCCACGACGTGCTCGGCGGTGATTGCTCGTCGTTCCCGCGACTGCGGCGCGTCCGGGCGCGTCAGACGAGGGAGGACAACTGGCGGGACTTCGGCACGTCCACGGGCGAGACGCCGAGGTTCGAACACCGACCGACGCTGGAGCAGCTGTTCGCCGATGCCGCGAACGACGGCATGGTCGATGCGCGGGTGTACCAGGCGGTGTGGGACTACGAGTTCACGATTGCCGAGTTGGCCGAGCACTGCGACTCCACCGCGACCGAGATCCAGGCCAGGCTCGACCGCTGGGACGGCCTGGTCTAGCGAACGACGCCTGGGGCTCACCAGGGGGGCCACGCCCGACTTGCCCCCCCGTCATCCTGGATTTCCTCTCCAACCCCTGGTAGGGGTTGCTTGGATGAAGTTCATCAGCCCCCAGATCCTGGCGATCCTGCAGCAGCGGGAAATGCGGATGAACCTGCGCACCCTGCTCAAACAGGTGCTGGTGCTGGTGGTGTTCGTGGCGCTGTACTCGGTGCTGTTCCACTTGCTGATGCTGGTCGAGGGCCAGGAGCACTCGTGGATGACGGGGGTGTACTGGACCCTGACGGTGATGAGCACCCTGGGGTTCGGGGACATCACGTTCGAGTCGGACGTGGGGCGGATCTTCAGCCTCGTGGTGCTGCTGACGGGGCTGCTGTTGCTGATGATCGTGCTGCCGTTCGCGTTCATCCGGTACTTCTATGCGCCGTGGCTGGAGGCGCAGCTGCGGTTCAAGGCGCCGCGCAAGGTGTCCGCGATGACGGCGGGCCACGTGATCATCTGCCGGTACGACGCGGTCGCCGAGGCGCTCATCCCGCGACTGACCGCGCAGGGATTCGAGTACGTCCTGCTCGAGTCCGATCCGACCCAGGCGAGGGTGCTCCACGAGGATGGGCTGGAGGTGGTGCTCGGGGAACCCGACGACCTGGAGACGTGGCGGGTCGTGGGTGCCGAGCGCGCGGCCTGCGTGGTGGCCAACCTCACGGATCAAGGCAACACCATCGCCACGCTGAGCCTGCGGGAGCACGCGCCCGACGTGCCCGTCGCCGCCTGGGTCGACGACATGGACGCCAAGGACATCCTGGAGCTGTCGGGCGCCCAGCACGCCATCGCGCTGCATCACCAGCTGGGCGAGCACCTGGCTGCACACACGGGCACCGGCGTGGTCAAGGCCCACCGCGTCGGAAACATCGACACCCTGGTGATCGCCGAGTTCTCGATCCGGCGCACCGGCCTGGCCGACCGGACGATCCGCGAGAGCGGCCTGCGCGACGCCACGGGCCTGAGCATCGTGGGCGTGCGCGAGCGGGGGCATTTCTACCCGGCCCGGCCCGACATCGTGCTGACCCGCGACACGGTGGTGGTGGTGGTGGGCACCGACGAGCAGCTCGCCAGGCTCGACGACGAGAGCGTCGACGCCCAGCCAACGGACAACGCGGTGCTGCTGATCGGCGGCGGGCGGGTCGGCCAGGCCGCGGCCCAGGCGCTCAAGGAACAGGGGTTGATCGTCCACGTGGTCGAACGCGATCCATCCCTGAGAAGCGTCCTCGAATCCATCGCCGACCGAGTGGTCATCGGCAACGCCGCGAACCTCGATGTGATGAAGGAGGCCGGCATCGAGCACGCGCCGTCGGTGCTGTTGACGACCCGCGACGACGCCACGAACATCTTCCTGTCGATCTACTCGCGGCGCCTCAACCCCGAATGTCACATCGTCAGCCGCGTGACCCACGAGCGCAACCTGCCGTCCTTCCGTCGCGCCGGCGCGAACTTCGTGCTCTCGGAGAGCTCCCTGGGCGCCAAGCTGCTGCTGAGCGTCCTGCAGGATCGGGAGCTGATCGTGCTGGGCGAGGATGAGGAGGTCTTCGTCACACCCCTGCCGGCGAGCCTCGACAACGTCTCTCTGAGGGCCAGCGGGATCGGCGAACGCACCGGCCTGATCGTCATCGGTCTGCAGCACGACGGCGTCACCGTCGGCACGCCCCACCCCACCACCCCCCTCGAACCCGGTACCGACCTCCTGCTCCTGGGCACACGATCGGAGCGCCAGGAGTTCAGGCGGCTGTTCGAGACCTGATATGGCCCGGCGGAGCGACGTGATCTGCGGTCGATGTGGGCACCGGTTCACCGCGACCTGGGGCGGTACATTCCTCCACGAACTGTTGCACTGTGAGGACTGTGGGGCCGAACTCTCCGTGGACCGACGCGAGATACCCGGCTGCGCGGATGTGGAGAGTGTGGTGCAGCCTTGTGCCTGTGGGGGGCGATTCTCCACGACAGCGAGGCCCAGGTGCCCCGAGTGTGGCTCGCCGGACCACGACGCCGATCCCGACGGTTCGACGGCGTATCTGGACTAGATCCGATCCCCGAGACACGACATGGCCCGAGCCCCGCCCGCCGCGCGGGATTGGGGGGGGAGTGGAGACCGCGCAGCAGGACGTATGGGGCTCAGACCATGTCCGAGCGGGAGACGCGCCGGAGGGGCCGCCGGTCTCCGTCGTGTGGAATCGACTGCAAGGGCGGGGCCAAGTCGCCGAGGCGGCGACGCACACGGATCGGCGCTCCGCGCCTGCGCCAGATCGGGGCAGTTCGCGTGCGCGGTGATCGACCATCCCCTCCAACCTGGAACAGAGAGCACGCCCACCGACGGCACGCCAGTCCCCTCCCTCCCCCAGCCCCTCATCAGCTATCCTCGTCGCACGGGGAGGGTGGAGGATGGGGCTCATGCGGACTCGATGGTGGATTCTCGCGGTCGCCGGCGCGGTGATCTGGCTGGCGCCGGGGGCCGGTGTTCTGGCGGAGCCGCTGGATCTGGAAGGGCTTCGAGGCCTCGAGGACGTCGCGCCGGCGAACCCGGACGCCGCTCCGGGAGCCATGAAGGTCTACCCGTCGAGCCTGCGGTTGGTCGGCATGTCGCCCAAGGGGGCGCTGGCCACGCTGCAGCACCACGACGACGACGTGCTGCCCGTGTGGACGCTGCAGGTCGTCTCGCTGGTGTCGGACGAGGTCCTGGTGCAGCGCCGATGGGAGGATCCGGAGGGGGAGACGAGCTACGGAGATCTCGTCGACGCCCACGGTGCCGAGATCCTGTCCGACCTCGAGGCCCAGGGAGTCGGCGGCGAGCCCCTGGAGCTGGCGCCCTTCCCGCTCACCGGGGCAGCGGGCGAGTTCCTGCTGGACCTGGCTGAAGACGGGGTCTTCCTCGCGTCACCCACCCTCGCGACCAAGCAGATCGCCTCGGTGAAGGCCGAGGGCGACGAGGCCGAGGTGCTGGGCTACGTGGCCAGCCACCACGAGCGACGGATCGCGGTGGTGCTGCGCGTGCGCGAGCCGGGCTTCGAGGGCACGACGAACACCCGCTTCCAGGTCGCCGGCGCCCACCTGGACACCGGGTTCACCGACGACTCGGAGCGGCTGCGGGCCACGCCGAGGTTCCAGGCGTTCGTGAAGGCCCAGGAGGCCGCAGGGCTGTTCGCCGAGGACGCGATCCTGCCGCGCCTGGGTGCCCCGGCCGAGTCGACCCTCGCCGAGTACGTGCCCGCGGCGGCCACGGGCGCGACGGCCCGCTTCGGCACCACCGTTCGCGAGCGCGAATCCATCGGCGGCGGGCTGTACCGGGAGGTCAGGCTCGAGGAGTGGCAGTACGCCAGCGCGCGCCAGGCGACCGCCGCCTACGAGGCGCTGATCGCCGGCCAGGGCAGCCAGTCCGACACCATGCCCATGTGGAAGACGCCCCACTCGTTCGCCGTCGAGGGGCGGTACGTGTACCGGTTGGTGACCCGCGCCCACGCGTTCATCCCGGTGTGGAGAGAGGTGATCGGGCGACTGGAGGAGGATCTGGCTGCGAACTAGTCGCTACATCATCGGCGCGACCACCTGGATCAGCACGAACGCGATCGCGTATCCCACCACGAGCAACGCCATGAATGCCCCGGCGAGCAGATAGCTGGCCGCAGCCCCCACAGCGCTGGCCACACCGCCGACCAGGGCCATGATCTTGAACGCCAGGAACACCTTGAGGACGGTGGCGCGAGTTCTGGCCGCAGCCAGCGCGCGCCCGCCCTGCTCGGAGATGAACGACGTGCCACAGTATCCACAAACGCGCTTCAACGTCGCGGTCAGTGCAGGCAAGGCGGCGCCGCACGCATCGCAGTTCGGGTTGTGGTCTGGCTTGTGAGGATGTCCTACCGAAATCGCCGTGGTGTTCACGCCCCTGGCTACGGCGAACGCGCTGGTTTATTCCCGGTCACGGCGCCAGCGCGTACAGGTCCTCGAGCAACACCGTCCGGCCGATCAGGCGATACCCCTCCCAGGCGATGTCCCACGCGACGGTCCCGTCGGGCGTGATCTCGCGCACCCGCGGCGTGGTCCCGGTGTTGTGAAGTGTGTTGCCGCCCGGCAGGCGGTGGGCCTCGCCGGCGTACTCGGCGGCGATTTCGTCGCCGACACCGTGACTCCACACCTGGGTCAACGCCTGACCGTCGATCTGGAACTCGCGGACGACCGCGTCGATGTCGTCCTCGGCGGCGTGCGTGGACAGCAGCAGGGTGCCGTCGTCGGTGAAGGTGGTGCCGTGCTGGAACCAGAAGGTGGCGTCTTCGGGCTCGAAGGTGGTGCCACCATTGTGGGACCACCAGTCCACGACCTCGCCGTCGGACAGGCCGATCTCGACCACCGCGTCCGGGTCGGGCAGGGAGACCAGCAGCGAGTCCGAGGACTCGGCGTGGAAGATGGCGTTGGAGTGGCACCAGCCGCCCAGGGCCTCCGTCTGGTAGAAGTCCGTGCAATCCCACACGGTCTCGCGGGTCCCGTCGGGGTACAGCCGCTCGAGGGTCTCGTACTCGGTCGACGCACTACCCCACAGCAGCGAGCCGTCCGGCAATTCGCGGAAGGCGTGGTGCAGGCCGGGGGTGTCGTACGACGCGGTCACCACCCCGTCGATCTTCATGCGGTGGACCTTCGACGCCGCACCGTTGTCCATGGACGACCAGAACGTGGCCTCGTCCCACAGGATGTCGTTGTCGCGCGAGATCTGCAGGTAGATGGTGAAGTTGTAGCCCTCGCCCCGCCGCGCCCAGACCACCCTGCCCTGCCGGTCCACCACGAACATCCAGTAGTGGCCGAAGAACCAGCCCGCGGGCGAGGGGTTGATGCTGCCGAGCATGTACCGGCCCGTGGGCTCCCAGAGGTCGGACTCGGCGACGAGCAGTTCGGGCAACGGCAGCTCCTCCGGGATCACACCGGTGGTCGCCGTGACCTCTTCACTGACCTGCTGCTCGCCGCCCCGCTCCACCACGACGTGGGCGGTGAGGGTCGTCTCGTAGGGGATGCCGAGGAGCATCTCGGAGTGTTCCCCCGCCGCCCGCTCGGTGGCCGGGCTCGTCAGCCACTCGTCCTCGTCGAAGGTGAACTCGACCCATGACGTCGCATCGCCGGGCTGGATCCACGACAGGTACACCAGCGACTCGATGGACTCGTGCAACGACCACGTGAGGTCCGTGGCGGGCTCGAGGGGATCGTCCTGACCGCCGGGTTCGTCCGCGCACGCGACCAGCGCGAGGAGTCCCAGCAATCCGGCAAAGTGCACACCCCCGCGATCTTTCATCCCCGCACTCCTTCCAGCGTCGTGCCCAGTGTAGGAAAATCGACCCGATGAAGACCATCGTCCACCTGTCCACGGTGCATTCGCCTCACGACACGCGGATCTTCCACAAGGAATGTCGATCCCTGGCCGCGGCCGGGTTCCGGGTGTTCCTGGTGATCCCGGCGGAGGACGACGACGTGCGCGACGGGGTGGTGATCCGGGCGCTGCCAGAGGCGAAGGGCGGGCGGCTGGGCCGGATGGTGGGCACGGTGGGCCGGGCGCTGGTGGAGGCGATGCGGCTGAAGGGCGACGCGTACCACTTCCACGACCCCGAGCTGATCCCGGCGGCGCTGCTGCTGCGGCTGCGGGGCAAGCCGGTGGTGTACGACATCCACGAGGACTACGTCACCGACATCGAGGCCAAGACGTACCTGCCGCCGTGGTTCCGCAAGGCGCTGGCGCCAACGTTCGGCAAGCTGGAAGGAGCAGCGGCGCGGTTGTTCCACCCGGTGCTGGCCGAGCGCTACTACAAGGACCGCTTCCCCGACGGACTCGAGGTGTGCAACTACCCCGTGATCGACGGACTCGACGTCGCCCCCGAGGACACGGCCCCGGCCGAGGGAATCCACCTGCTGTACACGGGCAACGTGGACGAGGACCGCGGCGCGCTGCTCATGGCGAACCTGCTGACGATGTCCGACGACATCCACCTCACCTGCGTCGGGCGGTGCTGGACCGACGTCGCCGATCGCATGGGCGAGATTGCCGGCGACCACGCCGACCGCATGGAGATCGTGGGCACCGACGGGCACGTGCCGTTCCCCACCATCGTCGAGTACACCGTGCGCGGCGGCTGGACCGCGGGCATGGCCCTGTTCCCCTACCACGACCACTACCTGCGCAAGGAGCTGACCAAGTTCTTCGAGTACATGGCCGCCGGGCTGCCGGTGGTGTGCTCGGACTTCCCCACCTGGAGGCGGCTGGTGGAGGAGCACGGCGTGGGGATCTGCGTGAACCCCGACGATCCCGAGAAGGCCCTGGAGGCGGTGCAGTACCTGCGCGACCACCCCGACGAGCGCGCGGCCATGGTCGAGCGCGGCCGGGAGCTCGCGCGCACCCGCTTCAACTGGGACCACGAGGCGGACAAGCTCGTGCGGCTGTATCGCCACGACGTGTTCGGCGAGGAGTGACCATGCGCGTCGCCGTGGTGAACCTGTTCGACCCCATGCCCGGGGAGACCATCAAGGAGGCGCGGTACGCCAACTTCTGCCGCGAGCTCGCCGCCCGCGGCCACGACGTGCACTGGTACACCGCCGAGTTCTCCCACCTGCACCTGGCGCCGCGGGACCAGGCCGCCATCGCGCCGGCCCTGCGCGAGGCCGGCTTCAGCGCCACCTTCGTGCCGACCCCCCGCTACACCCGCACCGCATCCCCCCAGCGCCTGCGGTCCCACGGCAAGGTCGCCGCGGCCATGGAGCGCCTCTGGCGCACCGCCCCCGACCCGGACGTCATCGTCGTCTCCGTGCCCCACGCCGCGGTGAGCCTCGCCGCCTCCCGCTGGGCCCACCGCACCGGCGCCCGCCTCGCCGTGGACATCCAGGACCTGTGGCCCGAGACCATCGGGCGCTTCTGGCCCAGGGGCCTGTCGTGGCTCAACGACCTGATCTTCTGGCCCATGATCCGCGACGCCCGCACCACCTACTCCCGCGCCGACGTCATCTTCGGCGTGTGCCGCGAGTGCCTCGACCAGGCCCGCGGCCACCAGGGCCCGGCCACACGCTTCGAGACGCTGCGCCTCGGCGTGGACCTCGACCGCTTCGACGCCAGCGTCACCGAGGTGGACGACATCCTCCGCCCCGACGGCGAGAAGTGGCTGTTCTTCGGCGGCTCCATGGGCAACTACGTGGACTACGAGCCCGTGCTGGACATGATGGCCGAGCTGGCCCGCCGCGGGCGCCGCGACATCCGCCTGATGGTGGTGGGCGGTGGCGCCGTCGAGGACGACATCCGCGAGGGTGTGGACCAACGCGGCCTGGGCAACGTCACCCTCACCGGCCGACAGCCCTACCCCCGCTTCGTCTCCCTGGCCGCCGCCTGCGATCTCGGCGTGCTGGCCATGAAGCCCGAGGGTATGGCCGTGTTCCCCAACCGCATCTTCGACTACTTCGCCGCCGGCCTGCCCGTCGTGAGCACCGTGGTGGCCGAGCTCGCCGAGTACATCGACGACCACGACGCCGGCGTCACCCTCGACCAGCCCTCGGGTACGCAGCTCGCCGACGCCGTGGAGCGCACCCTCGCCGACAAGCCCAGGCCCGCGGGCCACCCCAAGGACCACCGGCCCGACTGGGTCCACGAGTTCGATCTGGCGAAGATCCGGCAGCAGCTGGGGGATCTGGTGGAGAGCCTGGTCTGATCACGCGGGATCGGGCTCGACGAACCCTCCCGAGACGATCCGGCCGAGCACCTTGCGAGCGTTGGTCTCGATGCTGTCGTGCAACGTCTCCAGGACCACTTCGGGGCGCGCAGGGGCCTCGTAGGGGTCGTCCACGCCGGTGAAGCCGACGATGTCGCCGCGCCGTGCGAGGGCGTACAGCCCCTTGGGGTCGCGCTGCTCGCAGACCTCCAGCGGCGTGTCCACGAAGACCTCGACGAAGTGTCCGGCGCCCATCATGGTGCGGATCTGGTTGCGGGCGGCGCGGTAGGGGCTCACCGATGCGCAGACGGCCACGCCCCCGTGCTGGACGATCTCGGACGCCACCGCGCCGATGCGCAGCACGTTCATGTCCCGGTCGGCCTTGGAGAAGCCCAGCCCCTTGGACAGGTGGGTGCGCACCACGTCGCCGTCGAGCAGCGACACGCGCCGGCCGCGCTCCTGCAGCAGCGCCGTGAGCACCTCGGCGGTCACCGACTTGCCCGCGCCGGCGAGCCCGGTGAACCAGATGCACACGCCCTGCTCGTGCCGCGGGGGGTGGCTCTTGCCGAGGATCTCCGCCACCTCGGGTCGCGTGAACCACGTCGGCAGCTTGCGGCCGGCCTCCAGGTAGTCCTCCCGCACCTGGGTGCCGGAGATGCTCTCGGTGGGCTGGTCTTCCGAGACGGCCGCGGCCTCCTCGTAGCGATCCTCGTCCGGCAGGTACACGAGCATCTTGAACGGCACCATCTGCACGCCGAGCTCGGCCTCGTGCTCCCGCACGAGATCCTGGGCGTCGTAGGGCCCGTAGAACGACTTGCCGCGCGAGTCCACGCCCGGTCCGGCGTGGTCCCGGCCGACGATGAGGTGGTTGGCGCCGTAGTTGCGGCGGATCAGCGCGTGCCACAGGGCCTCGCGCGGACCGGCCATGCGCATGGCCAGGGGGATCAGCGCCAGGGTGATGCGCTCGGCCGGGAAGTAGTTGCGCGCGAGCACGGAGTACGTCCGCACACGCGTGAAGTGGTCCACGTCCCCGGGCTTGGTCAGGCCGACCGCAGGGTGCAGCAGCAGCGCGCCGTCCACCGCCTCGATGGCCCGCCGCACGAGCTCCTCGTGGACCCGGTGCATGGGATTGCGCGTCTGGAAGGCCACGACGTTGGCATACCCCGAAGCGGCGAGATCGCGCCGCACCTGCGACGGGGTCATCCGCAGCCAGGCGAAGTCGTGGTGGCGCGGCAGCTGGATCACCCGCAGCTTGCCCGACACGAAGCGATCCCCCCAGCGGTGCATCTCCGCCACGAGGGGGTGACGCAGATCCGACGTGCCGCAGACCGCGGCCGCGGCCTCGTCCAGGTCCCAGCGGTAGATCTCCTCCACGTCCATCACCGCGAGGATCTCGCCGCGCGCGTTGCGTAGCGCCACCTCGGTGTCGAGGCTCACCTTGGTGTCGGGCCCGATGGCGAAGGTCACCGGGATGGGGAACAGGTGGCCGTTGGCCAGCCGCTTCTGCCCCAGCACGCTGAGGTAGTCCTCGCGCCCCATGAACCGATCCAGGGGCGAGAACGCGCCCGTCGCGAGCAGCTCCAGATCACACTCGGCGCGGCGGGTCAGCCGCAGCGACGGCAGCGGGGCCGCGCGTCGGATCAGGTCCTGGGCGGCCTCGCCGCTCACGAGCAGGTCGACCAGGCGACCGCCGCAGGGGTCGACCAGGGTGGAGGGGGAGGCGGGGTGGTTCGAGGGCGTGTTCATGGCCTTGTCCTGGGGTTCGTGGGGGCGGTGCCGTGGGCTGCAAGAACCAAACCGTTCGCTGGCACGGTTCCTGCAAATTTCGGCCGAGGATCGAGAAGGGGAGCCACGATGCAGCTACAGTTCGAAGAGTCTGTCGTCCGCCTGGACGACTCGGGATTTCTGGTCCACCCGTACGAGTGGTCCGAGCAGGTCGCCGAGGCCCTGGGCCGCAGGGACGGCGTGAGCCCATTCAACGACGACCACTGGGCCGTGATCCGGTGCATCCGCGAGTACTTCGAGATGTACGACGCCCCTCCCATGGTTCGCCTCGTCTGCAGGCGGACCGGCCTCGACACGGAGCGACTCGCCGAGCTCTTCCTGACCCATTGCCGGGACTGCATGTGCCGGATCGCCGGGCTGCCCAAGCCCACCGGGTGAATGTAGGGCGCTCCCCCGTAGGGGGAATTCGGCACCACCAGCAACGCGATCCGCCCTCTCGAAGGCGACGGCCGCACGTCGACACCGGCGGAAATCCGTCGTCTCGGGGCCCCGCTCATCAGGTCGCCACGTAGCGCGCGTAGCAGGCCCGCGCGAGGGCATGGTCGTCCGTACCTTCGACCACGGTCCGGCCGTCGCGGAAGACCAGCAGGGTCAGCCCGCCCTCGACGCGGACCTCGATGAGATGGCCGCGATCCTCGACCTCGGCGGACGCGCGAAGACGCTGCGCGAGCTCTTCCAGGGGCACGGCCCATCCGGGAGGGGGGCTGATCTGCACGGCGTTGCGACCGCACAGGTGCTGGGTGGTCGATCCCCGACGTCGCTCGAGGTGGACGTAGTCACCGCGGCCGCAGCACGGGCAATCGGGATCGCGCGTCACGTGGAGCTTGCGGAACGTCAGGTCCCACAGGCCGGCCTGGACCAGCTCCCCCGTGGGCGCGTCCCCCAGCAGAATGCGCAGCGCCGCAGTCACCTGCAGGGCGGCGATCACCGCCGGCGCCGTGTTGAGCACCCCGGCCGTGTCGCAGGTGGGCAAGGTGCCCGGCGGCGGGGGATCCGGGAACAGGCAGCGAAGACACGGTCCCTCCCCCGGCACCACCGCCATCATCACCCCATCGGTACCGATGACGCCGCCGTACACCCAGGGTTTGCCCAGCCTGGCGCAGGCGTCGTTGAGCAGGTATCGCGTCTCGAGGTTGTCCGTGCCGTCCACCACCAGGTCCACGTCCTCGACGAAGTCCTCGACGTCGTCCGAGGTCAGATCGACGACAAAGGGGCGGATCTCGATCGTCGGATCCACCGCGCGGAGGCGGCTGGCGGCGGCGATGGCCTTGGCGGCACGGCGATCGGCGTCGCGCTGATCGAACAGCACCTGCCGCTGGAGGTTGCTCAGCTCGACGAGATCGCGGTCCAGGATCTGTACGCAGCCCACGCCCGCGCGCACCAGCAACTCGGCGCAGTGGGTGCCCAGCGCCCCGCACCCCACCACCAGCACGGTGCTCCCGGCCAGCGCGCGCTGCCCGGCCTCGCCGATCTCGGGGAGGATGGTCTGGCGACAGTGGCGGCTCAGCTGGGGCATGGGTCGTCCCTCTCGGTGCGCGCCACGAACCCCAGGTCCCGGAGCATGGCCAGGTCGGCGGCGACGTCCGCGCCGCCGGTGGTGAGATACCCGCGGATGAACATCGAGCTGCACGCGAACAGCGACAGCGGCTGCAACGATCCCAGCGCGGTCTCGCGGCCCGCGGCGATGCGAAGATCCCGGTCCGGCAGGACCAGCCGGAACATGCACAGGATCCGGAGGACACGCTGTGGCTCGGTCCGCTCCGCGCCCTCCAGCGCCGTGCCGGGTCGCGGATCGAGGACGTTGACGGGGATGGAGGCGACACCCAACCGGCGCAGCTCGAACGCGAGATCGATCACGTCTTCGTCGGACTCGCCCAGCCCCACGATCCCCCCCGAGCAGACCTCCAGGCCCGCGTCCCGCGCCAGCTCCACCGTGCGCACGCGGTCTTCGTAACGGTGGGTCGTGCACACGTGGGGGAAGTGGTCGGGGCCGGTCTCGAGGTTGTGGTTGTACCGGTCCGCGCCCGCGTCGCGCAGGGCCTCGGCCTGACCTGGCTCGAGCAACCCCACGGAGACGCACACGCGCAGGCCCACGTCGCGGCGGATCTCACGCACCGCGGCGCATACCTCGTCCAGGCGGCGAGGATCGGGACGCCGCCCCGTGGACACCATACAAAAGCGCCAGGCCCCTGCGGCCCGCGCGCTCCGGGCCGCCGCGACCATCTCGGCTCGCGAGGGCGGCGGCGGCGGTTCCGCGGAGCGCCCGGCGTGGCCCGACTGGGCGCAGAAGCGGCAGTCCTCGGAGCACGGATCGGCGCCGGTGTTCAACAGCACGTGCAGGAACACGTCCCGGTCGAAATACCTCGCGCGCAGCCGGTGCGCTGCGGCGAGCAGATCGAGCAGGTGCTCCGGTGGCGCGTTCAGGGCAGCCCGCGCCTCTGCGCGAGTCGGGCACGCGCCGGCAAGGCTGCGTTCGGCCACCTGGGCCCAGATCGGCTCCATGGTTCGGGATCTCCCCTACCTCGCAGCGGGTGCTTCCCGTGCGACGGGGTCAAACCCTATAGATCTGGTGGACTTTTGTCAGCCGTTGATCACGTCACAAACCCGCGCGACCTCGTCCTCGGTCAGCGTCGGGTGCATGGGCAACGAGACCAGGGTCTCGGCGAGGCGCTCGGCCACGGGCAGGGACAGGTCGTTGGATTCGGCGTAGGCGACCTGCTTGTGGATGGGCACGGGGTAGTGCAGGGCGCAGCCGATGTTCTGGCCCTGCAGCTTCTTCATCAGCGCGGCGCGGTCGGCCTCGGAGTCACAGCGGTACTCGAACAGGTGGTACACGGGTGTGGCGTCGGGGGTGCGGACCTGGAGGCGGTCGGGATCGAGGCGCGCGGCGTACCAGTCGGCGGCCCGCAGGCGCCCGGCGTTGAACGAGTCGACGCGGTCCAGGAGGATGTCCAGCACCCTGGCCTGGATGGAGTCGAGGCGGCCGTTGTAGCCGACCCCCTCGTGGTAGTAGCGCTCGCCACCTTCTCCCTGGTTGATCAGCATGCGCGCGTGGGCGGCGACGTCCGGGTCGTCCGTGGTGATGGCGCCGCCCTGGCCGAAGCAGCCGAGGTTCTTGGCGGGGTAGAAGCTGATGCCGCCGGCGCGACCGAAGGAGCCGGTGTACTCGCCCTTGTAGGTGGCGCCGATGGACTGGGCGTTGTCCTCGAGCACGGTGGCGCCGTACTTCCCGGCCAGGGCCATCAGGTCGTCCATGGGGCACGGGTTGCCGTACAGGTGGACGGGCAGGACGAAGCCGGCCCTGCCGGCCTTGAGGGCGTCCTCGACCTGGTCGAGATCGAGCAGGTAGGTGCGGGGATCGCAGTCCACGAGAACGGGCACGCCGCCGGCGTGCTTGACGCCGTGGGCCGAGGCGACGAACGAGTTGGTGGGCACGACCACCCCCTCGCCCGGCTTCAGGCCGCAGGCCTGCAACGACAGGTACAGCGCGGCGGTGCCGTCGGAGCAGCCGACGGCACACTCGACGCCGAGGTAGCTCGCGAGGTGGGCCTCGAAGTCGGCCAGGGCCGGGCCGCCGACAAAGGCGGTGTTGTGGACCAGCTCGGCGATGGCGCCGACGAGGGTCTGCTCGAGGTCGGCCCACTGGGCGCGCAGATCGACGAACTTCACGGGATCGCTCAAGGTGTCTCTCCTTCCTTGGAGGTCAGCGGACCAGGCGGGCGGGTACGCCCGCGACCAGGGCACCGGGCTCGACGTCGTGTGTGACCACGGCGCCGGCACCGATCTGGCAGCCCTCGCCGAGGCGGATGCCGCACAGGACCACCGCGCCGGAGCCGATGGACACGTCGTCCTCCACCCAGGTCTGCTCCAGCTTCCAGTCGGGGTTGTTCGCCACGGGGTGGCGGTCGTTGATGAAGGTGACGTTGTGGCCGACGAAGACGCGCGCGCCGATGCGCACGCCCTCGCAGATGAACGTGTGGCTCTGCACGCGCGTGCCCTCGCCGATGGTCACGTCCTTCTGGATCTCGACGAAGGGACCGACGAACACCCCCGCGCCGAGGGTGCAGCCGTACATGTTCACCAGCTCGGGGTAGAGGATCTTGACGTCGTCGCCGAGGACGCACGACTCCGCTACCGGCATGCCGCGAGCCCCTTGACCACGTTGATGCCCTCCTCGATGCCGGTCATCGGCTGCGTGCCGTCGCGCAGGCAGGCCATGAAGTGCACGGCCTCGTTCATCAGGGGCTCGGACTGGTCCTCGATGCCGATGGTCACGGTGCCGTCGTCGGTGTGGTCGAAGGTCCCCGGTCCCTGGCGCTCGGCGAACTTGCGGTGGTGCAGGATGTGGGCCCAGGACAGGTCCCACTCGAGGATGCCGCGGTCCCCCACTGCGACGAGCTTGCGGGTCTTCTCGGGGTAGCTCCACGACAGGAAGGCGCTGCAGCTCACGTCGCCGAAGGTCGCGGACACGTAGGCCACGTCCTGGTTGGGGTTGACCAGGGCCTGCACGTCGTCGGGGAAGCCGTCGCACAGGTAGGTGAAGATCGACAGGTCGTGGGGCAGCAGGTCGGGCACGACGCCCACGTCCTGGTACAGGCCGAAGTTGGCGCGCACCGTGTACACGGACCGCAGCGTGCCGATCTCGGCCAGCGCCTCGCGGAACGTCCGCACGGCGGGGTGGTACACGAAGGTGTGGCCCACCATGACGGTCTTGCTCAGCCGCTCGGACTCGAACTTGATGCGGTAGCAGTCCTCCAGGGACTCGGCCAGCGGCTTCTCGATGAACACGTGCTTGCCCGCCTGCATGGCGGCGATGGCCGCGTCGGCGTGGTTGGCCGGAGGGGTGACGACGAACACGCCGTCGAGGTCGAGGGCGAGCATGTCCTCGTAGTTGCTCAGCAAGGCCACGTCGCTGTCCTGCAGGCCGTGCTTGTCCACCACGGCCTTGACCTTCTCCTCATCCATGTCGCAGATGGCGCCGAGCACGCCGAGCTGGTTGAGGACGCGAACCCAGTTGGGGCCCCAGTAGCCCCCTGCTCCCACGATGCCGAATCTGGTCATGTG
Organism: uncultured Rickettsiales bacterium; assembly: GCA_964558555.1. GTDB lineage: Bacteria > Myxococcota_A > UBA796 > UBA9615 > CAYRNR01 > CAYRNR01. The sequence goes on along the minus strand of CAZLEO010000021.1, from coordinate 36,361 downwards.
CCGTATTCCTCGAGGTAGTTCGTTGGCGGAACGTCGGGGCAGCGGCGCGTGTTGATCCACCGCTGCCGGACTTACGATTCTATCGCGAATGGGGTCCCTGGCGATAGGATGGCCGGACCGAGGAGGAGATCATGACGAGGATCTGGGGTCTGTGGGTGCTGGCGCTGCTGGTGGGTTGTCCGAGCTCGGGGACCATCGCCGACGACGACACCTTCGCCGACGACGACGATGACGACACCACCGCAGGCGACGACGACGACACCACCCCCGGCGACGACGACGACACCACCGCGGGCGACGACGACGACTTCGTCGAGGAGACCTGCGACGCACGGTTCGACTACCTGCTCGACACCTTCGAGGTGGAGATGGACGTGTACGGCGCGCCCGGGTACGCCATCGCCGTGGTGGAGTCGGGCGCGGTCACCTGCGCCAAGGGGTTCGGCACGCGCCGGCCCGAGGAGGACCTCCCCGCCCGGTCCACGACCCTGTTCCGCATCGGCTCGATGACCAAGATGCTCACCGCTGCAGCTCTGTTGCAGCAGGTCGAGGCCGGATCGGTGGATCTGGAGGCATCGATCAACGAATACGTGCCGTATTTCACCTTCGAGTTCCACCCCGAGTGGACCGAGGACATGCTCGTCGAGCACCTGCTGATGCAGACGTCGGGCATGTACGACTACATCGAGATGGATGGGTACTACGACGACGACGACCTCGCGTACTTCTTCGACGACGTGTACGGCCAGTACCTGTTCCTGATGTCGCCACCGGGGCGCTTCTACAACTACTCCAACCCCAACTTCATGCTCGCCGGCCTGATCGTCGAGGAGGCGGCGGGCCAGTACTACGACGACTACCTCGCCGAGCACGTGCTGTGGCCGCTGGGCCTCGAGCGGACCTTCTTCGACGCGGAGGACGTGATCGCGGACGGCGACTACGCCACGGGCCTGGCCTACGACTGGACCGGCCAGAGCAACGATCAGGTCCTCGCCGGCCCGGAGTCCTACGACAACATCTGGGCTCGCCCCGCGGGGTACGCCTGGTCCTCGGTGCTGGACATGGCGCAGTTCGCCATCTTCCTCATGGACGGGGACGGGGACGTGCTGGCCGACGAGTGGCGCGAGGCCATGAGCACACCCCAGGTGGACACCGAAGAGTTCGGCGGGCTGAGCCACTACGGCTACGGCCTGTACATCTACGAGGGGTTCTTCATGGGCAACGACTTCCACGACGTGCCCCTGGTGGAGCACGGCGGCGCCATCCCCGGATTTAGCGCGCAGATGTTCATGATGCCCGACCAGGAGCTGGCCCTGGTGACCCTGGCCGCCACGGACGGCACCTACCCCTCGTCCACCCTGGCCGTGGCGCTGACCGACCTGATGGAGCTGCCCCCGCCCGTGCCCAGCCCGGATCTGTCGGTGGATCCGGCCAGCTACCCGGACTTCGTGGGCACCTACCGCGACGAGTACAACGTCGGCGACATCATCGTCACGACCACGGACACCGAGCTGCACGTGTCCATGCCGCTGCTGGACGATCTGGGCTACTCCTACGAGTCGGTGCTCTACCCCTACGTGCCCGACAACTTCGTGTTCTACCTCGACGGCTACGGCATGCTCGTGACGTTCATCCGCGACGACGAGGGCGTCCCCGAGTACTTCCGCACCCGCTACTTCGTGGGCGAGGCCGTGGCCGAGATGCAGGCGGCGGCCGGCCTGTACGGGGATCCCGCCCGCGCGGACGCCATCCTGCACCAGATGCGCCTGACCCCGGACCCGAGATTTCATTGACCCACCCCTGCGCCGCCCCCATCGAGCTGTACCGCCAGCGCCTGGACCGGTTCACCCGCCGCGTCGGTGAGCTGGAGCGCCGCTCCCTGCGGCTGGCCAACCTGCGCGCGGCCCTGTTCGTGGGCGCGGTGGTGTTCATCGGCCTCGGCCTCGGCCTCGGTGTGGTGTGGTGGCTGCCCGCGGCGGGGCTCCTGACGGGATTCGTCTTCGCCGTGCGCCGCCACGGTCGGATCGAGCGTGACCTCGCCGCCGCGCGTACCCTGCAGACGCTGCAGTCCGAGGCTCTGGACCGGCTGGACCGGCGCATGGACGACATACCGTGTCCCCCCACCCCCGACGGCGCGCCCGAGTTCGCCGCCGATCTGGACCTGGTCGGCCCCGGCTCGCTGCTCAACCTGCTGGGCACGCCCGGGACCTGGCACGGCCGCGAGTGCCTGACCCGCTGGATCCTCGAGCCCGTCGATCCCACGGAGATCGGCGCCCGCCAGGCCGCGGCGCGGGAGCTGGGCGCGTTGCTGGACCTCCGCCACGACCTGGCCGTGCACGCGCGCGCCGTGGGTGAGGGATCCGAGGACCTCGACGCCTTCCTGGCCTGGGCCGAAGGGGAGACGTGGCTGCTGCAGCGCCCCTGGGTGAGCTGGATCGCGGCGGCCATGGCTGCCGCCACCGTCGCCGTGATCGCCCTGTGCATCGCCGGGGTGATCAACCCCTGGTCGTGGATCGCCCCCGTGGCGCTCAACCTGGCGCTGACCCGGATCGCCCACGGACCCATCAAGGCCACCTTTGGCGCGGCCACCCCGGGCGAGCGGGTGTTCCAGGACTACGCCGCGCTCATGGCCGGCCTGTCCGGTGCCCCCCTGACCGCGGACCGCCTCACCGAGATCCAGCGACGGCTGTCCACGCGCGATCCAGGCGCCCACGGCCGCATGCGCCGCCTCGACCGCCTGGCCAGCCTCGCCAACCTGCGCACGTCGCCCATGGCGTGGCTGCCGATCCAGGCGGTGACCCTGTGGGACCTGCACGTGCTGCGTGCCCTGGAGCTGTGGCAGCGCCGGTCCGGGCGCGAGGTCCGCGGCTGGTTCGCCGCCGTGGGGGAGCTCGAGGCCCTGGCCGCCCTCGCCGCCCTGCACCACGACCACCCCCACTGGTGCTTCCCGATCCTCGCCGACGAACCGCGCGTGACCGCCCAGGGCCTGGGCCACCCCCTGCTTCCCCCGGACAGCTGTGTGGCCAACGACGTGGAATTGGGGCCACCCGGCACCTTCCTGCTGGTCACCGGCTCGAACATGTCGGGCAAGTCCACGCTGCTGCGCGCCATCGGCGTCAACGCCGTGCTCGCCCAGGCCGGCGGACCGGTCTGCGCCCGGCGCATGGAGCTGCCGCGGCTGATCCTGGGCACCAGCTTCCGCGTCCAGGACTCCCTGGCCGACGGGGTGTCGTACTTCATGGCCGAGCTGCGGCGGCTCAAGGAGGTGGTCGATCTCGCGGCCGCCGCGCCCGGGGACCGCGTGGCGCTGTTCCTGCTCGACGAGATCCTGCTGGGCACCAACGTGGCCGAGCGCCAGATCGCGGTGCAGCAGGTGCTGGGCCAGCTGCTCGACCACCGCGCCCTGGGCGCCGTGGCCACCCACGACCTGACCCTCGCCGACGCCGACGGGCTGGCCGACCGCTGCCAGCCGATCCACTTCGTCGAGACCTTCTTCCGCGACGAGGACGGGCCGCAGATGACCTTCGACTACCGCGCCCGTCCGGGCGTGTCCCCCACCACCAACGCGCTGAAGTTGCTGGAACTGGTGGGCCTCGACCGCGACCGATAGACTCACGACAGGAGGCGATGATGAGAGGGCACCACGTTTATCGGATCGCGGGGCTGTGTCTGACGATGCTGATCGCGACGGTCGGGTGCACGGATCTGGACCTCGCGGGTGGGGGATTCGACACCCTCGTGGCGCCGTCCACGCGCGACACGATCCTCGTGGACGACCAGCACGGCGAGCCCACGTTCACCACGACCGGCGACGACTGGACCACCTGGGGCACCCTGGGCTACGGGTACGCCGCCGAGGACACGGAGTACCACTACCTGTCGTCCACGGTGGGCGGCAGCGACCGCCGCGGCACGGCCACCTGGACCCCGGACCTCCCCGAGGAGGGCACCTACCGCATCGAGGCCTGGTACCGCCTCACGGGCAACCGCACCCGGGACGCGGACCACTTCGTGTACGACGGCTACGGCGGCCAGACCCACATCGTGCTGGATCAGTACGGCGACGGCCCCAGCGGCTGGGTGTCCCTGGGCGAGCACTGGTGTATCGCCGGCACGGGGGGCTGCTATGTGGTGCTCGACGGCACGGACGACGACGAGTCCGACGAGGCCAACGCCATGCAGTTCACCCTGGTGGACACCGAACCCCCACCGCCGCCCGAGGACTGCGACGAGTTCCAGGGGCTGGGTCAACACTCGATGGAGTTCTGGGCCACCACGGCCACCGGCTCGGGCTGGAACGACGCGTCGCTGGCCGCCGGCGCGAACGACGGCGCCGAGGCCCACAGCGAGAACGTGGACGAGGGGGAGTTCCTCGCCGCGGGGGACTGGGACGTGTGCGATCCGCTTGGCGAGGAGACCTTCGACATCGTGGAGGTGGAGGTGCTGTCACGCATGCAGTACGACAGCGGCACCTACGCGCTGATCCTGGCCCTGGACGGCGGCGGCGACGCCTACACGACCTACTCCCACACCGGCTCGTCGTGGGACTCGGTCGACATCACCGCGGACCGCAGCGAGTGGTCCTGGATCGACATCGAGAACGTCATCGCCTCGGTCACCCTGTACGACCACCCAGGCGGCGCGCGCGACTCCGACGCCTGGGTCGACGCCTTCCGCATCCGCGTCACCTACACCACCACCGACGCCCCGGCCGACGACGATGACGACGACGCGGCGGGCGACGACGACGACGCGGCGGGCGACGACGACGACGCGACGGGCGACGACGACGACGACACGGACGGCCCCCCGGGCGCGGCGGACGACGACGAGGGCTGGGAGAGCGGCTGCGGCTGTGATCAGGACGGGAGAACGCGGGGGGGCCTGCTGGCGCTGGCGGCGCTGGGCCTGCTGGCGGCGGCCCGGAGGATCACGGCTTGTAGATGAAGTCCCGCTCGAGCACGGCGCGCACGTCGCGGTCGAGCACGGTCTTGCGCTCGTTGCGCACGGCCTCGCGGATGGCGCGGTCGGCGATCTGACGGAGGTGAGCGGACAGCGCGTCCATGACCCTGTCCGACGTCTTCATGTCCCCGCGGGCGCGGATGTAGTTCTTGATCTTGGTCACGACCACCAGCGTGTCCAGCGGCACGTCCCCGTCCAGCTTGGCGTCGGCGCGGGTCGCCGCCGGTCGGACCAGCCGCCGACGCGATTCCGCGTTCGCCGCCTGCATCTGCTCGTCGGCCCACTGCGCCCGGCTGGGTGACCGCTGCTCCTCGGCCCATGCGTCCCGGTGACGCGCCACCGGCAGGTGGGCCTCCCAGCACCGCACCGAGCAGAACTGAAGGGCTGTCCGCTTTCGATTGCACGTGGAAACGCTGCAGGTCCAGTAGGTCTTCTCGAACGCGATCTCGCGCTTGCAGCTGCTACACCGTCGCCAGAACGAACTCATCTCCCCTCCTCGGAAGAGGGTCGACAGTCGGCGGTCGACGGTCGACCCGTCGCCAGATACGCGGCGATCAGTGCTCCCCGCAGGAGCTGCACCCCTCCTGGTGCGGGTGGCCGTGCTCCTTCTCGCTGTCGGTGGCGTCGCGCATCGCCTCCACCTTCACCTCGAAGTGCAGGGTCTGGCCGGCCAGGGGGTGGTTGAAGTCCAGGGTCACGTTCTCGTCGGCGACGGCGGCGACCCACGCCGGCGTGACCTGCCCGTCGGGCCCCTGCACGCCGAACATCATGCCCTCCTGGAGCTCCACCTCTTCGGGGAACTGGGAGCGCGGAACCTCGTGCACGGCCTCGTCGCTGCGCTCGCCGTATCCTTCCTCGGGCTTGACGGTGAGCTTGGCGTCGAATCCCACGGCCTGACCGTCCAGCTGCCGCTCCAGTCCGGGGACGATGTTCCCGGCGCCGTGCAGGTACTCGAGGGGATCGCGATCCGTTGAGCTGTCCAGCACCTCACCGGCGTCGTCGCGCAGGGTGTAGTTGAAGGTGACGACCTTGCCTTGGGCGATGGTCTCCTCGGACACGGCATCCTCCTTGGACTGCTCTCAGGGCAAAGGACCTTCTCGACCCTGGGCAGCCGTTCGTGTTCGGCGCAGCATACGCGCTCGCGTCATTCAGGGATAGGGCCGGAGCGCCGCGTCGGCAAGGACCTGACGCGGGCGTACCGTTGACCCCCCGGCCGCCCCCCCCCTACCATGGAGCACAGCGTCATGACCCGGACCATCTCCAAGGCCTGCGCGGCCATCTGCGGCGTCCTCCTGGCGGTCCTCACCGTGGTGTCGATCATGCTGCACCAGCGCATGCGGATGGAGTACGTCAACGGCGTCTACTTCGACGAGGAGACCCTGCTGGTGTACAGCCAGGAGACGATGATCATCCTGTGGTTCATCGTGGGGGTGGGGATCCTCGTGTTCGCCGGCTTCTTCTGGCTCGGCCGCAAGATCTTGAAGCTCGAGTAGGGGGATGGACGAAGAGCACATCCGAGCCCTCGTCGTGGAGGACAACGCCGCCGACGTGGTGTTGCTGCAGGAGGCCTTCGCCGCCTCGGCGGCGCCCATGGAGGTGGAGTACGTCGATCGCCTCTCCCGGGCCATCGCCCGGCTCGCCCAGTCCGCGTTCGACGTCATCCTGCTGGACCTGACCCTGCCCGACAGCCGCGGGCTGGACACCTACGATCGTATCCACGCAGAGGCCCCCGACGTGCCCGTGGTAGTCCTCACCGCCAACCGCGACCGCGACCTGGGGGTCGAGGCGGTCCACCGCGGCGCCCAGGACTACCTGCCCAAGGGCGTGATGGGCGGCGACAGCCTGTGCCGCGTCCTGCGCTACGCCATCGAGCGCGACCGCATCCGCCGCCGCCTCAAGGACTACCTGTGGCGCACCGAGGCCAGCGAGGGGCGCCTGCGGCGCACCGTGGAGGGCAGCGCCGACGGCGTGGTGGTGGTCGCCGATGGCGGCGACGTGCTGTACGCCAACCCCGCGGCGGAGCAGATGTTGGGCCGCACCGCCGAGGAGCTGGCCCGCTTCCCCTCCGACCTGCCGCTGTCCGTGGACCAGGCCACGGAGATCAGCGTCATGGAACAGGACGGGTCCGTCGTCGTGGTGGAGATCCGCGCCACGCGCACCACATGGGACGGACGCGACGCCCTGCTGGCCTCCCTGCGCGACATCACCCACCGCAAGCAGGCCGAGGACCTGCGGCACAAGCTCGACGTGGAGACCCTGCGCGTGCGCCAGCTGGAGGAACTGAGCCGCCTCAAGTCCCTGTTCGTCGAGACCATCAGCCACGAGCTGCGCACCCCCATGACCCCCCTGAGCGCGGGCGTGTCCATGCTGCTGGACGGCTCGCTGGGCGACGTCACCGACGAGCAGCGCCGCACGCTGGAGCGCATCCAGCGCCACATCGGGCGCCTGGCCCGCATCACCACCGAGGTGCTGGACGTGTCCGTGGATTCGCCAGGCATCCGTCACGCGCGCGACGTGCAGCTGCGGCCCACGCTGCTGCCGGCGGTGGAGTTGCTCCAGCCCAAGGCCAGCCGACGCGGCGTGGTGCTGGACCTGCGCGTCGAGCGCCGGGCCCGGGCCCACGCCGATCCCGACGCCCTGTGTCAGGTGGTGGCCAGCCTGGTGGACGCCACCATCACCCACTGCCCCGACGGCACGCACGTGTCCATCACCAGCCACCAGGACGACGACGGCCTGGTGGAGCTGCGCATCGAGGACGACGGCCGCGGCGAGACCGCCGAGTCGCTCATGCGCGAGGATCCCTCGTTGAACGACCGCGTGCCGGTCGCCGGGGAGGGAATGCTCTTCGGCCTGGCCGTGTGCAAGAGCCTGGTCGAGGGTATGGGAGGGGCCTTATCCTTCGAGTCGAGGCCGGGCGAGGGGACCCTGTTCCGCTTCTCACTGCCCGCTGCCCAGGCCTAGGAGGTCCGAACGTGCTTCAGAGACCGCGCCCCCTGGGCCTGTGCTGGATTCTGGTGGTCGGCACGGTCCTGATCGGTTGCCCCGGAGACGACGACGACGACACCGTCGGCGACGACGACGACACCACCCACGACGACGACGACGACCACACGCCCAACGACGACGACGACCCCCCCCCCGAGGACGACGCCCCCGCCCACAGCGACGACGACGACGACCCCACGCCCACGGACGACGACGACACCACCCCCGCGGACGACGACGACGACGACAGCGGCGACGACGACGACGACAGCGCCGGCGACGACGACGACGACACCACCGAGGACGACCCCTACATCCAGCCCGCCATCTACGTCACCCCCCTGACCCTGGTCCCTGGCGGCACCGCCACGGTGCACTACCACGGAGACCTGGCCCAGGAGGACGACCTGACGATGCACTACGGCTTCAACGGCTGGAACGAGGTCACCGGCATCGCCGACATGATCGAGGTGGGCGACCACGGCGACACCGCCTACTACAAGCGCGCGGAGATGACCCCGGTGATCGACGGGTTCGAGGTCACCGTGGACCTGCCCACCGACGGCCGGGCCATGCACTTCGTGTTCTTCACCCTGGACGAGGACGAGAACGAGACCTGGGACAACAACGGCACGGACGACTACCACCAGTCCATCGCCTTCCCCTACATCGGCCCCTACCTCACCTGGAACGACGCGGCGCGGCCCGACAACGGCGTGGTGATCAGCTACGTCACCTCGGTGCCGTGCAAGGGCACGGTGGAGTACGGCACCACACCGTCGCTGGGCACGGTGGTGGTGGGCGACGACGTGGAGCAGACGCACCACTTCGAGCTCACCGGGCTGGCCCCGGACACCGAGCACCACTACGTGATCCGCGACAGCGCCGGCCACGAGTCCGCCGCGCACAGCTTCCGCACCGCGCCGCTGTTCGCCACCACGTTCACCTTCGCGGCCCTGTCGGACATGCAGGACGTGGGCGAGCACAACCGCTGGCCCGACACCGTGGCCGAGCTGCAGGGGCACACCGACGTGTCCTTCCTCGTCATCCCCGGCGACCTCACCGCCGGGGACGGGCCGGGCAACTGGTGGACCTTCTTCGACCGCGCCCGGGACTTCTTCCCCGGCGTGGTGATGATGCCCGTACCCGGCAACCACGACACCCCCACGGGCGGCCACAACCCCGACACCTCGAGCTTCCTGGAGTACTTCGACCTGCCCACGACCGCGGGCCTCGACGCGGTGTACCGCTTCGACTACGGATCGGCCGCCTTCCTGGGGCTGAACTCCGAGGAGCTCCCGCAGTTCGCCATCGGCGCCGACCAGTACCTGTGGATGGAGGACGCCCTGCTGGATATCGTCACCGCGGGCGATCGCGCGTGGGTGTTCGCCCTGTGGCACGTGCCCCCGTACAACGCCGGGCTGCGCCACAACGAGGACCAGGGCGCGGTCCGCGACATGACCGGCCTGTTCGACGGCGTGGTGGACTGGGTGTTCAGCGGCCACGAGCACATGTACCAGCGCACCCACCCCCTGCAGTTCAACGGCCAGATCGCTCTCAGCGGCCTGTACGGCCTGGGCGTCGACGACGGCGTCGGCTACCTGGTCATGCCCCCCGCCGGCCAGCCCCCCGGCCACGAGATCTACCCCGACGATCACCCCGACGCCGACCGCAACGACCGCCTCGCCTACCCCACCTTCGGCGAGGGCGAGAACATCGTGGACAGTCAAAACGGCTTCGTGATCGTCGAGATCGACGCCGCGACCCTCACCTTCGAGACCTGGGGATACGGCAGCTACGCCGAGCCACAGACGGCCGCCGTCGTGGACACGATCAGCTACACCAAGTAGCTACAGCGCGCAGCCCGGCGGGATCTCCTCCGATCCCTCGATCACCTGCGCCGCCTCCCCCCGCTCCTTGTGCCAGAAGCACAGCTCGTCGGCCATGCCGAGGAAGCCGAACCGGTAGATGGTGGCGTTGTCGTCCTGGGCGATCAGGCGCTCGGGCCGCGGGTCGTGCAGGTCCCCGTGGCGCGTGTCCACCACATCCCTTGCCTGGTCCAGCAGATCGTCGGCCAGCGCCAGCCAGCCGTCGTCCGATCCGGTCGCGGCGTGAGCCAGGGTCGCGCTGTACAGGGCGTGGGCGAAGTCGGTGCGCAGGGCGTCGATGCGCACCCCGTCCGCCACCTCGTCGAACCAGCGGTCCGAGGCGGACGTGGCCAGGGCCTGGACCTCGGCGTCGATGGCCCAGGTGGCCTCGGAGAGCTCCGCCAGCGGTTCGACCACCTGCGCCTCGAACGCGTCACGGCCGGCCTGCTCCATCTCGGCCAGCTCCTCCAGCGTCGTGCGCTGGGGCTGGGACACGATGCCCATGGCGTACCCCATGTCCATGACCGAGTCGCGCCCGGCGAGATAACCCGCCAGCCGCCCCTCGAGCAGGTACTCGTGCTGTACGTCGGTCAGGGCGACCACCAGCTCGGCCAGCGCCCGGCCGTCCTCGCCCCAGGGGTCGTACACGTCCTCGACGTAGCCCTCCCAGCCCTCGTCGAGGGTGTAGTTCATGCGCAGCGTGGCGTAGTCGTTGAGCCAGTACCCCCACTCCCATCCCGACGAGAACAGCACGTGCTCGTCCAGGCCCCCACCCTCTGCGCGGATCTCGTCCATGTCGGTGAACCGCGATCGCACGTACAGGGGCAGGTAGGTGGGCACCGGGCTGTCGAAGGCGCACCAGTAGGCGGACTCCGGGAAGTAGCCCACCGGCTCGCCCACGGCCAGGCGGTCCAGCAGGAACTGGCGGTGATCGTCGAACTCGTCGTGCAGGTAGGCGCCGCCCGCGTCCTCGAACAGGTTGTAGTACATCACCGAGTGCACCCAGGGCACGATGTCCTCGTGGGCGAACTGGGTGAGGAAGTAGTACTGCAGGGTCTGGCCCTGGTACTCCACCTGCAGGTCCTCGTAGTTGCCCACGTGGATCACGGTCATCATCTCGGCGTCGGGCTGCTGCTCCAGCAGCACCTCGTAGGTCAGGTCCACCGCCGCGATGAACGCCTCGGGCTCCTCGCCGAAGAACTCGCCGAAGGACAGGTTGTAGCGGTCGAAGCCGGCGCCGTCGGTGAACAACACCAGTCGCTCAGCGATGGACTCGCGCTGCTCGTCCGGGCCCTGCTCCCCGTCGATCAGGTCGAACGCCTGCTGCAGGTTGCCGCTGCCGAACAGCTGGATGCCCACGCCGGTGCGCAGGCCGCGCTGGTGGGCGATCGCGTTGACCGCGGCGGTGTGTGCTTGCCACTCCTCGGTTCGGAGCCCCGCGTCGAGGATGTCCTCCAGCGCCACCCACTGCAGGTAGTTGCCCCGGCTCTTGACCGTCCAGTCCACGATCTCGGTGGCCCGCTGGAGGGACTCGTCGTCCGGATCCCACATGGCCCACAGCCCCTCGATGGGGTGCAGCGTGTGCATGTGGAGTCCCCGGATCGCCATGTCCGGGGCGAACTCCGTGCCCAGATCCTCATGCCCATCCAGGGGCAGCAACTGGCCGGGCGCGTGGCTCCGCACCGGGTGGAGGAAGCGGAACCCCCACAGCTCCAGCAGGTGCGTCAGGCCGTACTGCACCCCCAGCGGCGCGTCGCCGTGCACCTCGTACACGGCCCCCTCCCCCGACAGCTCGTAGCACTCGAGGCAGTCCAGGTCGTCCACCACGGCCACGTGCATCCGACCCGCCTCGCCGGCCGCAGCGCTGGCCGCCGGGTCGTCCACCTGCACCACGGCCACGTCACACGGGATCGTGTAGGTCTCCAGCAACGCCGCAGTGGCGGCGCTCACGTGGAGGGTGATGCCCTCGGCGGGCGGTAGATCGACCTCGGCCTCCTGGCACCCCGTCGTGAGCAGGAGGGCGAGCACACCGAACAGGACCGTGCATGGCGTGCGCATCATGGGCCGCATGATAACCTCCCCCACTCACGGAGGAGTTCCCATGCTGGACCTGGTTCTGACCGATGCCGAACGCGCGGTGCGCGACGAGGCGCGGGCGTTCGTCCGCGACGCCGTGGACCCGGATCTGCTGCGCAAGATGGACGCCGACGAGGTGCGCTACCCCCGCGAGTACCTCGAGGCGCTGGCCGAGGCCAACCTGCTGGGCGTGCGCTTCCCCACCGACTGGGGAGGCCGCGGCATGGGCTGGACCGCCGAGACGGCGGTGCTGGGCGAGATCGGCGTGCTGGGATCGTCGCTGGGGTGCCTGTACTCGTTGCCCAGCATCGTGGGCGAGGCGCTGACCCTCTTCGGCACCGACGACCAGAAGCGCCGCTACCTCCAGCCCACCCTGGAAGGCAAGCTGACCTGCGCCGAGGCGCTGACCGAACCTCGCGGCGGGAGCGACTTCTTCGGCGCCACCTGCCGCGCGACTCTCCAGGGCGATGTGTTCGTGCTGGAGGGGGCCAAGCGGTTCGTGGTCGGCGGCGAGGGTGCAGACTACTTTCTCGTGTACGCGCGCACGGGCGGCGAGGACGCCCATCCGCACCGGGCCATCTCCGCGTTCCTGGTGGACCGGGACATGGGCGTGAAGGTGGAGTACCTGTTCGGGCTCATGGGCACCCGCGGCGGCGGCACCGCGCGGATCTCGTTCCCGCGCATCGAGGTGCCGGCCGAGAACCTGGTCGGCGAGCTCAACGGCGGCGGGGTGGTGTTCAACCGCATGATGGTGCCCGAGCGCATGACGTCGGCCTCGGGCTGCCTGGGACCAGCCCAGGCCGCGCTGGAGATCGCGGTGCGGTACGCGGACCGGCGCAAGGCGTTCGGCAAGAAGATCCGGCAGTTCCAGGCGGTGAGCTTCCAGCTCGCCGACGCGATGACCCAGCTCGATGCGGCGCGGTCCCTGGTGTACATGGCCGCGCGCAAGGCCGACGCGGGCGAGGACGCGCGACGGCTGGTCTCCGAGGCCAAGAAGTTCTCCACCCAGACCGCGTGGGACGTGGTCAACATCGCCATGCAGGTGCTCGGCGGCATCGGCTACACCACCGTGTACCCGGTCGAGCGCATGCTGCGCGACGCCCGCCTGCCCATGATCTGGACCGGCTCCAACGAGATCATGAACCTGCTGATCCAGCACGAGCTGTTCGCCGAGGTGCTCGGCCGCGAGGACGACGGGCGCGACGTGGAGGCGGACGCCGCCGACCCGCTCGCGGGCGAGGAGAAGGTCTACGAGTGAACCGAGTCCCAGGGGCGCGTTGAACCGCCACGGCTGGACCGCGCTGCGGCTCGTCTCGTACGCGGCGTCGAGCTACCTGCTCTCGTCCGGCATGGAGCGAGCCTTCCTGGGCATGCACTCGTGGCGGCAGTGCCACAACGCCATGGTGGCCCGCAACTTCGGCCGCCACGGCTGGGACCCCACCCTGACCCTGGTGGACTTCGGCGGCGGGGAGATGCTGTACGGCGCCAACGCCCCGGTGCTGGCCTACCCCACGGCCCTGCTGTGGCAGCTCACCGGCGTCGAGACGCCGCTGGTGCCGCGCATGCTGGCGCTGCTGGCCACCCTGACCGCGGCGCTGCTGCTGGAGCGGCTGGGCCGCGAGATCGGCGGCCGGGTGTACGGCCTGGCCGCGGCCCTGCTGTTCCTGCAGATCCCGCTGATCTGCGGCTACGGGCCGTCGTTCCTCGACGACACGGTGATGCTCGCGGCCATGGGCGGCACCGTCTACGGCGCGTACTGCTGGGGACGCAAGCCGGGCTGGCTCGTCGCGGTCGCGGCGGCCCTCGCGCTGGCGCTGGCGCTGGCCATCAAACCCCAGGCCGCGCTGATCGCCCTGCCGGCCGGCGTCGCGGCCGTCGGCGCGGGCCGGGGCGGTGCGCGCGCGCTGCTGAATCCCCAGGTGGCGGTCGCTGCGGTGCTGGCGGTCGCTGCGGGCGGCCTGTGGTACGCCCTGCTGGCCTGGCGCGCGCACACGTGGCCCGACGTACTCATGGCGTTCAGCGCGGCGCCGGGCAGCGACAAGTGGGGCCAGTTCGCGCTCCTCGCGGATCCAGCCACCTCGGTGTTGCTGAGCAAGCGCATCACCCAGGAGGTCACCGGCTACTCGGGCCTGGCCCTGGTCGGACTGGGCTTGCTGTGCCTGCGGCGGGGCCAGGTGCTGGCCGTCCCGCTGGCCTGGGCCGGCGCCATGGCCCTGCACGTCGTACTGGTCCTGGGCGGACACGTGGCCCACGACTACTACCAGCTGGCGCTGGCCCAGCCCGCCGCCCTGCTCATGGCCGGCGCCTTCTTGCCCTTCTCCCCCCTGCTGGACCGCGACCACCCCGTCGCCCGCCAGACCCTGTCGGGCGCGCCGGCCGTGGTCGGCGTCGTGCTGGCCGTGGTCATGGCCGTGGAGCTGCAGCCGTTCCGCCACTTCCTGCGGACCTGGGAGGACCCTCGCTGGGCGCCCTTTGCCGCGGCCGTGGCTGCGGCGTCGGGCGAGGACGAGTCGATCCTGGTGATCGATCACTCCCTGCCCGAGGTGTTCTACCTGGCCGACCGGCGGGGGTACCACCTGACGCCGGACGAGGCCACGCCCGAGGCCGTCGCCGCCGTCGAGGACGAGATCGCCACCGTGGCCGTGCTCGAGCCGGGCCGCCTCTGGGACACCGGCCACCCCGGCTTGCTGTACCTGCTGCAGGGCTGGATCGTGGTGGATCAGGGGGATCCCCACATGATCCTGCGGCGGTCCGAGGGCGTTCCCTGAACCTCCCCGACGCCACCTTCCGCTATGCTTGGGGTATGGGGTTGATCCTGCGCGTAGGGTGGTTCGTGCTGCTGGGCGCCGGCCTGTGCGCGTGCAGCACCATCGGCCTGTCCGAGGGGGACGACGACATCAGCTGGGACGACGACGACGCCAGCTCCGGCGACGACGACGCCGGCGACGACGACGGCCAGCCAGGGGACGACGACGACAGCTACACCCCGGGCCAGGACGTGGGCGCCGACACCTGCGAGGAGGCCACCGACCTGGGCACGCTGCTCGACGACGGCGCCGGCATCACCGTGGTCGAGGACTGCGCCGAGAAGGGCGACGTGGACTGGTTCACCTTCGTGGCCGACGACGATCTGGCCCAGGACGTGGCCGACGGCGGCGACCACTGGGGCGTGCGCATCCGCTTCGTGCGCAACGACGACGACTGGTTCCGCATGGTGGTGTTCCGCCACGCCTGCGTCGAGGAGGACTGCCCCGATCTCGGCGGGTACGACGACTACGACTACTCCATGGATCAGAACCCCTGCGGCGACGAGCCCCTGCCGGAGTGCCTCGACGACACCGCCGCGTTCTGGGTCAAGATCTACCCGGCCAACGGCCCCAGCGGGAACCGCCAGTACGAGCTGTACATCGTCAACGGTTGACGCAGACCTGCTGAAGCTCCCTCAGCTACACTATTAAAAGGACATGGTGGGTCTCCGACCGATCTGGATCATCGCGACGCTCGTCTGCCTGGCGGCGGGCTGCCAGCCGAGTGCGCGTGACGAGGCGCTGACCACCGAGGAGCTCGCGCGGCGGGCGGCGAGCGAGGAGGGCGTGGTGCTCTCCTACGGCATGCCCGACTCCTGGGGTGGCTACCGCGGCCTGTTCGACGCCTTCGAGGAGCAGTACGGCATCCGCCGCCTCGACATCAACATGTCGTCCAGCGCTGCGCTGCGGCGCCTCGCCGAGGAGCGCGAGGAGCCCGCCGTGGACGTGGCGGTCGTGGGGTATCTGTACGGCCCGACCGCCGCCGACCAGGGGCTGCTGGACTGCGTGCCCACGCCGCTGGCCGAGGAGCTGCCCGCCCACGCCACCGGCCCCTCCGACGCGGACTGCCGCGGGTGGTTCGCCACCTACTCCGGCACCCTGGGATTCCTGGTCAATCGCGAGGTGGTGGAGGAACCGCCGCGTTCGTGGGCCGATCTGAGCCGGGAGGACCTCAAGGGCAAGGTCGCCTACGTGGATCCGCGCGCGTCGGCCACGGGCGTGGCGACCCTGGTCGCGGCCACCCTCGCCGGCGGAGGCTCCCTGAGCCACGTGGACCCGGGCATCGACATCCTCGCCAGGCTCGCCCGCGAGGGCGGCGCGGACCGCGTGCTGCAGGGCCAGGACTACGACCGCTTCGTCCGCGGCACGGTGCCGATCCTGATCAACTACGACTACAACTGCACGCTGATCCAGGACGAGTTCGGCATCGACGCGGAGTTCATCGTGCCGTCCGACGGCACGGTGAGCATGCCCTACACGACCCTGCTGGTGAGGGACCGACCCCACCCGTACACGGCGCGCCTGCTCATCGACTTCATGCTCTCCCCCGAGGGCCAGACCCGCATGGCCGAGGGGCACGTCCAGCCCATCCGCCCCACGGGGTACGTGGCCGCGAACCCGCGGATCTTCGACGTGGACTGGACCGAGGCGGCCCAGCGGGTCGAGGCGATGAAGGGGGCGTTCGACCAGGCCATGTCGGACATCCACGCGGTGCCGCAGTGACGGTATCCATCCGGGTGAAGCTCGCCCTGGCCATGTGGGGGCTCGTGGCGCTGGTGGTCGTCACGGTCACCGTGGTGGCCGAGGACATCCTGCGCAAGAGCATCGAGGACGCCCGCACCGAGGAACTCCAGCAGGAGGCCCGGCGGCTCGACACGTCGGTGCGAATGCACCAGCAGCAGCTCGCCGACAAGGTGGAGCACTCCCTGTCCACCCATCCCCAGATCCTCGGGGCCCTCGACGGGATCGTCACCGACGCGCAGCTCAAGGACCTCCGCGAAGCCGTGGGGCTGGATCTGCTCGCCGTGGTCACCCTCGACGGCCGGATCGTGGCCAACGCCCGTGACGGGATGATCGTGTCGGATGTGCCCCAGGACGCCATCTTCCGCGACGCCCTGCAACACGGCATCGCGGGCCGGGACCTGGTCCGTCGTGGCGACGCCTTCGAGCTGCGGGGCGTCCACCCCATCTTCGGTGAGGGGCGGATCATCGGTGCAGTGCTGGCCAGTCACCTGCTCGGCGGGAAGTGGCTGGCGGAGAAACGCAACGAGACCGACCTGGAGATGGCGTTCACCCACGAGGTGAACGTGCTGGACACGACCCACGAGGGATTCGACCGGGTGGATTCCCGCGCCATCTTCACCGTCAAGGCCCAGCCGGTGGAGGCCGAGACCTACGTGCGGTGGCCCATCGAGCTCGACGGTATCCCCTTCGACGCGGTGTTCTGCCCCATCGACCAGGGCAAGGACGAGGTCTTCCTCAGCACCCTGGTGATCCTCGACTCCGCCCAGCCCGTGCTCGAGACCCGCAAGCGGGCGCGCACCGCCATGGCGCTGACCGGCACCATCGGACTGGCAGTCGCGACGTTGCTCGCCGCCCTGCTCGCCTACGGGTTCACCCGCCCGGTCCGACAGCTCGCCGAGGTTGCCGACGCCATGCGCCACGGCGATCTGGCGCGGCGCACCGGCATCCGCCGCAGCGACGAGATCGGCGAGCTGGCCAGCGCCTTCGACGAGATGGCCGCCGCGCTGCACGGGCACGTGGAGACCGTGCGCCGCCTCGCGGTCACCGACGATCTCACCGGCCTGCCCAATCACCGCAGGTTCAAGGAGGAGCTGGGGCGCGAGGTGGCGAGGCACCTGCGGTTCGACGAGCCCATGTGCCTGGTGTTCCTCGACATCGACCACTTCAAGAAGATCAACGACACCTACGGCCACGCCGAGGGCGACCAGGTGCTCAGGGACATCGCCCGGGAGCTGCAGCTGGGCGTGCGCGCCGTGGACACGCCGTGCCGGTACGGCGGCGAGGAGTTCGGAGTCATCCTGCCCAGCACGGAGATCACCGCGGCGGTGGCCGTGGCCGAACGCCTCCGCGCTGCCGTGGCCGCCCAGCCCATGGGCAAGGAGGGTCAGCGCGTCACCCTCAGCGCCGGCGTGGCGATCCTGCCGGCGGACGGCACGACGTCGCAGGAGCTGCTCGAGTGCGCCGACGCACGCCTGTATCGCGCCAAGGAGACCGGCCGCAACCGAGTCGTCTACACCGACGGGTGATGTTAGGTTCCTCTCAGGAGGCGCCGCAATGCCGCAACGCATCCCCCTGATCGCTCTCCTGGGCCTGCTGCTGATCCTCCCCGCCTGCGACGGCGAGGAGGGCGACGACGACGACACCACCGCCGCCGCCGACGACGACGACGCGTCCAGTGGAACCGTCTCCGCGGCCGTGCTGGAGACCCTCGACGACGCCATCGGCGGACCCCTGGCCGGCGCCGTGGTCGGCGACGTGCTCGTGGCCAACGACCGCATCCGCGTGGTGCTGCAAAAGCCCGGCCGCGCCCTGGCCCTGAACCCCTACGGCGGCAACATCGTCGACGCGGACGTGGTGCGGGATGACGGCGTGGACCGCGACCGCTGGGGCGAGGCGGGCCTGTTCATGAACTCCACCATCACCTGCGCGCCCGAGACCATGGAGATCGTCAGCGACGGAACCGATGGCGAGGCTGTGGTGCGCTTCGTCGGCCCCTCGGCCCGCGCCGACTACATCAACGCCGCAGTGGGCATGGAGCACATGATGGGGTTCGACTACCCCATCGACACCCTGGACATCCCCGCGCTGACCATCGCGATGACGTACACGCTGCAGCCCGGCTGGGACCACGTCCGCGTGGACGTGGAGGTGACCAACGACGACGACGAGGACCTGCCGCTGGCCGCCGGATGGCTGATCCACGCCGGTCTGGCCGAGAACTACTACCCCGCCCTCGGCGGGTACGAGTACACGCAGATCGCCGCGGCGGGGGCGGTGATCGCCGCGGAGCAGCACGTGGCCTACGGGTTCGCCCCGCTGCCCTACGAGCCCGGCGCCCACGGCCTGGGCTACATGGCCGGCGGCTCGGCGCTCATGGACGGCGTGCAGGTGCTCGACGTGCTCGACTGGCCCGACTCCGCGACGGTGGTCCTGGCGCCGGGGGACACCTTCGCGTTCGACGCGGCGCTGGTGGTGGCCACCGACGTATCCGGCGTGATGGCCACGCTCAACGCCCTGGCCGACGCCCCCCTCGGGCTCGGTCGGATCTCGGGCCGCGTCCGGGTCGAAGGCACCGACGATCCCGTGCCCGCGGCCCAGGTGGTCGCCCTCGAGCGAGGCGGAGACGCCGTCCTCGCCGCCACCACCGCCGACGGGGACGGGCAGTACGAGCTGCAGGTTCCTGCCGGCGAGGTGGACGTGATCAGCGGCAAGCTCGGCCGGCCCAACATGGACGACGCCGACGAACCCGAGCGCATCGCGGTCAGCGTCGGCGACGAGGCCGTGGAGCAGGACCTGTTCCTCCCCTCGACCGGCCAGCTGACCGTGACCGTGACCGACTCCAACGGCGATCCCCTGCCCGCCCGCGTCATGGTCCTGGGCCTCGATCCCAGCCCGCCCTTCGTGGCTTTCGAGGCCTCCGGCCTCGACGGCCTGCCCCCCGGGGTCACGGCCATGCTCGACACCCCGGTCCACGGCGAGCTTACCGTGGACCTGGAGCCCGGCGAGTACGATCTCGCGGCGTCGCGCGGCGTCGAGTACGACGGGGACCTGCAGACCGTTCAGATCGTCGCCGGGCAGACCACCACCGCAGACCTCACCCTGAACCGGGTGCTCGACACCACCGGCATGCTCAGCGGCGACTTCCACATCCACGCCGCCGCCGGCCCGGACCTGGTGCTCACCAACGCCCAGCGCGTGGCCAACTACGCCGCCGAGGGGATGGAGGTGCTGATTGCCAGCAACCACGCCTACGTCGCCGATCTGACCCCCGACGTGGAGGAGCTCGCCCTGGAGCCGTGGATGTCGGTCGTGCCCAGCCAGGAGGTGACCACCTTCGACTACGGCCACTTCGGGCTGTTCCCCATGGACCACGATCCCACCAGCCCCAACGGCGGTGCATTCGACTGGGTCGGCGTCAGCCCCACCGAGATCTTCGACTGGGGCGCCCAGCAGGACAGCGAGATGGTCGTGCAGATCAACCACCCGCGCGCCATCCCCACCCCTGCGGACATGCAGAACTTCTTCTCGGTCCTCGATCTGGTGTACGACGAGGCCGGTCCCTACATCGGCCCCGACCACTTCGACCCCATGGGCTCCGGCTTGCCCCCCGACGCGGTCATGTTCGGCGCCGGCTTCACCGCCATGGAGGTCATGACCTGGCTCAACGTCCAGGGCCTCAGCGACTGGTTCAACCTGCTCAGCGCCGGCTACCGCTTCACCGCCGTGTCCAACTCCGACTCTCACACCACCCGCGTCGAGGGATCGGGCTGGCCGCGCAACTTCGTCGTGTGCGGCACCGACGACCCCGCCGACCTCGACGTGCCCGCGTTCGTCGCGGCCATCAACCGCGGCGAGCTCGCCGGCTCCTTCGGCCCCCTGGTCACCCTCGAGGCCGCCTGCGAGGCCGGCGGCGACGCCGTGGCCATGGGCGGCACGCTGGACTGCGGCGGCGAAGCCGTCGAGATCCGCGCCCGCGTGCAGGCCGCCCCCTGGGTCCCCGTGGACACCCTCGACCTGTACGCCGATGGCGAGATCGTCACCTCGGAGATCCTCGTCCTGGAGGAGGTCCCCGGCGCCGAGGGCGGCACCCGCCTCGAGCAGACCGTCACCTTTGTCGTGGACGCCCCCGAGGACACCTGGGTCGTCGCCGTCGCCCACGGCACCGGCTCGCTGTACCCCTACCTGCCGTTCAACCAGACCCCCCGCGACGAGATCACGCTGGACCGCATCCGCGCCGGTGACGTGGAGGGCCCCGCCACCCCCTTCGCCTTCGCCAACCCCGTCTTCGTCGACGCCGACGGCGACGGAATCATCACCCCCAGCCACCACATCGCCCCGGACGACTGGGAGGACTACCGCCGCGAGAACCGTCTGGATCCGTACTGAGGTAGGATTCCCCCATGCCCGAGACCGGAAACTACACGTTCGAGCGGTTCGGCCGCGCCTACCACCTGCGGGTGGACGCGCCGGACGACCTGCGCTTCGTGCTGTCCCTGGACGAGGCGCTGTGGGTGGCCAACAGCGCTTCGATCGAGACGATCAACGCCGACGCGGTGCTGCTGGACTACCTGGATCCCAACGACGACAAGCGGGTGCACGCCCAGGACGTCAAGGAGGCGATCCAGTGGATGCTGGACCGACTGTCGACCCTCGACGGGGTGGCCGAGGGCAACACGACGTTACGCCTGGACGCCATCTGCGAGGATGACGACGAGGGACGGCGCATCCGCCTGGCCGCGGACAAGATCCTCAAGCGGGTGGGGGCGACGGACAGCGACGCCGTCACCCTCGAGCACGTGCGCAAGGTCAAGAAGGTGGAGGACGACCGGGGCCTGAGCGCCGCGGGGATCGTGCTGCCGGCCGCGGCGCAGGACGACGAGATGCGCGGCTTCCTCGAGGCGGTGCTGGCCACCGTGGGCGGCGCCGACCACCCCGGCGGCGACAAGGGGGTCACCGAGGATCACCTCAAGCAGTTCCTCGGCGAGGCCGCCGCGCACCTGAAGTGGACGGCCCAGGCCGACCTGGGCGAGGACGGCGCGGCCACCGCGATCATGCCCCTGAGCGGGGACACCCACGCCGCCTACGATCTGCTGGCCGGGCTGCGCGACAAGATCGACCAGTTCTTCTCCCTGTGCCACGCCGCGCGCATCGACCCCCAGGTCGCCGATCGGGTATGGGCCCCCAACGCCGCGCCCAAGGAGCTGAACCTGGCCGATCGCAACGCGCTGGAGGGTTTCCTCACCACCACACCCCTGGCCCGGCCCAACCCCAACGGCCGTCTCGACGTCACCGGCGACATCAACCCCCAGTTCGCCGCCCAGGTGGCGCTCTTCCACGAGACGATCATGGGCCCGCTGGGGGCGGGCGACCGCCTCGATCGCGCGGAGTGGGCGGCCATCCAGGGCCGCTTCGCCGACCACCGCGCCTGGTTCGAGGCGCGCCCCGACGTATCCGTGGGCGACCTCGCCGCGGACCGGCTGAAGGCCTACGTGGACGACGACCGGTTCCGCACCGCGACGCGCTCCCTGATCGCCGAGAGTCACCGCACCGCGCTGGATCTCAAGGAGGTCCACCTGGTCGAGCAGCTGATCCTCTACCAGGGGTGGATGCTGCCGTTCGTCAACAGCTTCGTCAGCTTCCCCGCCCTGTACGACGCCAAGAAGCGCGCCCTGTTCGAGATGGGCACGCTGATCATGGACGGCCGCCACTTCACCCTGGCCGTGCGTGTGCTCGACCGCGACCTGCACAAGCGGCTCAGCGCCGCGTCCAACGTGTTCGTCCTGTTCACCGAGATCACCGACCGGGAGGGGCAGCCCCAGTACGAGGTCGCCGTACCCGTGACGTCGGGCGGCCGCGGCAACCTGCAGGTGGGCAAGCGCGGCATCTTCGTGGACACCGACGGCGAGTCGCACCACGCCAAGGTCATCCACATCGTCGAGAACCCCATCAGCTTCCGCGAGGCCATGATCTCGCCGTTCATGCGCATGGGCCACGCCATCACCGGCAAGCTCGAGAAGATGCAGACCGCGGCCGAGGACAAGATCGAGAAGTTCGGCGTGGGCGCCGTGTCCAAGGTCGAGGCCACGGACAAGCCCGCCGAGGTCGCCGCTCCCGCGCCGGCAGCCCAGTCCACCGGCGGCGTCCTCGCCGGCGGCGGCATCGCCCTGGCCGCCCTCGGCTCGTCCGGCGCCTTCGTCATCAGCACCCTCGCCGGCATGAGCGCCTGGACCATCCTCGCCACGATCGGCGCCCTGTCCCAGGTCATCCTGCTGCCGATCCTCGCCGTCGCCTGGGTCAAGCTACGCCGCCGCGATCTCAGCTCCATCCTCGAGGGCTCCGGCTGGGGCATCAACGCCCGCATGCGCCTCGACCGCCGCCAGGCCGACACCTTCACCCTCCGCCCCCCCTACCCCCCCGGCTCCCGCGGCATCCGTCACCGCGCCTGGTGGCTGTGGCTGGTCGCCGCGGTGGCGATCGTGGGCGGCGCCGTGGCGCTGGCGCTGTGGCAGGGGTGGATCTAGCCATGGTTGACCATTGGTACACCAAAGGTTAACCTGGCTCCATGGTAGATCCCATCGCCGAACGCAAGATTCACTTTGCCCCGCTGCTACGTCAGCAAGAGACCATCGACGCGCTGCTCCGCGAAGGCGAGTACCGCAACGTCACCGATCTGATGCGCCGCGCCCTCGACCACTACTTCTCCGCCCGCGGGCGACCGGCGCTGACCGAGCAGGCGCGCCAGATGGCCGAGGACTTCAACGACGCCGGGTCAGATCCGGGTTCCCTCCAGGACACGTCACGGGAGACCACCGAGGAATGGTAGTCCCCCGGCGTGGCGACATCTGGTGGCTACGCCAGCCACGGCCTGCGAGCCAGGCCAGAGATGCGTCGAAGGCACGCCGTCCCTACCTGGTCGTCTCCTCCGACAGCTTCAACACCGTCCCGGAGTATCCCCGGATCGCCGTTTGCCCGCTCACAGGCGCCGAGCACGTCCCCCGCCGCTACGACACGGACGTGTACCTGAGCAAGCGCGACTCGCGGCTGGTCAAGGACAGCGTGGTTCGCTGTGTCGAGGTCTACACCGTGTTCCGGGACGTCCTGATCGAGCGGGTCTCGTCGATTCCCGGCTCCAGGATGAAGGACGTGGACCGAGCCCTCAGCCTCTATCTTTCCCTACCGCCGATCCCGTGAGTCAGCGCCCGGCCGGCGCCTCGCAAACAACCACCCCATGGGCAACAGGACGACCAGCGGCAGGCCCGCCTGCTGCAGGTCCGCGTCACACGCCGCGCACCCGTACCCCAGCTCGTCCCCGGCCATGAACGGGTTCTCGACCGTGTCGTCGTCATCGTCGTCGTCGATCATCTCCACGCAGTCCTCGTCGATCTCGCCGTCGCAGTCGTCGTCCCGACCGTCACATTGCTCCTCGGCGCCGGGGTAGGCGGTGGCGTCGTCGTCGTCGCAGTCGTCGCAGCCGATGAACCCGTCGTAGTCGCCGTCCAGCTCCTGGGCCGCCACCGTGCCGTCGCAGTCGTTGTCCACGCCGTCGCACACCTCCTCGGCGCCCGGATAGGTGCTCGCGTCCCCGTCGTCGCAGTCGTCGCCGTTGTCCGCGAATCCCTCATCGCATTCACACGCAGCCTCGAACTCGCCTCCCGACTCCCCGAACCCGTCCAGGTCTGCGTCCGCGTAGCAGTTGACCAGCGTCAGGTCCTCGTCCACGCCCCCGTCGCAGTCGTTGTCCACCCCGTCGCAGATCTCATCCGCGCCGGGGTACGCCGTCGCGTCGCTGTCGTCGCAATCCCCGTCTGGCACCGCGTACCCGTCCCCGTCGTCGTCCTCGCACCCCGACGCTGCCTCGCACTCATCGTCGTCGCAGTCCGTCAGCCCGTCGCAGTCGTCGTCCCGGCCATCGCCGCACTCGACCTCGCTCACCTCTCCGTAGTCCACGATCCCATCGCAGTCCACGTCCACGCCGTTGCAGTACTCCGCGGCGCCGGGATGGACGTAGTGCGCCGTATCGTCACAGTCTCCATTCGCGGGGCTGTATCCATCTCCATCCCCGTCCTGGCACCAGGAATCGCCGAAGCAGTCCGGATCCGCGCAATCCACCCACCCATCCCCGTCATCATCCAGGCCGTCGTCGCAGACCTGCTCGAGGCAGCCCGGGAACAGCGCACACCAGGCATCGTCGCAATCCACGTCGCCGTTGTTGTTGTCGTCCACCCCGTTGTCGCAGATCTCCGGCTGCGCTCCGCACGCCGGATCACCCGAGCAGTCGGCGTCGTCGCAGTCGACGTCTCCGTCCCCATCGTCGTCCACGCCGTTGCCACAGTCCTCGGTCGCGGGGAGGCAGGAGGGATCGCCGAAACACTCGGCGTCGTCACAGTCGACGTCCCCGTCCCAGTCATCGTCGATCCCGTTGTCGCAGACCTCCTGCGCGCGCGCCGACGGGGCGACGAGAGTCACGAGGCCGGCGACGGCAAGGACGATCGAGAATCGCAGCATGACTCTACCCTCCCTCGATCACCATCGTACCAGCACGACTCGATCTCGCGCGTGATAAACTCTCCTTCACTCCTCCCCCTCCCGCCGCAACACGTACCCCGTCCACGTCATCTCGAACACCACCTCGCACGTCATCTGCGTGTACCCCTCGTGGGTCTGGAAGACGCGCATGCCGGGCCGGCCGTAGAAGCCCATGCCGAAGGTGTTGGCCGTGTTCATGACCTCGCCGCCGGCGCGGGCGCCGATCTGGATGGCGGGGATGTGCTCGTCCTCGCCGAGGTAGACGTGCAGGGCGACGTAGGGAGCGGCGGAGAAGTAGCCGTCGGTGCGGGGGTCGACGTGCATGTGGAAGTACGTGGCGAGGTGGAAGGAAGACCAGTCGCGGTACACGGCCCGCTCGAGGAGGGATTCGCCGAGGTCGATCTGGACGTCGAAGGAGAACGTGTTGGCCACGAACAGCCGCACCTCGAGCGCGGCGTCCATGGTCACCGAACCGACGTAGTAGAAGGGCCGGTCGCCGACGAGGGCGCCGAAGGCGAGGTTCCAGCCCACCCCGAGCAGGCGGTCTCGCGTCCGGGCCTCCTTGGCCACCTCCATGACAAAGGGTTGGGGATCGTCCTGGTACGCCGAGGACGCGCGGGCGTCCACGGTCGCGCAGGTTCCGATCAGCATCGCGATGGACACGGCGGTCCAGGAGAGTCGAGTCAGCTCGCTCATGTGCGTCCCCCGAATTGTGCGTGCACCAGTATACAGGGGCTGGAGGGCGATATTCCGGATGTTCTTTGTGTTGCGAGAGCCGCTCAGTCCGCGAAGTCGTACTTGCGCGGCGGCCTCGGATCGAACGCCCCCCGCCAGCGGCCCTCGAGGGTGAACACGGTGTAGCGGGGATCGCCGTCGTGGGTGAAGTCGATGCGGCCCCACACCTCGCGGAGTCGTCTCTCGTCGGCGCTGCGCACGCCTTCGTCCAGCTCGCGGACCTGCTCGTACGAGAGATAGCGCTCGAACAGCAGCTCCACGACCTCACCGGGCGGGACCTCCAGGGGCAGGCCGCGATCCGATCCGGACAGGACCTCGCCGCCCACCGGCATGCTCCAGGTCGCACCCTCCAGCCGGACCTCTTCGTCCGAGTCGTTGTGGACGGTCACGCGCAGGTAGAGGTGGAACACCGCCGGGATGCCGTCGCCGTCACCGCCCCAGACGTCCCCCTCGAGGGACACCAGCTCGGCGCGGACCAGCGACGAGGCCTCGGCTGGTCGCTGCACCGGCTCCGCAGACACGGCCGCCAGGTGCACACAGGCGATCAGCAGCGGGATGGACATGCACCCAGGACACCGGGGCGCGGGGATTCGTCCCTGTGAACTCGCGTCGCGGAGGCGGTGACCGCGGTGGACCGCAGAAGAGGATTGAAACCGCAGATGAACGCGGATGAACGCGGTTGATTCTTCCGGAAGGCGCGGCCTCCCGGGCGCTAGAGCAGCAGGCTGACCTTGAGCCGATCGACGCCCTCGAGGCTGGAACTCTCCAGCAGCTCCTTCGAGACCTGCATCACGCCGGGGCGGGCGCCCTCGCCGCCGACCATGGCGTGGGTGGATCGCCAGCCGCCCTGGATGAGGCCGGGGTGGACGAGCAACAGCAGGTCGCCAGGGGTGGCGCCGGTGGTCTGCAGATCGTCGGGGTGGATGAGCACGGGGTAGCGCTTCATGCCGAGGAAGCCCTTGAAGACCGCCTCGTCCGGCGTGGGGAGCTGGTCGTCGGACACGACCTCGACGGCCAGGGTGACGGTCTTGCCCACCGCGTGGTTGGGGTCGGACCCCTTGAAGCGGCGGCGGGCATCGTCCACGGTGCCCCAGACGAGGCCGCGGATCTGCTCCGGGTCGGCCTTGGGTGAGAGCAGCCCGGCGATCAGGCCGATGCCGAAAGTGACGATGAAGCCGTAGCAGGCGCGCTGGAAGCTCCAGGCCTTGAAGCCCTCGCCGCCCTGCTCCACTCCGAAGCTGAAGGGCTCGATCACCTGGGGCCAGATGATGGAGACCACCATGGCCACCACACCGCCGCCGAGGGTGATCAGGGCGGCGGCGGACGAGAACCGTTTCCAGCAGATGGCAAAGACGACGGACACCGCCATGGGTGGCGTGATCGACGCCGTGAAGGCGCCATGCGCCTGGTAGATGGACTTGAACGAGTCGAACACGGGCACCAGGGCCATGCCGACCAGCGCCGAGCTGATGGTCACGACGCGGGCGACCTTGAGGTAGTGCTTGTCCGGCGCATCGGCGCGGACGTAGGGCTTCCAGATGTCGTTGACGACCACGGCCGAGGTGGCGTTGATGAGCGTGTCGGCGGTGGACATGAGTGCGGCGGTGACCGCGGCCATGAGGAAGCCGAACACGGCGGGGTGGAAGAGGTAGTCGGCGACGACGACGAACACGTCCTTGGGATTTCCGAGCGGCTCGAGGATGCCCAGCTCGACCATGGAGCGACCGAGCCAGCCAGCGGAGCACACGGCGATCATGGAGACGAACATCAGGCCCAGGATGGTGAAGGTGATCGCCTTGCGCCCGTCAGCCTCGGAGCGGGCCGCCAGGAAGCGCATGATCATGCCCTGGTTGATGAAGTAGGCGAACATGGTCTGGCTGACCCCGTCTTGCCAGAACACCCCCACGAAGTTGAACTCGGGTGGCTTGTTGTACGGCTGTAGACCGGCTCGCATGTCGGGTGGAATCCCCGACCAGAACTCACCGAAGCCGCCGAGGTACCAGATGCCGACGCCGAGCAGAGCCAGTCCGGCGATGAGCAGGATGAACCCCTGCAGCAGGTCGGTCATGATGACCGAGGTCTGCCCGCCGGCGGTGACGTAGATGGCGCAGATGATGGCCACGATCCACGCCGCGGTCGTCACCTTGATGCCCAGCATGGCGTGCAGGGCCTGGCCCATGGTCACCAGGTTCACGCCGATGTAGCCCAGCAGGTACAGCAGCATCACCACGGTGACGATGTTGCGGACCCCGCGGCCGAAGCGGCGCTCGAAGAACTCCGGCACCGAGGTGACCCGCGAGAAGTAGATCACGGGCAGCCAGATGAACATGAAGAACGGCATCCAGAACCAGTCGTTGGTGTACGACATGGAGCCGGAGAGGCCGTGCTGGTAGGCCACCTGGGAGTACTTGATGAACGAGTACGAGCCGACCGTGGTGGCCACCAGGGAGAACGCGATGATCCACCACGCGAAGCGCTGGCCCGCGAAGAAGAAGTCCTTGGTGCTCTTGGTGGAGCGCCCGAAGATGGCCCCGAAGCCCAGGACGACGACGAAGTAACCGACCAGCACCACGTAGGTGACGGTGGTGCCGGCAATTTCCTGTCCTTCACTCATGGCCTACAACCCCGGCGCCACGAACTGGAAGAAGCCGTGCACGAACGCGTACAGGAAGAAGCCGCCGGCCACGGTGAGGAAGTTGCGGCGCTGGCGGGCGTCGGCCCAGCCCACGTCGCCTTGCCGCCAGGCATAGAACATGCCGATCCAGAACACGGTGCCCAGGCCACCGTAGAGGTACAGGTAGCAAAGCAGGTTCTCTGACATGGGAACGCTCCTCGGTGAAGGAGTATACAGGGGGTCGGGGGACGGCGGGCGGCTACGCGATGAGCGTCGGGCAGGGGGCGTGGCGGACGATGCGCTCGCTGGTGCCGCCGACGAGGCGCTCGGACAACGAGCGGTTGGACTCGCGGCCCACCACGAGGAGGTCGGCCTCGATGCGGTCGGCCTCGGCGGTGACGGCGGTGTGGGGTTTGCCCTCGATGACGTGGGTCTCGACGGTCCAGCCCTCGGGCACGGCCTCGCCGGCGCGATCGCGCAGCAGACCGGCGAGGGTCTCCTTCATCTGGGGGTTGACCTTGAACGCCCGGGTCACGCCGGCGGCCACGTACGCGGACGGGACCTGGCTCTCCACGGCGTGGATCATGTGCACCTCGGGGGTGTAGGGCATGAGCCGCTCGATGGCGTACTTCAACGCCCCGTGGGCCTGGTCGCCCAGGTCGTCGGCCACGGCCATCCTGTGCAACTGCACGCGAGCGGTCTTGGGATCCACGAAGTCGCGGTCCCCCTCCTCCACCACCAGCACCGGGCACGGCGCGTAGCGGATCACCCGCTCGGTGACCGATCCCATGACCATGTACGACAGCGGCGACTTGCCCTTGAGCGCGATCACGATCAGGTCGATGCCCTTCTCCGAGGCGTAGTTGATGATCCCCTCGTGGGGATTGACCGACTGCACGATGGCCTTGACCACCGTGGCCTCGGCCATGCCACCGTGATCCACGCCCGCGTCGAGCTTCTGCCGGGCCGCCTGGTCGGCGCGGTCGAGGAAGGGCTCGATGTCCGGGAAGCTGGCGTCCGCGTCCACGTCGTCGGTGTCCTCCAGCGTCACGGCGTGCACCAGGTGGATGGTGGCGCCGTAGCGCTCCCCGAGGCTCGCCGCGTACAGCAGCGAGTGCTGGGAGTGGTCGGAGAAGTCGGTGGGGACGAGGATGTGATCGATGGGGGCGTTCATGGGTCGTCCTTGGGGCTGAAGAGGTTGGGCACGGGGAGTCCCGCCTGGATACGGTAGCGCCGATCCCGATCCCACAGCCGCGCCGCAGCGTCCTGCAGCTCGGCGGATCGGGCGCTGGCGGTGGACAGCAGGTCCGGGTCCAGGGCGAAGCCGATGCGGACCAGATCCAGCCGGTCCGCGTCCCAGCACGCGCCGATGGTCGGATCGTCGGAGACCCGGCCGCCGGTGTGATGGGTGATGGCCTCCACGAGCAGGTCGAGGCGTGAGGGGGCCAGCTCCAGCTGGTCGGCGAGATCGTCGAGGAGCCGCCGGGCACCCAGCGGCCCGTGCTTCAGATCGCGGCCGTCGTGGATACGGGCCACGTCGTGACACGCGGCAAAGACCGCCACCACCAGGGCGTCCGCGCCCTCGAGCCGGGCGATGCGCAACCCCAGGCGGCTGACCCGACGCCAGTGGCGCGGGCCGTGGATGCTCTCGGCGGACACGGTGGTGCGGGCCAGGGACCAGTCCCACGCCAGACGGGCGATCTCCCGCTCGCGCGGGGTCAGGTACGGATCACGGGTCACGGGTGATTCGGGTCAGGTGAGGATCGACTTGACCGCGTCGAGGAGCGTGTCCACGGGCACGGGCTTGGTCAGGACGGCCGCCACCTTCTCGCGGATGTCGGGCCGCTGCTCGAGCTTCTCGTAGTAGGCGGTGCAGAGGATCACGGGAATCTCGCTCGAGGCGTCCGCGTCGCGCACCCGCTCGAGCACCTCGAACCCGTCCATCCCGGGCATGTGCACGTCCAGCAGGATCAGGTCCGGCCGCCAGCGCGCCACGGCCAGGCCGGCGGCGAAGCCGCTGCGAGCGGTCTGGACGTCGTAGCCCCCCTCGATCTCGAGCACGTCCGCGAAGAGCGTGACGATGGCCGGATCGTCGTCCACCACCAGCACCCGCTTCTTGCCCGAAGACGAGCCCAGCTCCTCACCGTCGAGGGGCATCTCGTAGTGGTGGGCAAAGGCGATCAGATCCTCGCGCTGGATGCGGCGATGACCGCCCGGCGTCTTGTGAGCTTTGAGCTTGCCGTCGTCGATCCAGTTCACCACCGTGGCCACGCTGACGCCCAGGAGGCGGGCAGCCTGAGCCGTGGTGAACGTGTCGCGCTGCTTGGCCATAGGTTCGTGCTTTCCCGGATGCGGAGGAATTCCCCAGAAAGTGGAAAAACCTCAGCTGAAAAAGTAGCAAAGGAAGCTCGCGCGGGTCAACCGACGTCCCCCTTTATCGACTCGGTCAGGGTGGTGTCGCCGTCCCGTAGCGGTTGCAGGAACTCG
This sequence comes from uncultured Rickettsiales bacterium, assembly GCA_964558555.1. Classification (GTDB taxonomy): domain Bacteria; phylum Myxococcota_A; class UBA796; order UBA9615; family CAYRNR01; genus CAYRNR01. The sequence continues at coordinate 5,558 of CAZLEO010000021.1, read as the reverse complement.
ATGATCTTGCGCCCGATCTCCTCGGGGGCCATCTCACGGGAGTCCAGCAGGGCCAGCACGCGGTCGCCGAGCTCGACCTGCAGCTCGGGCGACGCCTCCGACCGCACCAGCACCACCAGGTTGGGGCGCTCGTCCTCGTCCTGGGCCTCGATGGCGTTGATCAGGTCGCTGGCCGAGATGTCGGGCATGTCGTTGCAGGCGACCACCAGCGGCACGGTGTTGCGGTCCAGGAAGGTCACGCCACGCGCGCCGCGCATGGCACGGGCCACGGCGTACCCCTGCTCGCGCACGTAGCCCGCAATCCCCTCCACGGCGTCCTCGCGCGGTCCGATGAGCAGGATGCGACGACGACGGGCGCCGATCAGCGGCCACACGGTCTCGGCCACCTCGGCGCCATCGGTGGGCACCACCACGTAGCCGTCCACCGGCAGCTCGCTCAGCGCCGACTTCAGCTGCCCCGGCCCCACCAGCACGATGGGGATGTGGGCGGTGACCGGATCGCCGCGCACCAGGGTCACCAGGTCGGCGGGGTTGGTGCGCGGGGCGCCCAGCAGGTGCACGATGGCGGTGGGCAGCTGCGACCGGGCGCGGTCGAACCCCTCGGTGGAGGTCCGCGCCTCGCTGAGCTCCAGCCCCTCGTTGCGCAGCCCCTCCAGCACGCCGAGGTACCCCTGCCCCTCCACACCCACGGCCAGGACGGTGGGCGCGCCGCGCTGGGGCAGGCGCAGGCCCGTCTCGTGCTGGTCGGTCTCGTCCGAGGCCTCGGCCTCCTCGGCCACCGCGGGCTCCGGCCCGACGATGGGCATGTGGAGATAGAACGTCGAGCCCACGCCGAGCCGGCTCAGCAGCGAGATCTGACCGCCCATCTGCTCGGTGAGCCGCCGCACGATGGACAGGCCCAGGCCGGTGCCGCCGTGGAACCGCGTGGAGCTGGCCTCCACCTGGTAGAACGCCTCGAAGATCGCGTCCTGGTCCTCCGGGGCGATGCCGATGCCGGTGTCGCTGACCGCGGTGACGAAGGCGCCGTCGGACTCGCGGCGGCAGATCACGTCCACGTGGCCCCGCTCGGTGTAGCGGATGGCGTTGCTGACGAGGTTGAGCACCACCTGCTTGTAGCGCCCGCGGTCGCCCACCACCTCCTTGGGCGCGTCGCCGAAGGAGGTGCGGATCTCCACCTCCGAGGGCTCCTCCTCCTCCTCGTAGGCGCGGTCGTCCACCCCCTCCTCGAGGGCCTTGGACTGCATCAGTTCGGCGGTCTGGATCACCTCCTCGAGCACCTCGGTGGGGTTGAAGCGGGTCTGCTCCAGCTGCAGGCGCCCGGCCTCGATGCGGCTCAGATCGAGGATGTTGTTGATCAGCGCGAGCAGGTCGTTGCCGCGGTTGACGATGCCGTCCACGGCCTTCTGCTGGCGCTCGTTGAGGGGGCCGTACAGGCCGCGCCCGAGCAGCTCGGCGTAGCCGATGACCGCGTGCAGCGGCGTGCGCAGCTCGTGGCTGACCGAGCTGATGAACTCGCCGCGGCTGCGGTTGATGCGCAGGATCTCCTGGGTCTTGACCGCCAGGATGGCGTTCTTCTCGGCCAGCGCCTGGGTGGCCTTCTCCAGCAGGGACTCCCGCTCCCGCTTGGGGGTCATGTCCTGCAGCAGGGTGCGCACGCCCAGCAGCTTGCCCTTGGTGCCGATGACCGGCTTGGAGTGGGCCAGCATGTCCAGGGGGCGGCCGTCGCGGTCGATCAGGCGCAGCTTCAGCTCGAGCCCCTTGGGCGCCGTCCGGACCTCGCGCAGGTGCTCGCGCAGCGCCTTCTCGCTCGAGGGGTGGACCAGCCCGAACACCGATCGGCCGACCAGCTCGCTGACGTCGTACCCCAGCACCTCGGCCTCGGTGCGGTTGCACGAGACCACGTACCCGTAGCTGTCCACCGTGTGGTAGAGGAACGGCGCGTCGTCGAAGATCTCACGGTTGCGGGTCTCCGCGTCGGCCAGCTCCTGAAGCACCGAGACCACGCCCGAGGGTTCCTTCGCGACGGCCATCTTGCGCGACGGCGCTGGAGGCTCCTCGCTCGAGGCGGACGCGGCCTCGATCACCAGGGGCTCGTCGTCGGCCGGCTCTCCCTCCGGCGGATCGGCCTCCACCACCACGTCGTCCTCGGCCGGGGATTCCGCCGTCGGCTCCCCCTCCTCGCCGGGCGGGCCGCCTCGGCTCCCCTCCCACGGTGGGATCTCCGACGAGTCGGTGGCCGAGTCGGTGGCCGAGTCGGTGGCGGTGACCTCCTCCAGCAGCGGCGTGATGGGGGGTGGGCTGGCCGATCCCTGACCGGGCGGGCGCACCACCGCGATGGGCGTGGGCGGCTCCACGGGACGGGGACGCGGCGGGGGGGGCGGAGGTTCGCGGAAGCGCACGGCGAACAACCAGCCGCCGATCAGCCCCAGTCCGGCGCCCACGACCAGCAGCAGGCCGACGGTGATGAACTCGGCGAGGGTCGTCTCCATCAACGCGCGAACCTCCCGATCCGCTCACGGCCTCCATCGTCGGGCGAAGCCGTCGGAGCATCATCCCCTGCCGGGGCGTCCGGGTCGACCCCCTCCCCGCTCACCTCGGCCCACAGCGGCAGCGCCTCCACACCACCGAACTCCTCCACGTACCCCCGGATCTTGGGGTGCTTGGGGAAGCTGTGGTGCGCCAGGGCCAGGGTGTGACCCTGGCATTGCCGGTCCCCCAGGGTGTGGCAGACCTCGTAGCACAACATCAACATGTCGCCGTTGGTGCTGTGCTTGACCAGCGCCTCCTCCACCAGGGTGCGGCGTTGCGCCGCCTCGAGGTCGAACCTGTCGTACAGGAACAGCAGCCAGAACAGCGGCTCGTCCGCGTCCGGGCCCATCTCCCTCGCCCGGAGCAGCTCGCTCTCGGCCAGCTCGGTCTCCCCGTACACGGCGTAGGACCGGCCGAGGTCGGAGTGGAGCTTCCAGAAGTCGGGGTAGATGCGCAGGTTGTCCTGGCCCTCGCGGATGGACCGCGGGGTGTCCAGGTGGGCGGTCTCGAGGATGCGACGCCGCAGCCGCGCGTAGTCGTCGAAGGACTCGGGTCGGTTCTGGAAGGTCAGGCGGAACTCGATGCAGCCGCGGTGGGTGACCGCACGCTGGTAGACCCTGTGCTTGGTGCCCTCCTGCACGGTCACGGTGATCACCCGCCACACCTCGCCGCCGAGCTGCTGTTCCTCCTCGTCCAGGGTGCCGTACAGCGCCTCGTAGCCGGGCACGGCACGGATCTCGTCCATGAGCCGCGCCGCCGAGTCCCCGGGCTGGACCGGGTACTCCTGGACCTCGGCGCCGTAGCTCACCGCCATGGCGTTGGATGGCGACGCGTATGCGTCGTAGGGGAACGCGTCGTAGACCGGGGGCTTGTCCCAGTAGCGGGGCACGTTGAAGCTCAGACCGGCGAAGTCGTGCACCACGGCCATGTCCAGACGCGGGAAACGCAGCACGCCCGACGGGCCGATGAGGTAGGGCAGTCCCAGGATCACCACCAGGAATGTGGCGACGACGATGTAGGTACGAGATCGGGCCACAGCGGCGCGATCGGCGTCACTCTGGACCACGGCTGGCGACAGGGCGAAGGCCGCGGCGCCGCCGCCGATGACGCCGCCCACGTGGCCCCAGTTGTCCACCAGCTCGGACCGGAACCCCAGCACCAGGAAAAGCGCCAGGAACGGGAAGAACGCCCAGCCGAACTTCTTGGTGTACCCCGGTGGGATCAGCGGCTCGTACTTCCAGCCGAACACCACGGCCGCGGCGAACAACCCGAAGGTGATGCCCGACGCGCCCACCGACGGGATGGTGCTGGCCACCAGGCTCACCGCGCCGCACCCCAGGGCCGAGAACAGGTAGATCACCACCGCGCCGCTGCGGCCGTAGACCGCCTCGACGTTCCAGCCCACGTAGGAGGTGTAGAGCATGTTCGGGACCAGGTGGATCAGCCCGGCGTGCAGGAACGAGAACGTCAGCAGCCGCCACCACTGCCCCAGCTCCAGCATGTGGCCGCCCTCCTTGGCGCCCAGCTGGACCAGCAGGTCGAATCGCGGCGTCTGTAGCAGCTGCACCACCGTGGCCCCGCGCTGGACCATCTCCACGGCGAGGATGGCCCAGTAGGCCACGCAGCAGATGACGAAGATGAACGTCACGTAGGGGAACTGGCGCAGGCTGAACTGACGGTGGAAGCGCGACGCCTCGTCGTCCACGAGGCTGCGGTACAGCTCCAGCTCGCCGGCCTTGACCCACTTGTCCCCGGTCACCGGGGCGAAGAGCACCTCGACGCGCTCGTGGACCCGCCCCTCGCGGACCCACCGCTCGAACTCCTCATACGGGATCTGCACCACGTGGCGCCCGGCGCGGAGGAAGACCACGGATCCCTTTCCCTCTTCCTGGAGGTACTCACACGCGGAGCACGCGCACAGCACGCGCGCCCGTTCCCTACCCGAACCTTCAGGATACCACCACGGCCACGAACATCCCCCCGGCACCCCGCGTCTTGGTATCGTAGCCGGCGAGCGATGCCCATCACCATCTACGACTGTGACCTCGCCCACGCTCGCGCCGAGCAGGGCCTCGTCGCCTTGCGGTACGCCGACGACGACGGGCTGCCCATGTACTACCTGGTGCTGCGCGATCCCCGGGATCAGGAGCTGCGGCTGGGCCCGTTCGAGGACGAGCAGACCGCCCTCGAGGAGGCGACGCGCGTGTTCGGTTCGCTGACCTGGAGCGGCACTTGAGCGCCCTGCTCGACCTGGTCGAGGGGGCCGGCCTGGACTGGTGCCTCGTGGCCCGCGGCCACCTGCCGGGCCTGGATCGAGAGCGCCTCTGCGGCGTGTGGATCGCACCCACGGCCGACCTGCTCAAGCTGCAACCGCCGCGGTCGGACCTGAGTCACCGCGGCAGGATCGAGGGCGGGGCCGTGACCCTGCGCGCCATCGAGATCGGCGAGGCCCTGCGCCGGCTGCTGGCCGGCGACAGCTGGCTGCTCGACGCCATCTTCTCCGGAGCCAACCTGGTGTCCAGCGAGGCCCACGAGCACCTCATCGAGCGCACCCGCGACGGCCTGCACGGCGGGTACGTGGAGCACTACCTGCGGCGCGCCGCCGACCTGCAACGGGCCGGGGTGGCGCGGGCTGCGGCCGCGCTGTTGTTGCAGGCGGACCACCTCGCCAGCACCGGGCACGTGTCCACCGACGTGGCGGAGCTGGCGCGGGCGGCCGGGCTGGGTCAGTACCTGGATGGGGAGATCACGGGAGAGCTGCTCGAGGAGCTTCGGGGGCAGGTGAAGGGCAGCGGCGCGACGCGGGTGCTCCCTTCTCGGCACCCGCGCCCCGCCGCGTTCGACGAGTTCCTGCTCTTTGTTCGGGAGTCGCGATGGTAGGGGGGCCGCAGGAACCCGCCGGGGGAGTCTATTCCTCGTAGTAGTCGTCCTCGTCCTCGTCCCAGTCCTCGTCGAAGTCGTCGTCGTAGTCGTCCTCGTCGTAGTCGTCCTCGTAGTCGTCCTCGTCGAAGTCGTCCTCGTCGAAGTCG
>CAZLEO010000020.1:0-53629 GCA_964558555.1 uncultured Rickettsiales bacterium | reverse complement strand
GAACTCGGTGGAGAAGATACAGGTGTTCTGGGCCTGGTCCTCCTTGAGGATGTCCGCCTGCACCGTGCCGCGGACGAACCGCAACACCTGGGCGCGGATGTCCGCCGCCTCGGCGTCCGTGAGCGCCCTCCCCTTCTCGTCCGCCGCCTTGTCGAGCTGCTGGTCGATGGAGGCGTTGAGGAACATGGCCAGCATCATCGGCGCCGGGCCGTTGATGGTCATGGACACGGACGTGGTGGGGGCACACAGGTCGAAGCCGGCGTACAGCTTCTTGACGTCGGCCAGGGTGCAGATGCTGACCCCGGACTCGCCGATCTTGCCGTAGATATCCGGGCGCTCGTCCGGGTCGTTGCCGTACAGCGTGGCGCTGTCGAAGGCCGTGGAGAGCCTGACGGCCTCGTCACCGGCCACGAGGTAGTGGAACCGGCGGTTGGTCTGCTCGGGCGGTCCTTCGCCCGCAAACTGGCGCTTGGGGTCCTCCTGGGTGCGCTTGAAGGGGTAGATCCCGGCGGTGTACGGGAAGTGCCCCGGCAGGTTCTCGAGCAGTCGCCAGCGGACGACCTCGCCGGGATCCGTGAACCGCGGCAGCGCCACCTTGGGGATGCGGCTGCCCGCCAGGCTCTCCGTGGCGAGCTGCACGCTGATGTCGCGGTTGCGCACGCTGTAGGAGTACTCGTCCCCGTCGTACGCCTCGCTCAGGGCCGGCCACCCGTCCACCAGCTCCCGCGCCTCGGGGCTGAGCTGGCGCTCCCAGTGATCGCGGCGGGCGCTCAGCACCTGGATGCCGTCGCCCTCGAGCTGGCCCGCCACCTGGTCGATGTGCCACAGCTGGCGCACCACCTCGGCCTGCTGTACGGCCCGCCGGCGGTAGTCCCGGCAACACAGGGCGATCTCGGCGAGGTAGCGCACCTGCTCGGGCGGGATGATGGCGCCGCGGTCGGACGAGACCTTGCTCCGGGGCTTCTCCAGCGACGAGCCCCACTCCCGGCCCGTGTCCCTCTCCAGCAGGCCCCGCAGGGCGTGGTAGAAGGCGTTGACGCCGTCGTCGTTGAACCGGCTGGCGATGGTGCCGTACACCTCCAGGTGCTCGTCGGTGATCGCCGGGTCGAACAGCAGCCGGCTCCGCCTCACCTGCTTGCGCACCGCCTTGAGGGCGTCCTCGCTGCCGCGACGGTCGTACTTGTTGAGCACGATCAGGTCCGCCGCGTCGATCATGTTGATCTTCTCGAGCTGGGTGTGGGCGCCGAACTCCTGGGTCATCACGTAGACCGAGCGGTCCGAGACGTCCACGATGCCCCGGTCCGACTGGCCGATGCCGCTGGTCTCCACCAGGATCAGGTCGAAGCCCGTGGCCTTCAGCGCGCCGATGATGTCCGCGGTCGCCGTGGACAGCGCCCCCTGCGCCTCGCGCGTGGCCAGCGAGCGCATGTACACGCGCGGGCTGGAGATGGCGTTCATGCGGATGCGGTCGCCCAGCAGCGCTCCCCCACCCTGCCACTTGCTCGGATCGATGCTGACGATGGCCACGGTGCGGTCCGGCTGATCCCGCAAGAAGCGGTGCACGATCTCGTCCACCAGCGACGACTTGCCCGAGCCGCCGGTCCCGGTGAAGCCGACCACCGGCACCCTGGCCTCCTCCGCCGCTTCCTCGATGCGCGCGTGCAGCGCCCCGCGCAGGGACTCCGGCAGCTCATCCATGCGCTCGACCAGCGATAGCACCCGCGCCAGCACGATGGGCTTGCTCGAATCGATGTCCCCCGTGATCGCCCACTCGCCGTCCGTCTGCGCCAGCGGCAGCAGGCCCTCGTCGCCCTGCGTCTCCACGACCAGCGGGTCGAAGTCCGCCCGCCGCATCATGTCGTCGATCATGCCCTGCAGCCCCATGACGCGGCCGTCCTCGGGCGAGTAGATGCGCGAGATGCCGTACTCGTGCAGCTCGTCCATCTCCTCCGGCACGATCACCCCGCCGCCACCACCGAAGATGCGGATGTGCGGCGCCCCCTTGCGCACCAGCAGGTCGCGCATGTACTTGAAGTACTCCACGTGCCCGCCCTGGTAGCTGCTCACCGCGATGCCGTGCGCGTCCTCCTCGATCGCCGCGTCCACCACCTCCTCGGCCGCCCGATCGTGGCCCAGGTGGATCACCTCACAGCCGCTCTGCTGCAGGATGCGCCGCATCAGGTTGATGGCTGCGTCGTGGCCGTCGAACAGGGACGTGGCCGTGACGAAGCGCAGGCGGTTGGAGGGCTGGTAGGCGGTGGGTTGGTCGGTCATGGGCGGGCCTCCGCGAAACGATTTCTCGGGCGTCGGAGGATAGCACATGCGTGCGTGGTCGCACGTGTGTGTGCGCAGGTGCGCGCGGGCAGGAAGAACCTACATCGGCGTGACGTTGCCCGAGGGCCACTCCACCTGACAGAAGTACTCGTCCGGGCCCTCACCCTGCATCACGCGGGTGTCGGTCCACATGAGGCCGCCGTTGATGTAGACGTTGACGGTGACGTCGTTGCCGCCCTGGAAGTCCGACGTGGAGCCGGAGTAGTCGTCCACGAAGACGGTGTAGGTGCCGGCGGCGGGATCGGCGATGTTGATGTTCTCCGGGCCGGTGCCGGGGATGTCGTCGAGGTCGAGGGAGGGGTCGTCGCCGGCGTAGCCGGGGCTGCCCCAGTCCGGGCTGTTGTAGACGCAGTTGGCGTAGTAGCAGTCGGTGTTGGTGCGGGGGGAGCCGCCCGGGGCCAGGAGGTGCAGGTCCATGTCGTCCTGGGCGTGGGACCAGTACATCTCGATCCAGAGGTCCTCCAGGGGGACGGCCTCGAGATCGACGGTGCAGGTGTCGGTCTGGCCGATCTCGTTCTCCACGTAGAGCTGGCCGGTGTAGGTGCCGCCGAGGTCGGGCGCGAACGGACCGCAGTCGGAGGTGTTGTTACACGCGGGCATCTGGGCGGCCGAGCCGGTGGGGACGGCGACCAGGGACCAGTCGTAGACGATGAGTTCGAAGCCGCCGGTGTCGTAGGAGTCGTGGCCCTGCCAGGTGGCGAACTCGAAGGGAGGGTGCACCAGCTGGGGATTGACGGCGCACACGGCGATGGGGCCGTCACCGCCCGGGGAGACGCCGTCGGCGAACAGGGGGATGCTCAGGGGCGACTCGTCGGGATCGTTGGAGTCGATCTCGAGGTAGGCCACGTACGAGGCGATCTCGTCGGGGTTGAACGCGATGGTGATCACCGACGGCGGGCTGTTGGGATCGAAGCTGAGGCCGGAGACCTGGTCGTCGAGGATCTCGAAGGCGTCTGCGTTCGCACCGGTGAGGGTGGCGCCGTAGACCTCCAGGGTGTTGAAACCGGCGTTGCCGATGGTGAACTGCGCGGTGGCGGACTGGTGGTTCTCCACCTCGCCGAAGTCGTACTCGGGGGGATCGGCGTAGATGTCGGGCACCGGATCGCCGTCCGCGTTGGTGACGATGGGCACCTCCACCGGGTCGGCGGTGGCGCCGTTCTCGATGAGCAAGGTGTTGCCGCCCTCGCCGTTGAGCATCGGGGTGAAGCGCACGTGCACCACCATGGCCGCCTCGGGCTCGAGCAGGCCGGGATTGCCGTCCTCGGTGATCTCCGTGGACTCCTCCAGCAGGAGGATGTCGCGGATGTCGAGGTTGCCGTTGCCCGTGTTGGTGATGAAGACGTCTGCCTCGTCGTAGGTGCCGATGGTGACGGTGCCGAAGTTCAGCACGTCCGGGTACCCGTACGCCTGATCCCATTCCACCTCGATGGCAGGGGACGAGCTGGCGAGCTCTGTATCCGAACAGCCGAAGGCGACTGCCATGACGAAGGCCAGCAAGATGGCGAACAGGTGGGACCGTTTCGTCGTCATCGAAAGGCTCCTTTTTTGACACCGTGATTACACGGTGCGGTTTTTCTGTTTTTTGCCCCGGGTACAGGTAGTCCAATCCTCGGAATCAAGTCAAGGAGAATCGACCGCCGTTGGCTGCGTGAGGGGGTACACGAGCTCGGGGGGAACGTACTGCAGGCCGCCCCTCTGAGCCTCCAGCTGATCCTGGAGGTTGAGGGCGTACAGGGCGTGGCAGGCGTCGCCCGCGGTGAAGAGGTAGTACTCGTACTGTTCGTCGTGGAAGGTGTCGAGGCGGTCGAACACGCCCATCTCCTGGAGCTGCTGCACGGTCAGGTAGAGCGCGCGCTTGGCGTACACCAGCTCCTGGCGGTGGAACTCGGTGGGTACGAAGGTGCCGTGCAGCTCGGCCTTGGCCTCGGCCTCGAGGAAGTGGCCCAGGTACTTCATGCGCTGCTCCACCAGCAGGGGAGCCATCTGCGGGGCCTGGGTCAGGGCGTTGTCCACGGCCTCGATCTCGCGGCGCATGCGCCAGAACAGCAGATCCATCTGGTAGGCCAGGCGCTCGGTGAGGTCCTGGTCGCCGAATCCGGCGACGACGCAGGCCTCGGCGCCCATGAACAGGTGGGTGCCGCCGCAGGTGTAGCGGAAGATACCCTGGCGCCGCTTCTCGTAGGTGGTGCCGCCAGCGACGCGGATCTCGTCGAGGAATTCCGACTCCTTCTCCAGCGCCTCGACGAGCTGTCGCGTCATCACGCGCAGGTCCACCGTCGCCCCCGATGAGGTGACGAAGGTGTCCTCGCCGGGCCCGGCCGACTGGCAGAACGCCTGGGCGGACCAGGGCACCTCGTTGGCGTCGGGGAACGGGTTGGCGGGGTCGTCGGCGTGGTACTCGAAGCGCCACCGGGCGTCACGCGCCAGCTCGGCCAGGCGGGGGTCGTCGATCCCCATCTCGATCAGGGTCTTGATGGTCTGGTCGAAGTGCGCGTCGATGCGGCGGCCGCCCGGATCGTCGGCGGGGAACACCCGGATGTCCCGGCCTGCGTGGGTGCGGGTCGTCAGCGAATGGTCGATCAGGTACTTGCCCGCGGGGTCGCCGCCACGGGTGAGGTGTCGGGGTCCCCAGGCGAGCACGCCGTGGTTGAGCAGCCACGGCTCGTCCTCGTTGCGCGCCCAGCGGTCCACCACCCGCTGCAGGATGACGATGGCGTCCTGCTTGAGCCTGGCCAGCTCGGGATCCGTCTGCCAGACGTCCTCGGGCGCCTCCACCTCGTCGGGGGTGGGCGGCTCGTCCTGGACGGGCTTGTTGCGGCCGAGCTGCACGGCGATCAACGCGCCCACCACCACCACCAGGACGGCGGCGGGGACCAGGTAGCCCTGGGACTTCTTGGGTGGAGGGGGGGGCGGCGCGCTGCGCTTGCCGCCCTTGCGACGACGCTTGCTCACTGGCCGAGTTCGACCCGGTGAATCGTGTCCTCGGCCGTCACGTACAGCACGTCCATGCCGGGGCTGACGGCGATGCGCATGGCGTTCTTGGGGTGGGCGAACATCTGGATCTTGCGGTCGAACTTGCCGCGCTTGTTGTAGACGTAGACCCAGCCCGCGTCCGTGGCCACGTAGAGGTTGTCCTCGGCGTCGGTGGCCATGTCCCAGTCCTCGCTGCCGTCGTCCTCCACCGGCTTGCGCAGCCACTTGCCCTGGCAGAAGCCGTCCTCGATGGCGTACTCCACCACCTCGAGGCCCTCGTGGCGCACCAGCAGCCGGCCGTCGAGGATGACGCCGGCGAGGATCACGTCGCTGGTCTCGAACTTGATCACCTGCTCGCCGGTGGCCTTGTAGCCCCAGACCTCGCGGCCGAGCAGGAAGAAGAAGTGGTCGTCCCACCAGGTGATGATGGGCGTCGCGCAGCCGCGGCCGGACAGGACGTCTTCGTTGCTGGGGATGGTCCAGTCACCCACCGGGTTGCCCTCCTCGTCGAAGGTCTGCACCCGCTTGGTGGAGTCGATGACGGCGAGGATGTCGTAGTTGCCCACCGCCAGGTAGACGGGCTGCTCGAACTCCTTGGAGCCGTCGCCAGGGGCGGCGCCCGTGGCGTAGGGGTCGCCCTCGGAGCCGAACCAGCTCCAGGCGATGCCGGCCTCGCGGCCCATGCCCCCGGCCAGGCGACCGTCGGTGGCGTACCACTGCACCCGGTTGTTGGCCGTGTCGGCCACGTGCACCAGCCCCGCGCTGCTGACGTCCACCGCCAGCGGCTCGCCGCGGCTGTTCAGGGCGCCGGGCTCGAGGCCGGTCACACCCCAGTTGGGGATGGTCGGCCGTCGCGAGGAGATGAGCTCCTCGTGGGCACGGAAGGCCTTGAGCAGGTCCTCCAGCCAGAAGCGGTCCCCCCCCATGGCCCGGGCCACGCCCGTCTCCAGGTAGGGGATGACGTTGACGTCCTTGAGCTTCTGCAGGTACTTGATGCCGACCTCGTCGAAGTCCAGGAACGCGGCGCGGTACCCCGCGGGCACCTTGTCCATCACCGCCTGCTGCAGGTAGGGCGCGCCGTAGATGGCGGAGTTGGCGATGAACTTGAAGTTCTTGGAGTAGTTCTCGCCGGCCTTGCACTCCTCGTAGGCCTTGTCCAGGGCCTCCTCGTAGGCGGTGAGCTCGGCCTCGTAGGACTTGTCCTCCATCCACTCGTTCATGGCCGCGGCCCCCTCGCCCAGGCGGGCGGGGTAGTCGAAGGCGATCTCGGCGACGTGCGTGTTGTCGAAGATGGACCCCTGGTACACCTCCTTGATCACCAGCCGCGTCTTGCGCACCTGGGCGTTCACCCGCACCTCGAGCATGGTGTACCGATCGCCGAACTCCAGCTGCTTGGTCGTGCCGCCGCCGTCGGTGGTGATGATCAGCTCGGCGGTCATCAGGCGGTTGCGCTCGCCGAACTGCTTGGCGCCGCCAGAGAAGTCGCCGCCCCACACGAAGATGGACGTGATCTCACGGAACTCGCCGAAGTCGATCTCGATCCACTCGTCCACGCCGGCGCCAGCCTGGCCCTCGCTCCACGAGGTGTCCAGGCGGCCATCGAAGGCCACGGCCGGGGAGCGGTCGGTCTGGCCGTCCTCGTACGTGCTGGACGCGTCGATGGTGACGCGGGGGGGCCGCGCGGCGGCGCTCGCGGCGAAGGTGAGGGTGAGGGCTGCGACTAACAGAGAACGCGCGTACATCGGATTCCTCCGCACAGGTGCGTGCAACTAGGTATCAGAGGGGTCGAAGAAGCGTCAAGGAAAGCCGCGGGTGTCGGCGGCGCCGGACCCGCGCTCAGGGCAGGATGAACCGCAGCCGCTCCAGCGCGTCCCAGCCCATGTAGGTCTGGTCCACGATCTCCCCCTGGGGCAGGGTGCGGAACTGGGCGAAGCCGGTGAAGACGCCGGTCGGCAACGGAATGGCGGCCCACGGGTTGTGGTACACGCGCATGCTGAACACGGGGCGGTCGCGCTCCCACTTCTTGTCGATCATCAACACCGCCGACAGGGGCCGGCAGGCAGGGCGGGCGAAGACCGCGTCGGCGCGGCCGTCCGTGCGGAAGCTCTTGAGGCGCTCGGCCCGACCGCTGCGGGTGGTCCAGTGGAACGAGAAGTTGGCCTTGTTGTAGAAGAAGTCCTCGAGGTAACTCGTGGGCAGGTCCCACTCCTCGTTGCCGAACAGGGCCAGCACCATGGGCGTCTCGTCCCCCACCTGAGCCGTGGCCCGCGCCACCTTCTCCTCGATGACCCGCCCCAGGGAGTCCAGCACGCTGGGGGTGCGCAGGGGGGTGATGCGGAACTTCACCAGGTCCTTCTTGGGCGCCCGCAGCCGGTCGAGGATGGAGAACTCCAGGTGGATGTGGTCGTCGCGGTACTCCGCGTACTTGCCCTCCCAGTTGGTGTCCTCGAGGCTGTCCAGCCACACCTCGAGGGCGCGGCGGATCGGGGTCGGGTCGAACTGGAACGGCAGCCATCGCTTCAGATAGACGCTGAAGAGGAAGCGATGTTCGATTCCCTTGAGTTCGCGAAGCAGCTGGCGGAACGGCCGCATGCTGCCGCGGATCTGGACTTCGGGGATGAACGACTGCACGGCCACCGAGAAGCTGCCCTGCCCATCGGGCAGGCTGATGGCCATGGCCTCCATCTCCTCGGCAGGGTAGGCCAGCACGCGCATGGAGTTGTTCATCACGATCTCGTGCAGCACGAGTTCGGTGAACGCCTGGAAGAAGGTGGGGTTGTCCAGGGAGAACAGCCGCTCCCGGTAGACCCCCTGGGCGTCCTCGCGCAGGTTGCCGAACCACCCCTCGATCTGCGTCCGGAAATTCTGGATCGCCGGTTCGGGCCGCCTGCACAGGGAGGCCACGAACGAGGGATGGGCGTCTGGTAGCTCCTCGATGCTCGCGAGGAAATCGTCGTTGTAAAGCGAACCCATCTCGTCCTCGGCGCCAGGTCCGAACCTCGACGCAGCAGGCATGGCTTTGCGGACTCGGACAAGATTATCCATGAACGGGGGGGGCGGGCGCAACACCGCCCGCGCGTCTTGCCACGACCCAGCCCCGATGGCAAGATGCGCGCAGCCACCCTCTCGGGCGAAAGTACGCTCCCCTTGCTCGAAGACATGAGCCAGTCCCTTGCCACCGACGTGCTCCCGGCCCTGATCCGTGCCGCCTCCATCGACCCCCGGCGGCTCGCCGCAGATCTGCGCAAGCGCGGCCTGCCGGTGATGCGGGTGGAGGATCTGCGCGACCTGGACGTGGAGCTGATCGACCCGGTGGCGCTGTCGATCGTGCGATCGGCGAGGAGGGTTTCGGCGGTCTCGGGTGTCGGATTGGGTATGGGCGGCTGGATCGCCGTGGCGCCCGAGGTCTTGCAGCAGATGGTGATGCTGCTCAAGCTGGGCCAGCGGCTGAGCTTGCTCTACGGCATCGACTACCGGCAGCGGGCCGGAGAGGTGGTGCTGTGGAAGGCCCTGGCCCACGCGGTCGGCGCGGACGACCGGGTGGAGGGGCCCACCGAGGCGACCCTGCAGATCCCGGCGCGCATCACCCGCAGCGGGATGGCCGTGAACCCGGTGGTGTCCCGCATCGCCGTGGCCGTACTGCGACGGCTGGCCCTGCGCCTGTCCGCGCCCCTGGGCCGCATGGTCCCGGTACTGGGCAGCGGCGTGGGCATGTGGTCCAACTATGCGCAGATGGGCCGCGCCGGGCGTCGTATGATGGAGTTCTTCCGCAGCCGCAGGTACTCCCTGGGCCGCGGATCGAAAGAGGATCTGGTGGAGGTGGAGGTGCTGGAGCCGCGCTAGGCTCCGGGCGCCGCGCCAAGCGGAGAGCTGATGTCTGGACATTCGTGGATCGCACTGTGGGCCGTCGGGGAGACCAACCTCGGCACGTGGCAGATCATCGCCAACGCCGACCCGATGGTGAAGTTCGTGCTGGTCATCTTGCTGGTGTTCTCCCTGCTGAGCTGGGCGATCATCGTGTTCAAGCTGCTGGCCCTGGCCCGGGCGCGTCGCTCGTCCAACAAGTTCGTCGAGCTCTTCTGGAACTCCTCGAACTTCGAGGAGGTCTACGCCGCCACGAGCCAGTTCTCCGCCGGATCGGTGGCGCAGGTGTTCAAGTCGGGCTACGCCGAGATGAAGAAGGTCCAGGACAAGAAGAGCGACGCCATGAAGGGCAAGCTCTCCACCACGGACATCGTCGGCCGCGCCATGCGCCGCGAACACACCGTCCAGATCGCCGGCCTGGAGCGCATGGTGGCGTTCCTGGCCACGGTGGGTAGCGCGTCGCCCTTCATCGGCCTGTTCGGCACGGTGTGGGGCATCATGCGCGCCTTCCAGCAGATCGGCGTGACCGGCGAGACCTCGCTGCAGTCGGTGGGCCCCCACATCTCCGAGGCCCTCATCGCCACGGCCCTAGGGCTCTTCGCGGCCATCCCGGCGGTGATGTTCTACAACTACTTCGTCAACAAGATCCGCAGCATCAGCCAGGCCATGGACAACTTCACCAACGACTTCCTCAACATCGTCGAGCGCCACTTCGGGAACTGAACCATGGGCATGCAGGTCGAACAAGGTGGAGGATCGGACCACAGCCAGGTCTCCGGCACGGTCCTGTCCGAGATCAACGTGACGCCGTTCGTGGACGTGATGCTCGTGTTGCTGATCATCTTCATGGTCACCGCCCCCCTGCTCACCCAGGGGATCGAGCTGGATCTGCCCCGGGTGAGGGGCGAGACCCTCGTCGAGGCGGACGAGCACCCCCTGGTGATGGAGATCGCCCCGGACGGACGTCTATTCCTCAACCAGCACGAGTTCGCGCTGGAGGAGATGGACGTGAAGCTGCCGGCCATCTACGCCGAGCGCGACAACAAGGAGCTGTTCATCCGCGCCGACGGCACCATCACCTGGGACTACCTGGCCCAGGTGATGGCCGCCGCGCGCAAGGCCGGCATCGCCAAGGTGGGCATGGTCACCGAGGCGGAGTCCACCGAGGACGAAGAGGAGGACGATCGGTGAAGGCGTACCGCCCCCCGGAGCAGATGGCGCTGTTCTGGCTGGTCGGCCTGCCCGTGGCCGCCCTGGGCCACGGCTCGCTCATCCTCATGGCGCTGCTCGCCCGCGGTCCGACGCAACCCATCATGCCCACCGACATGGTGATGGAGGTGGCCATGGTGACGCTGCACCGCGACGCCGACGTGCTGCCCGAGAAGGTGATGGTCACCCCGCCGAGGGTCACCGGCGACATGGGCGTGATCGAGGAACCCGTCGCCGAGGACCAGATGGTGCTGGAGACCGAGGACGCCGACGAGGCGGAGGGCGAGGACAAGACGCCGGAGACCGACGAGGCCCGTCAGCAGCGGCGCGAGGACCTCATCGCCCGCGCCGACCAGGTGCCCACCGGCCCGGAGACGAACCTCCCCACGGACCCCGAGTCCACGGTCACCGACCTGCGCGACGTGTACCTCACCGGCAGCGGCACCAACGTGGCCGACCCCGAGCTCGCCGACTACGTCCGCCAGTGCAAGGAGCGGATCATGTCCAAGTGGCACGTGATCCCATCGGTGGCCAACGAGAACCCCGACCTGGTGGTGGTCATCGGGGTGCGCATCGACCGCAGCGGCAAGATCCTCAAGTCCAAGATCGTCGACAACTCGGGCAACCGCCAGTACGACATGTCCACACTCACCGCCGTGCGCCAGATGCGCACGCTCCCCGCTCCGCCCAGTGACAAGATCATGGGCTACGCCGAGGACGGCATCTTCATTCGCTTCAAGGCCTCGGACAAGGTGTTCTGATGAATCGATGGTTTGGTTTGTTGCTGATCGCCGCGACGATCACCTGGGCCTGCCCGGCCCGCGCCGAGATCTACATCGACGTCTCCGGCGGCGGTGACTTCCCCCTCGCTGTACCGGACCTCAAGGAGCTGGGCAAGGCCCACGAGGTGGGTCCGATCCTGGCGGAGGTCATGCGCCGCGACCTGCAGATGAGCGGCTGGTTCCGCGTCATGGACTCCGCCGCGTTCCTGGAGAATCCCCAGGAGACGGGTCTGCGCAAGAACGAGTTCAACATGGACGACTGGCGGACCCTCGACACCGCCGGCCTGGTCAAGGCCGGGTACGAGGTGTTCGGCAAGACCATGTCCGTGGAGATCCGCGTCTACCACGTCATCGACGGCACCATGATCCTCGGCGACGTGGTCGACGGGGAGGTGGCCGATCCCCAGGCCATGGGACACCGCCTCGCCGATCTGGTCATCGAGGCGTTCACCGGCGAGAAGGGGCCGTTCTCGGGCAACGTGGTCTGCGTGGCCGACCTGACGGGGAACAAGGAGATCTACCTGGTCGACTTCAGCGGCCGCACCACGACTCTGACCCGCAACGGCGAGATCAACCTCTCGCCCGCGTTCAACCCGGGTCACTCCAAGGTCGCGTACACCAGCTACAAGGGGGGCAACCCCGATCTCTACGTGCTCGATCTCGCCACCAAGCGGGAGATCCTGCTGAGCAACCAACCGGGGATCAACTCGGGCGCTGACTGGAGCCCCGACGGGGCACGAATCGCCCTGACGCTGAGCCCGGGGGGCGACTCGGAGATCTACTCCATCAACGGCACCACGGGCGGGGGCGCCGCCCGCCTGACGAGCAACTGGGGCATCGACGTGAGCCCGGACTGGTCCCCGGACGGCACCTCCATCGCCTTCACCTCGAGCCGCTTCGGCGAGCCCCAGGTGTTCGTGATGAACCGCTCTGGCGGCGGGGTCACCCAGGTCACCTTCGGCGGCAACCACAACGTGTCCCCGGCCTGGTCCCCCGACGGCAAGAAGATCACCTTCGCCGGCCGGGACAAGGGACGGTTCGACATCTTCGTGTGCGACGCCGACGGCGCCAACCTGCGGCGCCTGACCCAGTCGCCCGGCGACGACGAGGACCCGACCTGGTCGCCCGACGGCCGCTACATCATGTTCTCGTCGGACCGGGAGGGCGGCGGCAAGCAGCTGTTCATCATGACCGTCGACGGCCGCAACATCACCCGCATCACCGACGGGCGCGGCTCCTACACCAACCCGGACTGGTGATGCCCCCGTTCCCCGGCCAGGGCACGCCGCCGCGCCTGGCCGCGGTGGACATCGGCTCCAACACCCTGTCCATGGTGATCGTCGGCCGCGACCGCGGCGCCCACGACGTGCTCGAGGAGTACTCCGTCGTCACCGGCCTCGGCCGCGACCGAGGCCCCCGCGGCGAGCTCGATCCCGACGCGGTCGAGCGCTCCCTGCTCACCCTGCGGATGTTTCGCCAGCGCATCCGGGAGATGGACGTGGGCCACGTGACCGCGGCGGCCACCGCTGCCGTGCGGGAGGCCCCTGCCCGCGCCGCCTTCCTGCGGCTCGTGCAGCGCCACGCCGGGTTCGACGTGGACGTGCTGTCCGGCGAGGACGAGGCCGCCACCACCTTCCTCGCCGCCACCCGCGAGTTCGGCGCGGGCCGCCCCGTGGCCCTGGTGGACGTGGGCGGCGGCTCCACCGAGGTCGCCCGGGGACGCGACGGTCGACTCGAGACGTCGGTGTCCGTGAAGCTCGGCGCGGTCCGCTGCAGCGAGGAGCAGCTCGGCTCGACCTCCCCTCCCCTTCCTGAAGGCCCCGACGCGCTGCGCCACGTCGTCCGCGACGCCTTGAGCTCCCTCGACCCCTTCGCCGGCGCCGTCGTCGCCGTCGGCGGCACCCCCACGACCCTCCTCGCCACCGCCGAGGCCATCGTCCCCTACGACGCCCGCCGCGTCCACGGCCGCACCGTCACCGCCCGCGACCTCGACGCCTGGCTGAAGTGGCTCTCCGCCCTCCCCCTCCCCGACCTCGAGGCCCTCCCCGGCATGCAACACGGCCGGGCGCCGTACATCGTCGCCGGCGGCACCATCCTGCGCGAGGTCCTGTCCCTGCTGGGCCCCGACCACCTCATCGCCAGCGATCGCGGGCTGCGCTTCGGGCTTCTCTATCGGGCATTCCCCGACCTACGAATCCGCCCCTGATCCGGCAGTTCTGCCGGCACAGGAAAGAAGGAGAGATCACGCAACGACGCTACGAGGCAACGACGCAACGCCGGAAATCTCTTCCATTTTTTCCAAACGTTGCGTCGTTGCCTCGTGGCGTCGTTGCGTGCCTCTTTTTTTCTTGGGGGGGGGAACTTGGGTCTCTGCGCTGTGCTGGAGGAGCTACAAAGCACCGACCGAGAAGTGGATGTTCATCCCCTTCCACCACGGGCCGAGCTCGGGGTGGAAGAGGGTGGACTCGCTGCCGAGCTGGGCACCGATGTCGAGGCGTAGGGGGCCGATGGGGGTGCGGATGCGCAGGCCGACTCCGGCGGAGGCGCGGATGACGGTGTCGAGGGATCGGTCGAGCTCGGGGAAGTCGTCGCCGGAGCGGAGGTAGGCGTTGCCGCCGTCCTGGAAGAGGATGAACTCGACGGTGCGCTTGCGGTTGAGGGGGAAGTGCTCCTCGATGGCAAAGCTGTAGAAGACGTCGCCACCGACGGGCACACGCACGGTGCTCTCGGTGAAGCCGAGGTCGGACAGGACGCCGTTGCGCGCGACGGTGGGGCCGAGGGTCTCCAGCGGGTAACCGCGAACGGAGGAGGCGCCGCCGAGACGGAAGCGCCACTCGACGGGGAGCATGTCGGTGTCCGGGCCGGTCCAGCCGATGCCCCACTCGAACCCCGAGACGATGTAGAAGGGCCAGCCGGGGGCGGCGCGCTGCATCCACTTCATCAGGGGCAGGTAGACGGTGAGGCGCTGACGGAAGCGCCCGAACTTCTCCTGGCTCAGCCCGCTGGGATCGGTGGCCTCGAGATCGGCGGTGATGTAGGCGCCGCGGGTGGGGTTGAACGGATCGTCGCGCAGGTCGAGGCGCAGCCCCAGCCACAGCAGCCCCAGGCGGCGCAGGCTCTCGGGGGTCTGGCCGGCGCCGATGAGGCCCATGAAGCGGTTGGAGAAGTCCGGATCGGCCAGGTCAGCGTCGCACAGCACGGCGGCGGGATCCACGTACTCGGGGTAGCGCCAGATCACGTCGAACCCCCACGAAGCGCGCAGCTCGTGGTTGGGGCCGGTGGGCAGGGACCACGCCAGGGTGGCGCCGATACCGACACCGTACTTCTGCACCACGTAGGTGGGCTGCAGCACCCGCTCGTTGAGCAACACGCGCATGTTGATCCGCATGGGCACGCGCGGGATGTGGGCGAACTCGTAGCCGGTGACGATCTTCCACTCGGCCTCGAGGTCACTGAAGGGGGTGATACCCGTGGCCGGGCCGAAGATGCGCAGGCTCTCGGAGTCGATACCGACGTGGAGGTAGGTGGTCCACCGGTGGCCGACACCGCCGATGTTGCCCACGTGGCCCTCCGCGACCATGCGGATGCCCTCGGCGGTGCTGATGCCGGGTCCGAGCATGAGCCGCCAGCGCTTGCGCTCCGCCACCTCCACCAGCACGTCCCGGACGCGCTCCGAGGTGTTCAGGGGCCGCACACGCACCTGGGTGAACAGGCCCGTGTCCAGCAGTCGCTGCCGTGACTGCTCCACGTCGCGGGCGCTCCAGACGCGCCCGGGCCGCATGCTCAGCTCGTTGCGGATCAGCCAGGTGCGGGTGTGGCGGTTGCCGCGGACCACGACCTTGCCGAACTGGATGCGCGGCCCCTCGGCCACCTCCCAGATCAGCGTGGCCTCGGTGCCGTCCTCGGAGAAGTCCTCCTGGGAGGTGACCTGCACGTCCGCGTACCCGCGGTTGGTGTAGCGGTCGCGCAGCTGGTCCAGGGCCCGGTTGACCTCGTCGCGGTGCACGGGCCGCCCGAGCAGGGGCTGGGCGAGGATGCGCAGCTCCTCGGTGGGGACCCGCTCGTTGCCGCGGATCTCCACGTCGCGCACGCGGGTCTGCACCCCCTCGTGGATGCGCAGGGAGATCACCGCGCGCATGGGCAGGGCGCTGGCGCGGGGCTCCCGGCGCAGCTCCCGCAGGGTCGTCTCGGCGCCGAGGTAGCCGCGCGATTCGTAGAGGTTGCCGATGTCCTGGACCAGGCCGTCCAGCGCCTCGTCGGTGACGCCGGGGTAGCGGAAGGGCGCCCGCAGCCGGCCGCGGGCCAGCTGGCGGATCTCGCCGGCCTTGACCACGTCGTTGCCCTCGACACGCACGTCCCTCGGTGTCACGAGCACGGCGCGCGGGCCTGGCACGACCTCGAACTCCAGCCGCTTGACCCCCGCGTCCTCGTCGAGGCGGCTGGAGACCTCCACCTCGAAGTGGCCCAGGTCGCGGTAGAACGCCTCCACGCGCGTCGTGGCGTCCTGCACGAAGCCCGTGGAGATGCTGTACTCCCGCTCCACGCCGATCTCCTGGCGCAGCCGGTCCGCGCGCGTCACGCTCGCGTTGCGTCGCTTGTGGGGCGCGTCCGGGTCGGGCACCTCGACGAATGCCACCTCGACCACCGGCCCGGGCACCACGTTGTAGATGACCTGCACGCGCTTGGCCTCGCGGTCCACCTCCACCAGGGGCGGCAGCACGCGGGCCTCGAGGTATTGCATGCGCTTGCGGTAGAGGCGCTCCAGCCGCGTCCGGCCGCCGTCCACGAGCTTGGTGCGGAAGCGGCGGTCTTCCTGCGCGCCCGCGCGAGTGGTCCGCCTCAGCTGCTTCGTGGGCAGACCCGCGCCCGGGTTGAACTCCACCGCGGACACGAGGTAGGGCTCGCCCGGATCCACGCGCAGGCGCACGGCGACGCGCTCCTGGCGGCGATCCACCACGTCCGCGGCCACGCGGGCGTCCATGTAGCCCTCCTCGGCGAGGAGCTCCTCGAGCTGTCGGGCCATCTCGTGGTGGTCGCCGGGGAAGAACTTGTCACCGCTGCGCAGGGTCAGCGCCTCCCTCGCGCGCCCGCGCGAGACCGGCGCCGGCAGGCCCACGAAGGAGACCTCGCGCAGGGTCGGGCTGGGGACCAGGTGGAACGTGACGATCAGGCGCGACCCGTCGAGCAGCACCGTCGCGTACACCTCCTGGAACAGCCCCACGCCGTACAGCAGCTCGATGGACCGCCGCACGTCGGCCGGTCGGTACTCCTGCCCCTTCTCCAGCTCCAGCAGGTAGCTCAGGTCGTCCACGTCGACGGTCTCGGGTGCCTCGAAGCGGATCTCCTCGACGTGGAAGTCGGTGTACGTGGTCGGACCGGCCGCCGCGCCGCCGGCGGCGACGACGAGCCCGACGAGCAGCAGCCCGATCAGTCGCCCTCGATGACCCATCTCACGTCCAGAGAGGCATCTCCGAAGTCCCACAGGGGGGCCACGGCGCCCAGGCTGCTGTCCGACGTGCGGAACCACGTCGGCACCAGGTAGAGGTTACGTCCCACTCGCCAGTCCAGTCCGAAGCCGAAGTCCTCCCTGAAGTTCCAGTAGAACTCGCCGCTGAGGCGGTTGCGGACGAGATCCTTGCCCACGACGAGCCTGAAGTCCGACACCGCGGACGACGACGAGTAGTCCGGCACGAGCTCGACACGATCGGGCAGCGCCGTGCTCTGGTCGCCGCCCGCCTCACGCACCTGCTCCATGATGTAGCCGAAGAGGATGTTGCCGCCCTGCGCGGCCAGGGCCGCCATGTCCGAGCTGCTGGCCAGGCCCTGCAGCTCGTCCGTCGTGACCCCGAACAGCAGCAGCGCGTTGATGTCCGCGTCCGACAGCTGCGGATCGCTGCGTCCGGCGATCTGCATGCCGCCCACGTCCGACAGGCGCCCGTCGATGTCGTAGTGGATGGAATAGCGCTGCTCGCGCGTGGACACGTCCGTGTCCAGCTCCAGGTGGAAGTGGGGATCCAGGGCCATGGGTTCGGGGAAGCCGATGGTACCCCCGGTGAGGTCGAAGTCGTGGCCGCGGAACCAGACCCGGCCGCCCGTGGTGACCAGCTCGCCGTCCACGCCCACCTTGCTCGTGTCGCCGATGACGCGCAGCTCGCCGGTGGCCCGCGCCTGGCCGAGGTTGTTGGAGATGCCGAAGCCGCCGTCCGAGTGGACCCGCAGGTCGAGGCCCACCACGGTCTTGCCCTCACCGTTGCCCTCGCGCCGGGATCGTCGGGCGGGCGTGTTGATGATGGAGGACTGCCAGTTGAAGTCCTCGCGGTAGGTCATGTCCTCCACGGCGATGTCGCCGCCCAGGGTGACCATGGGCGGCGTGCCGGTGAGATGGAGGTCGGCCGTGGCCCGGGTCCAGGGCAGCATGCTGGGATAGCGCACGGTGCAGTCCACACAGCGCGCGTGGACGTCGTAGTCGCGGGGTCGCAGCTCGGACAGCTCGATGGTGCTGCCCTCGAAGTCCTCGATACGACCGCCGCCGAGGCGTCCCTCGAAGGCGTCCGCGCGGATGACGCCCTCGCGCAGCGAGAACCGGCCCCGGTCCACCTCGATCGGGTGCGGGAACGCGTCGACGCGGATGCTGCCGCCGTCGATGGCCACGGCCGCAGACACGTCGTCAGGGGGCCAGGCGCCGTCCATGCTCAGTTCGATGCGCGTGCGCTCCGACTCACAGCGCTTCAGCGTCGGTACGAAGATGTCCACCAGGCCGAGGTTGACGTCTCCGCCCGCCTCCAGCCGTATCCGGCCCGCGGGGCCGACGCTCCCCTTGACGCTCAGGTCGCTGCCCGGACCGGTCAGGCGCACCTCCTCGAGGGTGAGGTGATCCCGGTCGAAGACCATGTGGATGGACTCCGAAGCGGCCAGACGATCGTCCCCTCGCTCCAGCTCCAGGCGGGTCACGTCCACGTCGATGTGGTGATCCGGATCCCCCTTGAGGTGGCCGTGGCCCTCGACGCTGCCGTCGGAGCGCAGCTCGATGGGCGAGCGGGCCAGGGACCGCGCGGGGAGGAGCAGGTGCAATGGCAGCGCCCTCCACACGAGGGCAAACTCGTAGTCGCCGCGGCCCTTGAGGGACAGCTCGCCGTTGACGCGGTTCGCCGGCTGGCCCAGCAGCGTGCCGTTGACCCGCAGGCGGCCCTCCCGCAGGGTCACGTCCAGCAGTGAGTCGCCGAGCCCTGCGCGGGCGTACTGGGTCTCGCTGAGGTGGCCGTGGCCGTGCATCATCGGCTCGGTGAGGGTGCCCCACAGGTGGACGTCCACGGCCAGCTTGGCGGTCAGCGGGGAGTCGGCCAGGTGGTTCACCTGGGCCAGATCCATGCCGTAGCTGAAGATCTCCAGGTCCATGGGGCCGTGGGTGTCGAGGAAGCCGCGGCAGTAGACCCCGCCCCTGCCCTTGCGGAACCAGGCGTCGGTGAAGGTGAAACGGCCCTGGCTCGCGGTCGCGGAGAGCTGGATGGAGGAGAACTCCTCGCCCAGGGCGGTCACGCGGCGCCCCCTCAGCCACACCTCCCCGCCGATCTCCCGCACCGGACCCGACAGGCGGAGCCCGCCGTCGAACTGACCGACGAGGTCGAGGCGGTCGGTGAAGATGCCGACCACGTCCTCGATACGCCCGCCGTCGATGTCCAGGGCGCCGGCGATGCGGATGGGCTTGCCGAACATCACCCGACCCTCGCCCGTGTAGGTGGTCTCGCTCAGCTGTGCGGAGAGGTTCTCGACGATCAGGTCGTCGCGGGCGTGCCAGTACACGTCGGCGTCCACGTCGCCCAGGCGATAGTCCCACATGCCGAAGTCCGCGATGTGGGTGTGCGCGTCGATCTGCAGGTCCTTGGACAGGCCGTAGATGTGCGCCGTGGTCGGGCCCTCGCCGGCGAAGGGGAGGTTGCCCACCGCGCCGATGTCGTCCAGCGAGAGGTTGGCGCCGTCGATGCGGATATCGAGGATCAGCGGCTTGTGGTAGATGAACTCCACCTCCACGTCGAGGTCCGAATGGGTGGTGAGGACCTTCATGTCCTGCAGTAGCGTCCGATCGGGCAGCACCTCCACGTGGCCGGCGATACGCCCCTGATCGATGTACAGCATCTGGGTGTTGAACGGCCGGTCCCGGAAGCTCGAGTCGAGCACCCGCAGGTCCCTCACCGGGAGATCCACGTCGAATGCCAGCTGCATGCCGTCGTCGAAGGTCCCGTCCACCCGCGCCGTGCCGCTGACGACGAGCATCACCCACGCGCCGGGCAGCGTGTTGTTCTCGAACACCTCGGCGAGCTCGAGCTCGTCGAGCTGCAGGTCCGCGGACACCGTGGGCTGTTCCCCCAACCTCAGTCGCCCCGTGCCCATGACCTCGCCACCGGCCGTGCCGACCCACAGCCGCTTCAGCTCCACCGCGCCGGCGCCGTAGGTGACGCGTGCCTCGGCGTCGCCGATGACGTGGCGGGCGAAGCGGCCATCGTTCATCTCCAGCAGGCCGTCGACCTGCACGTCGCCGTCCACGCCACGGGCCCTCGCGTGGAGGTCCACGACGCCGGCCATGGACGGCAGGGCGTCGTTGCCCGCCGAGAACTTCTCCAGGTCCAGGTCGGCCACCGCGTCCATGTCATAGCCGAGGGTGCCGATGATGGCGCCCTTGTCGTCCTTGGGGGACAGGAACAGCTCCCCGGACAGGGACAGTCCGCCGGACGCGGACACGAGGCGGTAGCCCTCCATGGCGAAGCGGTCGCCCCGGCGGTGCAGCTGCCCGGACTCGAGGACGACGCTCTCCTCCACCTGCCCCACCCGCAGCCGCACGTCGCGCACCTGGAAGTGCGCCTCGGCCGCGTCGTCGGCGCTGTTGGTCAGGGTGGTCTCCAGCCCCTCGACGATCACCGCGAGGTCCGGCCGATCCACCGTCACGGACACCGCGCCGTCCTCCAGCGCCAGCTCCGACAGGAACAGCTCCAGGCGGCTGGGCCGAGCGCCACGCCCGGGTTTGCGCAAGCCCGGGAAATCCCGCAGCTCGCCGTTGCCCACGCGCAGGCGCACGCGCGGCCGCGAGACCACCAGCCGGGTCACCTCGATCCTGCGTCCGCCCCGCAGGCGTATCCCCTCGAGCGCCACGCGCTCCACATGGAGGATCTCCTGGCCGGGTCGCAGCGGATCGCGGGAGTGGGCCTGTATCCCCCGCGCCACCACCCCCAGCGGCCACAGCTGGATCTCGAGGTCCTGGACGTGCAGATCTTCGCCCAGGGCAGCGGACCCCTGGGTGATGACCATCCTGCGCACCTGGTCGGCGAAGAAGCTGCTGCGCAGCACGGCCAGCGTGCCCCCGGCCGCGGCCAGTACCAGCACGACCAGCACGGCCAGTCGCCGCAACCAGCGCCGCTTGGAGCGCTTCATGGCTGGACCCGCAGAACGCCGAACCCCGGTCCGACGATCGTCGAACCGGGGTCAGGACGATGTCTGGAGCGGGAAACGGGGCTCGAACCCGCGACCCCAAGCTTGGGAAGCTTGTGCTCTACCAGCTGAGCTATTCCCGCACGGTCGCTCCGTGGAGCGGACGCCGATTCTAGCAGTGGTCTCCTGTTTTGCAAGCCATCGCTCAGGTCGTTCGACGGGCCCGCGGGTGTCAACCTTCACCGACGCCCAGCTGGGACGCGATCTGCTCCAGCCGGGTCGTCACGTCGCCGGTGCGGAACGAGGGATCGCGCTGGGCGACCTCCCCGAGCACCTCGTAGGCCATCCAGCCCTCCCCTTTTTCGTGGTACACGACGCCGAGCTCGAACTGTATCTCGAGGGCCAGCTGCGGATCCGACGCGGCGATCCCGCTGCCCTCCTGCAGTCGCTCGACCGCGTCGTCGAAGTTGCCGAGTTCGCGCTGGCATCGCCCCACGTACAGCAGCGCCCGGGCGGGCTCCACGCCGGCGTCGACCGCCTTGGTGTACTCGCGCAGCGCCTCCTCGAACAGGCCCACGTCGTAGTACCCCTGGGCCAACTCGAGCCCCGGCGCCGCCGCGGCGTCGGACTCTCCGGCGGGCCCGTCGCTGGTGACGCCGTCCTCGGTGATCTCCTCGTCCTCGTCGAGCTCGTGCTCGATGGCCGTGGCCATCTCCGACAGCAAGGACTCGAAGTCCTCGGTGTTCTCGTCGCCCAGCAGGCTCTCCTCCGAGCCTTCGAGGGCTTCCCGCTCGCCGGTGGACGGCTCCTCGATCTCGATCTCGCGGTCGTCCGGGTCCACCTCGTCGTCCATGGACGCGTCCACGGTCCCGGAGGCCACCTCCGCGAGGTAGTTCTCGTAGCTGAGGAACTCGAGGCTGTTCTCGTCCAGCGCCTGGAGGTCGGCGTCCGTGGCGTGGCTCTCCGTGGAGTCGGGTCGGGTGAAGACCTCGTCGATGTCCACATCGATCTCGTCGCGCAGGTGGGTTCGACCACCACCGCCGCCGTAGAGGCTGTCCATCTCCTCCAGGGGCACGCTGGACTCGTGCGACCCATCGCCGGCGGCCTCCGCGGCCTTGAGATCGTCGCCCATGGCGTCGTCGAACGCGGCGAGGCGGTCGCGCGCGCTGACGTCGCTGGGCTGCAAGCGGGTGGTCTCCACGAGGCACGCGCGGGCCACCCGGAGGTCGCCCGCGTCCATGGCCGCGCCGTACGCCTGCAGGACGGCGGCAGAGGCGGCCTCATGTTCACCGAGGCGCTCCTTGACCAGGGCCTGCAGGCGCATCACGTCGAACAGATCCGGCCAGCGCCGCGTGCACGTGGACGCGGCGTCCTTGGCGCGCTGCACGAGGTTGTACTTGAGGTAGGTCTCTCCGCGGACCACGTAGCGCAGCGCCTCGTCCGGGATGGTCTGATCGAGCCGTGCATCGGTCAGGGGCGACGAGGAGAGGCCGGCGGCGTCCTCTGCGGCGCCGCCCGGATCGACCATCTCCCGCAGCAGCCGCTCCACCTCGTCCTGGGCCTCGAGATCACCTCGGGCGCCGTAGATGCGCGCCAGCTCGGTGTAGACCTGCAGGGCCTTGTCCGTCTGCTCCAGCTCCCGGAAGGCCTTGCCCAGCAGCGTCAACGTCTCGATGTCCTGGGGATCGACGCGGAAGCAGTCCTGCAGCTTGGTCACGGCGCGGCGTGCTTCGCCACGCTCCAGGTGTATCCCCGCCATCTCCCGCTTGTAGGCCGTGTCGTCGTCGGTGATGCCGCCGAGGCGGTCGAGCACGGACATGAGCTGCTCGGAGTCGCCCGACGCGCGCATGGTGTCGGCGAGGGCTTCCAGCGTCTCGACGGCCTTGTTGGTGCTGCCGCCCTCCACGTACAGAGCCACCAGCCGCATCAGCGAGTCCAGATCCTCGGGGTTGATGCGCAGCAGCTTCTCGTACACGGAGATCTTCTCGGAGAGGGACCCCTCCTTCTCCACCTTGGTGGCCACCGAGGCGAAGTGCTTGCCGGCGTCCGAGGTCTTGCCCTGCGACAGGTAGATCTCGCCCAGATGCAGGTGGACGTCCATGCGCTCGGGGTCCAGGTCGAGCATCTGCTTGTAGACGGCCAGGGCCTTGGTGTAGAAGCCGCCGCTCTCGAAGTGGCTGGCGACCCAGCGGAACTGCTCGAGGGCCTCGCTGATGCGGTTCTTGCGGGCCAGCAGCTCACCGAGCTTGTGGCGCACGCGCGGATCCCGCTCGTCGATCGCGACGAGCTTCTCGTACTGGAAGATCGCCTTGTCGACCTGACCGCGCTGCAGGAAACGATTCGCCGCCTTGATCGCTTTTTCCTTCTTCGTGGCCACTGGTGGCTCTCCACCCGGTTTCCCCGCCCTGGATGACCTTGGGGCCGCGTCGTCAGCAGGGGACCGGGCAAGCGGTTTGTTGGCTTCGCGCACGCGCACCCGCGCACACGCACCCGAGCATCATACCTCGATCGGGGTGTGGCGTGTGGAGGGTTGGTCGGGTGACGGCGGAGATGAGGGGAGGGGCGGGGGGGGAGGAGGGCGTATCAGGTCGCCGGCATGATCTCGAAGCCGGAGGTGTCCACGCCGATGCTGGCGGTGATGGACACGTTACCCACGTTCTCCTCTTCGTCCACCGGCATGTCCTCGATCCAGATCCAGACGCTCTCCACACCGCGGGAGTCGGTGTAACCGCGGTAGAACGTGGGGGTCAACGCGTTGTTGAAATCTCCGGTGAGCTCGCCCCAGGTCTGGTTCGGGTCGCTGCAGTAGGTGTCCCACTGCCCCTCGCCCTGGGGGCAGTTGGCCACGTTGATCACCCCGGTGGGCAGCACGTAGACGCGCTCGAAGCCCGAGAAGACCTCGATCACGACGTTGTTGTACGGCACATTTTCCTGATCGTCGTAGACGGTGAAGTCCACCCGATACAGGGCCCAGTGGTTCGCGCTGTCCCACCAGGCGGCGTCCCAGGAGACCATGAAATCTTCCACCTCGCCCAGAACCGCGGTACTGGGGGCGTTCACGGGAGCGGCGCAAGCAGTGGCGAACACCAGGGATCCACCGGCCAGCAACAGCAACATTCGCATCCACAAGGACATGCTCACCTCCGAAGGTAAACCGATACGGGGCACAGTATACCCCACTGTGTACGCAAGACTCTACGACACGCTTCCACGATTCTTCAAGACCAACGCAGCACTCCCCGTTTTTCGAGGAGATCGAGGTGGTTCGCGGACTCCGCGAAGGACTCCCTGCACACCACGGGCCGCCCGATCCCGTCGAGGAACACCCAGCGCAGGCCGTCGGCCTTGCCCTTCTTGTCCTGCAGCAGCGCGTCACGCGTCCGCTGACGGTCGATGGGCGGCGAGACCCGCGGCAGACCGAGGGCCTCCAGCACGTCCCGGGTGCGTCCCACGTCCCCATCGGTGAGGCCGCCGCGCTCCCTGGACAGCTCACACGCTGCGACGAGCCCGACGGCCACGGCCTCGCCGTGCCGCAGGACGCCGTACCCGCAGGCCCGCTCCACGGCGTGGCCGACGGTGTGACCGAGGTTGAGCCAGCGGCGCAGGCCGCCCTCGCGCTCGTCCTGTTCGACGATCCGCGCCTTGATCGCGGCGCCGCGGTGCACCAGTGACGCCAGCGACGCCTCGTCCTGGCCCAGGATCGCGGCCACGCTGGCCTCCACCTCGCCGAGGAGCTCCGGTCCGTCGAGCAGCGCGTACTTGACGACCTCTCCCATCCCCGCCCGCAACTCCTCCAGGGGCAGGGTCTTCAGCACGCGGGTGGAGGCGTACACCGCCGCCGGCTGGTGGAAGGTCCCCACCAGGTTCTTGCCGTGGTCCGTGTTCACGGCGGTCTTGCCGCCGATGGCGGAGTCCACCTGCGCGACGAGGGACGTGGCGACCTGGACGCACGCCACGCCGCGGCGCAGCAGCGACGCAGCCAGGCCGGCGATGTCGCCGACGACCCCGCCGCCGAGGGCGAGCACGAGTCCGTTGCGCGGTACGCCGGCACCGAGCAACCCATCGAGCAGTCCGATCAGTTCCGTATAGGACTTGGTGGTCTCTCCCGCCGGCAGGACGAGCCGCGTGTGGGGGATCCCCTCTTCATCCAGCACCGCCGTGACCTCCCCGCCGTACAGCGCCTCCACGTTGCGGTCGGTGACCACCGCGGACGGCACGCCGTGCCAGGGTCGGACGACCTCGCCAAGCCCCTCGAGGCCGCCGGACGTCACGTGGATGTCGTAGCCGGCGTCGCCCGCGCCACAGCGGACGGTCCAGGTCCGGCAGGGCTGCTCACGCACGAGATCCTCCACGCTGAGGTCCTGTCGTCGCCGGGGTCGAGGAAGAGGAGCGGAGCGGACGTCCGCTAGTTGCCGCTACCCCTCGAGGGCATCGTGGACGTGAGGATGGTCGGGGTGATGAAGACCAGCATCTCGTTGCGGTCCTTGCGCTTGGTCTTGCTCTTGAACAGCGCGCCGAGGACGGGCACCTTGCCGATGCCGGGGATGTAGGTCTTGTCCCAGGACTCGTCGAGGCTGTAGACGCCGCCGATGACCGTGGTGTCGCCGTTGGGCACCATCACGACGGTCTCCGCTTCCTTGATCTCGATGCTGGGGTAGCTGCCCACGGTGTTCCCGAAGTCCGGGCGGTTCTTCTGGATCGCGACCTCGAGGAACACCGTACCGTCCGAGGTGATGCTGGGAGTGACCTGCAGCTCCAGGGTGGCCTCGATGAACTGCACCTCGGTCCCGCGCAGGGACGCGGTCTCGTAGGGGATGTTCGTGCCCTGCTTGATGAAGGCGGTCTCGTTGGTCACCACCTGCACGCGGGGGCTGGAGATGACCCGCCCCTGACCGGTGGACTCCAGGGCGGACAGGCGCATGTCCAGGTTGGCCACGCCGGTGAGGCTCCCCAGGGCGATACCCAGGGAGCCCTGGTCGCTGGATGCGGGCAGGTCCACCACCCAGTTGGGCGCGGTGGTGAACTGGGTCAGCCCCTCCATGGACTGGGCGCCGGACGCGGCGATGACCGCGGCGCTCTTACCACCGGACATGCCGATGGAGTTGGGGAAGAACAGGCCCGTGGGCATCCCCGTGGCCGGGCTGAAGTTGAGATTGCCGCCCCACTGGACGCCGGTGCTGCGGGAGAAGCTGTCGCTCACCTCGACGATACGCGCGTCGATGAGCACCTGCGGCGTCTGCGTGTCCAGGGCCATGACGAGCAGGCGCGCCTGCCGCAGCCCCTCTTCGATGTCCCGGATGACCACCGTGTTGGTGCGTTCGTCCACGGTGACCGTGCCGCGGTCGCTGAGGACCTCGGACACGTGCTGCTCGAGCTCGTCCACCTGGGCGAAGTTGACGGGGATGGTCAGGACGTTGAGGTCCTCGAGCTCGATGCTCGCCTTCTCCGCCAGCAGGGCCTGCTCGCGCTCCGCCCGGATCACGTCCAGGGGCGCGATGCGCAGGATGTTGCCGTAGAGGATGCCGCCCAGGCCCTTGGACTGGAGGATGGAGGCCAGCGCCTTGTCCCAGGGTACCCGGTCCATACGCACGGTGACCTTGCCGCTCACCGAGTCGCTGGACACGATGTTGAGGCCGCTGACGCTGGAGATGAGGCGGAAGACGTTGTGGATGTCCGCCTGCACCAGATCCAGGTTGATCAGGCGCGGGGCCTTGCCACCGGTGACGCTGCGCAGGTCCCACTGGCCCTCGAGGATCAGGCCCGACGAGCCGGGATCGCCGTACCTCTTCGACGGATCCAGGGACTCGCCCTGGGTGGTGATCATCTGCTCGCGGGAGAACGCGCCGACGATGCTGCGGTCCTCGTCGGTGACGCCGTCGTCCTCGGCGGCCTCGTAGGCCTGGTAGACGGCGAACTGCTCGGAGCGGGCCGCGGCCACCGACGGCGGGATCTCGAAGCGCAGGGTCAGGAGGTTGCCCTGCTGCTCGGGTGTCGGCTCCACGTGCTCGCGCATACGCACGACCACCTTGGTGGTGCCACGGTCGCTGCGGCTCTGGTAGCAGTGGATGACGTCGATGGCGCTGGGGAACTTGGTGGTGTCCAGGCTCCGCTCAAGGCCGGTCCCCAGTACGGAGTTGGGGATGTTGAGCACGTACTGCTTCGCGCTGGCCCAGTGGGCGCTGTACTCCATGGGGGAGTCGGTGGTGATGGTCAGCGCAGAGGTGTCGGCGTAGTTCTGGAAGTCCACGCCGATGATGCGCACGCCGCCACCGCGGTAGTTGTGGTCGCCGTGCACCGAGGACAGGTCGCCGTCGATGATCTCGCGGATCTGATCGCCGGACTCCTCGTCCTGCTCGGTCTGCGTGTCGTGGTGCTTCTTGCCGGTCTCCTCCTCCGACTCGATCTCCTCGATCTCGTCGGCGATGGCGTCACCGCTGTTCTCCACGCCGTCGATCTGCAGCCGCAGCTCGTTGCCCTCCACCACGGTGGAGTACTCGCGCGAATCGTCCAGCGCCACCACCAGTCGGGTGGTGACCAGGCCGTCCTTCTCCATCCGCTCGCTGCGGATCTCGCGCACCGCGCCCCGGTTCACGGGGATGACGGCGTCGACGGCGCCGGGGTCCATGTTGGCCAGATCCAGCACCACCTGCGGCGGGTTCGTGCGGCTGTAGTGGCTGTGGTTGGGGCGTCCGGTGGTCGCGACCACGACCTGGATCTGTTCCGCGTCACGGCTCCACGAGATGTCGGTGATCTCCTGGTTGCCATCGTCGCCGCTGGCGGCCCACGCCGGCGTGGCGAGGACCATGGACAGCACCGCGCAGACCCCCGCCAGCTTCGTCAGTGCGGTCACGACACAGGATGTTCTCATCGTCCTACTCCTGATGATCCTGCTGAGCATCGTCTTCGTAGCCATGCCTAGTTCGTTTCCTCGTAGGGCTCGGGGAGTTTCATCGAGTACTCGTTCGTGATCGGTCGATTCTCGATGGGGTCCCTGAACTCCTCGGTGACGACGACCTCGTCGCTCTTGATCTGCGTCACCCGCCCCCACTTCTTACCGATGAGGTCCCCGTGCTGGATGATGTGTCCCTTGCCCTTGGGGTCCTCGACCATCGCCACCGGGTCGTCGATGCCCCACAGGATGGCCACGAGCCGGAGCTGATCCAGCTCCCAGTTCTGCAGCTCGCTGGCCACGATCCGGTCCGGGCGCACCACCTCGATGGAGGTGAACGACCGGAAGGGGTCTCGCTTGCCGATGGGGTTGTAGCTGTACTCGGAACCGGCCGTGGCGGCCGCCGGGGCCTCCTCGGCCGCTCGGTCACGCGAACGAGCCGCGCGATCCTGCTCGCCGGCGTCCTCCGTGCCCGTGGGCTGGGGACCGCCGCCGCCACCGCCGCCGCCGCCGCCGCCGAAGCAGGACGGCAGGAAGGCCAGAACGCCGACTGCGGCGAGCAGGGAAAGACGCCGTGACATCACTCCTCTTACCTCGTGCACCGCTCAGCCCCCCTTGTTTTCCAGGAACCGATAGGTGACGGCCTCGCCGGTCGTGGTCAACACGATGCGGCCACTCCGCTCGGACGGCTCGGACATCTTCACGTTGCGGATGTTGACGATTCGCGGCAACTTCCCGACCCGATCGAAGAACAGGGCCACCTCGTGATAGGTGCCCGTCACGATGATCTCCACCGGAACCTCGGCGTAGAAATCACGCCGCACCTCCGGCAGGGGCTGGAACAGCTCGAACTCCAGGCCGTTCTTGCGCCCCAGGTGGGAGATGTTCCGCAACAACCCGGGGATCTCGCGCTCGTTGGGCAGCTCCTTGAGGGCGCGGCTCAGCTCCTCGTTGAGCTTCTCCACGTCCCGCTGGAACTGGTCCTTGTTCTCGGCGATGCGCCGGGTCTTGTCGCGTTCCTCGACCAGCTCGCCGGTGCGCCGGTGTGCGTCGTCGATCTGTGTCTTGAGCCGCTTGTTGATCAGGACGTGGAAGGCCATGAAGATCAGGATGTAGACCAGAAACCCGATCAGGACCTTCTGATAGTCCGGCAGCTTTGCGATACGCTCAACTATGTCGCCCATGTCGTTGCGCCTCCCGCTATCCTGCCGGAACCCGGGTGGTTGCCGTGATCTCGAATTCCTTGAGCTTTTCCCCGTCCTTGGCCACGCTGATCTTCACCAGGAACACGTCCTGGAAGTACGGTGACTGTTCCAGGTTGGACATGAAGGTCGCGATCACCTCGTTGTTGATGGCGTAGCCCGTCAGGCCCACACGCTTGCCCTCCTGGAGCAGGGACGACAGCCACAGCTTCTCCGGGATGCGGATCGCAATCTCGTCGAGCATGTGGACCGGGCCCATCTTGGACGCGCGGAGCTGGCCGATGATCTCCTTCTTCTTCTCCAGCGCCGCCTTGGTCTTTTCGAGCTCCTCCACTTCGGGGATGATGAGCTTGAGGTTGTCGATCTCGTCCACGAGATCCTGATTGTCTCGTTGGAGCTTCGACACCTCTTTTTTCTTGGTCGCGTACATGGCCACGCACACCAGCAGCACCAGCACCAGCCCGATGCCGAAGAGGATGAGGTGCCGCTGGGTCGCCTCCTTCTTCCTCGTTGCGCGAACGGGGAGGAGGTTGATCTTGATCATCGGTCGCCAGCCCTCCGCAGCGCCAGTCCGACAGCCACGGCTGCCATGGGCGCAACTTCGTTCAGGAAGGCGATGTCGAACTGACGTTCGTTGATCTCGACCTTCCTGAAAGCGTTCACAACCTCCACGTCGACCCCGGTCTTGTCGCGAATGGTGCGCGTCAGCCCGGGCACCCGTGCCGATCCTCCGCTGAGGAAGATCCGCTTGATGGTGTCCTCGGTCGACGTCGCAGCATAGAAGTCGAGGGAACGCTGGATCTCCGTGGCCACGTTGTCGCTGACCGACTGGATGATGCCTTCGACCTCTTCGGGGACCACGGCCTGGGTGTCGCGGACGATGCCGCCACCCACCTTCAGCGCTTCTGCTTCTTCGTAGCTGACGCTGAGCTGCTTCTGGATCTCCTCGGTGTACTGGTTCCCACCGAGGGTGATGTCGCGGGTGAACGCCGTCATGCCCCCCTTGAGCACGTTGATGTTGATGATGCTGGCTCCGATGTTCACCAGCACCACCGTCTCTTCCGCCGACAGCTCGTAGTTGACCTCGAACATGTTCTCGATGGCGAAGGAGTCCACGTCGATCACCACCGGGTTGAGCCCGGCCTCCTGGATGATGGCGACGTAGTCGTTGATCATGTCCTTCTTGGCCGCGACCAGCACCACCTCCATCTGGTTGGCGCTCTCGGTCGGCTCACCCAGGATCTGCACGTCGATGTTGACGTCGTTGATGTCGAACGGGATGTACTGCTCGGCCTCCCAGTGGATGGACTCCTCGAGCTCTTCCATGGTCATCACGGGGAGGTTGATCTTCTTGACGATGACCGAGTGACCGGAGACCGAGGTCACCACGTCCTTGGTGCGGATGTGGTTCTTGCGGATCAGGTCACGGATCGCCTCGACGATGATGTTGGAGTTCATCAGAGCGCCGTCGACGATCGCCTCCGGCGGGAGCTTCGTCATCCCGAAGTTCACCAGCGAATGGCTGCTGCCCTTCGGCTGGAGCTCCAGGACCTTGATGAAGCTGGAGCCGATATCGAGACCGATGGCTCCCTTGCTCTTGGAGAAAAACGAGACCACTTACACGACCTCCCAAAAGCAGCTTCCTACTGCAGCAACGGGAATCAGCGTGCCGGTGGGCTTCCGGAGGCCTTATTCGAGCCCAACTAGCATCCACTCCCGCACCAACGCGCACGCTATTACGCCTTCGATGGTCTACCAGCGCCCGATCCGTTGTCAAGTGGCTTTTCCCGGCGCTCGGGCTACCATGTCTCCTGATCTCGGGCACTTGACTCGGGACCGGAATGGGCAAAAAACCATCGATCCGACCTTACCAGCATCCGCCGCAACGGGAACGGAGCGGACGTTGCGCCAGGCCACCTCCTCCGGCGGCCTCGCGCTGCTGGGATTGGCCGTGTGGTTCGAGGCTGTGCGCGCTGTGGGAGCGCCGGGCGCCGCGACGCGTGCGTTGCTGCTCGCGCTGGCCGTGTCCGGAGCGACGGCCGCCGCGATCCCAGGCCTCCGCGCCGCCGGCCTCCTCGGGGGTCGGCGCCTCCCCGCCGTCCTGGTCGCCATCACGCCGCCGGTCCTGGGCCTGCTGGCGACCCTCGTGGCCTGGATCCCTCTCAGCGGTCTTCTCGCCGAGGCCTTGCTCGCCGCGCTGTGGGGCGCGTGGCTGCTACCCGTAGCCTTGGCGCTCCCGCGCGTGAACGCCCGCGCGGCAGGTGCGCTGGCCGGGGGACTGGGTGCGCTGGGCGCGGCCCTCGCCGCGGGGCTGGGGATGGCCGCGCTGTCCCTGGGGGCCCCCGGCTGGGCGCTGACCGCCGTCGCAGCGACCCTGCTGTTCGTCCCGCGCCGCGCCGCGGTGGACTCCACACGGGCGCGCGCCACAGCCGCCGTCGCCGCGGCCGCCCTCGGCGCTGCCTGGCTCGTCGCGTTGCCGCCGGTGTTGCTCTCCTTCGGTGGCGCCACGCCCCAGGGGATCGCCTGCCTGGTCGTGGCGTTTTTCCTCGGGCTCGGCGCGGGTCACCTCCTCCTGCCGCTGTCCCTGCGCACCCCGTGGTCGGGCGCCCTGCTGGTGGGGCTGTCCTGTCTGCTGACCCTCGTCGCGCTGGGGGAGCATCCGGTCCTCGCCCAGCTGGCTCTGGGCACGGGCGGGCGGCTCGTCCCCTGGCTCGTGCTGGCGCTGGTCGCCGCCGGTACCCTCGGGCTGGCCGCGGCCACGGCTGGAGGGACGACCGCACGCCCCGGCCCCCTGGCCGCCGGGCTCGTCCTCGGCGCCGTCGTCGCCGGCTCGGCCAACCTGGGAGCGCCGCCCGACCTGCCGGTCCGCGCCGTCGCCGGCCTGGCCTGCCTGGCTGCCATGGTGGGCCTGACGCTACACGGGGACAGGGCTGGTTGGACCACCCGCCTCGGCTGGGTCGCCAGCGCGGTGCTCATCATCGGCGTGGGTTTGCTCCCACCGCTGTCGATGAACTCCGCGGCCCTGGACACGGCCTCACGCGTGCCCGCGCGTGATCTTGATCTAATAGAAGAGCTGATGGAGTCCGAGGTGGCCCGTTCCGGGCCCGACCGCGCCGGCCCCCGGGCCATTGTTCGGTCATCCAGGGGCAAGTACCTCCTGCGCGCGCACGACGTGTGGCGCCCGGGCGAGGCGGAGCGCGCGGCGGAGACCCTCCACGCGCTGTTGCCGGTGCTCGCCGCCGGAGAGCCTCGCCAGGCCGCGGTCGTCGGCCTGGGCCGCGGAGACGTCCTGGATCCCCTCGGCGCGGCCAACGTCGATCGCCTCTTGCTCCTGGATCGATCGCCCACCGCGGCCGGCCAGGTCGCCGCCCTGGGCGGACCGGCCCGTGACGTGGTGATGGGGCCGTCCACGCAGCTCGTGCGCAACCACCCCCTCCCCTCCCTGCCCTTGCCCCGGCGCACCCTCGACGTGGTCGTCGTGGACCTGCCTTCCCCATCCCTGCCCGGCGCCGCAGCCTGGCACGGACCGCGCTTCGCCCGCCAGGTTCGCGCCTGCCTCGCAGAAGACGGCTGGACCGCTTTCCGCGTCCACGCCCGGTACATGGACGTGGGCGACCTCGCCGGCGTGGTGGTCGCCTTCGGCGAGGTGTTCCCGGACGCGACGGTCTGGCTCGATCCGGTGGGCGAGGGCGACGTCATCTTGCTGGGGACTCCTGGCGGGGGGCTGCCCGACGCCCAGCGGATGATCCACGGGCTGACCCGCCGCGCGCTGCGTCAGGCGCTCCGAGCGGGGGACCTCCAGGAGCCGGACGACCTCCTCACGCGGGTGTTCAGCCGCGCCGACAGCGACGTCTACCGTGAATTCGCGCGGGGCGTGGGCGGCCTCGAGTGGCGATCGGGCGACGCACTCATGCGCGCCGACGCCCGCGTACCGCTGGCGCGCCTGGCGGCCGCTGCGCAGCCCCTGGAGGCGCTGGTGGACCTCAGCGGCGTGCCCGAAGACCAGCTCGCCCAGCTGCAGATCGCCGGCGCCTCCCCCGAGACGTTCTGGCCCGTCTATCTGGAGTTCCTCGACGTGATCGCCCAGGGCGACGGCACGTCCTCCATGGAACAGGCGGAGCAGGTGCGGGAGGGCAGCGCCGATCCGACCCGTGATCTGGCGCCGCTGGTCCACCAGATCGTGGAAGGCGGCCGTACCGCCGCGGCGCGCGGCCAGGACGACGACGCCCACGCCATGTTCCTGCTGGCGGTGGCCTTCTCCCCGGGAGACCCGGAGGCCAACGTGGAGCTCGGGCGGCAGGCGTGGGCCGGCGGCAACCTGCGTGAGGCCATCGACCGGTTCGATCGTGCCCTGGAGCGAGATCCCGACCACCTCGTCGCCCTGCTCGGCGCGGCCGACGCTCACATCCGCCTGGGCGAGCCCGACCCGGCCCTGGCCCACCTGGAGCGGGCCGCCGACACCCACCCGGACTCCACCGACGCCCTGTACAACCTGGGACGGCTCTACGTGGATCTGGGCCGCATCGAGGACGGGCTGGTGCAGTATCGCCGCGCCCTTCCCATGGCTCCGGACAACGCCCGCATCCACTTCGGCGTGGCCGACGCCCACTTCCGCCGCGGCCTGCGATTGCGCGAGCAGGGGCAGCCGCTGCGCGAGGAGATCGACCTGGCCCGCGACGCCGCAGACCGCTCCCTCGCCCTCGCCCGGGATGCCGTCACCCTGTGCCTCAAGGGTCAGATCGAGCTGGTGGCGGGCAACTACTCCACGGCGGAGCAGGCGCTGCGCGAATCGGTGGAGATCGATCCGGACAGCTTCGAGTCGCGCGCCGGGCTCGGCGAGGCCTTCTTCGCCCAGCACGACTACGAGGCCGCCTACCGTCAGTTTCAGGAGGCCGCGCGGCTCCGTCCGGCGGACGAGACCGTACAGCGGCGGCTGGAGCAGCTGCGGAAGGTGGGCGGGGGGAGCTGACCGGCCGGGTCTGGTAGGGGCTCTCTAGTACACGTTGCGCCAGTTGGCGAAGGTCACGTGGTCGCCGCCCACGCCGGCGCCCTGGGGCCGGATGGGTCCGAGGGACTCGATGCTCCCGTCGGCGGTGGTGACGGTGACGTAGACGCCGTCGTTGCTGTAGGAGAACCGCGACGGGATCCCCTCCACCTCGGCGTACTGCTGGCCGACCACCGTCATGGAGTCGGGCACCTCGTACTCGCCGTCCGCGCCCCAGGCCCCGGTGCAGTCGTCCAGACCCAGCGCGTAGATGCGGGCGTGGCCCACACCGCAGGCCGCGCCCTGGGCGTTGTCGGTGATGTAGGTGACGAAGAAGATCATGCCGGCGTAGGTCAACACCGGACCGGCGAGCTTCTCTCCCTCACCGAGCACCAGCGGGTTGTAGCTGGGACCGCATTCGGACTCCACGCCCTCATCGCAGATCCACTCGTCCCCCGGCGAAGAGCCGTCCTGGAGGAACCACGCGTACCCGTTGTCGTACGGATCGAAGAGGTTGCCCGGCCAGCCGGTGCCCCAGCTGACGCGGACACGGCCGGTGTTGTCCCGGGAAACGGAGGGTCGGTAGTACACCGCGTGGTTCTCGGCCTGTGCGTCGTACATGGAGGGCAGGGCGAACGGCGAGGCGAAGGTGCACGTGCTGGCCGGCGAGGTGATGCGCTCCATGGTGCCGCGGTTGAGGTCGCCGTTGTCGATCAGCACCTTGAACAGGTAGCCGTGGCGGCTCCCCATGTACAGCGCGTCGATGGTGCCGTCCTCGTCGTAGTCCACCGCCGACGGCGTGCTGAACAGCCCTGCCGCGGCGTCGTTGACCGAGTAGCGGGGATCGGTGGACGAGCCCAGGATGTAGTTGGACAGGGAGGGGTTCACGCGATACCCCGTGCTGGAGAAGCGCCCGCTGCCCGGGTCCACCAGGTCCACCATGTACCATCGCGCACCCGCGCGGCGGCTGGACGACGGCATGCCGTCGATGTCCGGCGGGCCGCTGGTCCAGAACACCACCGGGATGTAGTCGTTGGAGTCGAGGTCGAGGACCTCACCGAAGACCGGCGTGCCGGCGGACAGGCCCTTGCGCCAGCCGGTGGCGTCGCCGAGCCACTCCCACAGGAACTTGGGGTCGGTGGGGTTGGAGACGTCCAGGGCGTAGTGGTAGCGGGAGCCCAGACCCATGGAGACCACCAGGATGCGGTGGTACTCGCAGCCCTCCGGGTCCTTCTCGTCGTCGTC
This sequence comes from uncultured Rickettsiales bacterium, assembly GCA_964558555.1. Taxonomy (GTDB): domain Bacteria; phylum Myxococcota_A; class UBA796; order UBA9615; family CAYRNR01; genus CAYRNR01. The sequence goes on along the minus strand of CAZLEO010000020.1, from coordinate 18,727 downwards.
CGCCACGTTGGGGCAGGCGGCCAGGCCGTTGCTGACGTTGTCCATCCACACATAGGTGAGGTTGATGGAGCCGTCGTTGAGGTGCAGCTCGCCGTCCATCATCAGGTTGACGGCGCGGTGGTGCTCGGGCACGTAGTCGGCGTCGTGGTCAAGCAGGTGGCGTGGGACGTAGCCCCACAACTCCCACCCGCCGGTACCGTCGATCGACCCCTCTTCGAAGCCGTCCTCGTCCTCGGGGTCGTCGGTGCTCAGGAAAGGCACCTTGAAGGCGTGCAGGAAGCCGTTGTTGTCCACCAGGTAGGCCACCGGGTAGTGATCGTTGATCATCTCCAGGAAGGCGTAGAAGGACGGGTCGTCGGTGACGATGGGAGGCTTGGCGTCGGCGAATGCCGGCGAGCTGAGGAACATGCCGCCCATCTTCCACGGCCCGCGCTCGGGGAACTGTGTGCCCTCCTCGACCCCGGAGCCCACGGGCGTCTCGTCCTCGCCGGCGCCGTAGCGCTGGGTGTCCACGCCGCGCAGGAAGTCGACGATCTCCTGGCCGTCGTCCGTGTCCACCTCGCAGTCGCGGGTGATGTCGTTGGGCGGGAACGGCCCGGTGGTGGGATCGCACAGCCAGTCGATGTCGGTGGTGTAGTCGTGCAGGTAGTCCGACAGCATCAGGTCGGTCAGATCGCCGATGTTGGACGAGTCGAACTCCACCAGCGGCGCAGGGGTGTACACGCCGCCCTGTGCGTCATTGGTGAACAGGGTCCGCGCCTCGCTGTGGTCGATGGTGGCGTAGTGGTTCGAGTTGGTCTCACCGGCCAGCGCGGCGCGGCTGGCGAGGATCTCGCCCGCGTCCCACAGGGGGGACGTTCCCACGTTTCCGTAGTTCTCGTCGTCCGGGTCGTTGATGACCTGGAACGCCTCGAAGTGGCCGCGGTGCAGGGGCACGCCGCGCACGTCGTCGGTGAAGCCCCAGATCTCGGTCCAGCCGCGGAACAGGCGATGGCCCGCCGCCGAGGTGAACGAGGAGCTGATCCCCGTCAGGGAACGGATCTTGTCGGTGATGGCCAGGGAGATGCCGATGGCCACGTCGTCGGGGTGGGTCGCGCGGGTGTAGATACCGCCGCCCACGTTGGCCGCGGACTCGAACAGGGCCTCGGTGTTGCTGTCGTTGACCGTGTCCGCGTCCACCAGGATGGTGTGGGTGCGCACGGTCTGCGTGCCGGCGTGGCCGGCCGTGAGGTCGTAGTTGGCCGCGTAGAACGCCACGTCGTCGAGGAGCGTCTGGTCTTCCTCGTCCCCGGGGTTGACGGTGAGGTAGACGTCGCCGTCGAAGGTCTGGTCGGCGGTGGGCGGCCAGTTGTAGACGTCGTCGTCCTCGCTCCCGCCCATCTCGTCGCCGATGACGATCACGTCGATCTCGGAGCACGACTCGCGGAAGGGCGCGCGGTCCCACTCGTCCGCCGCCGTGTCCGTCAGCGAGAGGTAGTTGGACACGGTGTACGCGTACGTACTCGCGATGTACGAGTAGGAGATGTCCGAGTCCTCGTCGTTGAATTCCTCGGCCGCGTCGTGGGTCGGGTGGTCGAAGGAGCTCACCCGCTTCCAGTGGTTGTTCGGACTGGACGTACCGACGATGGCGAACTCCATCTCCGTGGGCGACGAGTTCATCGCAGCGATGATCGCCTCCTGCACCACGGCCCAGCGGGTGGGCATGGCGTCCATGCCGTACCACGGGGTCTCCATGTTGGCGTTGCGCTCGACGACGAACAGCACCTTGGGGATCTCGGACACGCGCACGGGTAGGTCTTCGGTGGCGTCACCGATGGCCCGTGGGGTGATCCCGAACAGCGCCAGGACGACCAGCGGAATCCAGCTCCGCCCGATCCACGATCTCGTCGCTCGTTTGTTCATTCCCTCGCCTTTCGCGCTCATCAGTAGCAGTACCCCAGGACGCGCAGGAAGCCGCCGGTGGTGGCCGTGGCTGGTGACCTCGTCCGCGAACCGTTGTTGTCGATGGCCGTGGCCTGGGTGTCCAGGTACACGTTACGCACGCTGCCCGATCCGCCCCCCTGGTTGACGCCCTCGGCCATCTCGAAGCCGCGGGGTGTGCCGCCACATTCGGCGAAGCACCGCTGCACGGTGTAGCTGCCCGCAGGCCAGCCGCCGGTCTGCAGCGCCGTGGGTGTGACGCCGGAGTCACCGCCGACGATGTCCAGGCAGTCTCCCTGGGCCGCGGCCGCGTTCAGGGCTTCGATCTTGGCGAAGTTGGTCGCCGCGTCGAGGCTCTCCTGCCGCGCGTGGTCCAGGCCCGCGTTGGCCGCGTTGAACGTCTGGTGGTAGCGGCGGATGTTGTGGGTGATGGTCAGGTCCACGTCGCTGATGGACAGGGCCGCCACCCCGAGCAGGGTCAGCGCCACCAGCGCCAGCATCGCCAGCACCAGCGCGTAACCGCCTCGATTGTGGTGCAGGTCGCGCATCAGTACACGTCCTCGATTTCCTTGGCAGCCCGGGCGTTCCGGACCACCACCACCTGGTGCGCCACGCGCCGGTGAAAGGAGTCCTGGTCGGTGTAGGCCGTGTTGTCGTAGTCCAGCCGGACCGGGATGGTGGCCGGCGCGTTGTTCTCGGCGCGGCGCTCGGAGCGGGCCGCCATGCGTACACGCACGCGCGAGAGGTGCGAGAAGTCCGTGGGCGGGGTCTGCTCGCCGGACCAGTAGTTGCTGTCGCAGTTGTCGAGCAGCTCGCAGTAGTTGAACTGGATGTTCTCGATCCCCGGCGCGATGGGCACGTTGTCCGAGTCGGTGAACTCCTCGTCGAAGCTCAGCATCAGGTAGGGGGTCTCCTCGGTGCCCGGACCGTCGGCGTTCCCGGCGTCGATGTAGTACGACACCTGGACCAGTCGGCTGCACACCATCTCCTCGGGCAGGCTGCGGCCTTCGGGGCACAGGTTGGAGTAGTCGGTGTACCCGGTGTTGATGTCCACGCCCACGTAGCCCGTTCCGCCGTCACCCGTCCCCGAGACGTTCCACACGTAGCCCACACCCAGACCGTTGTTGCCCGCGTTGGCGAAGCAGACGATCTGGTCCCACTGCTCGTCGCCGCCGTTGAAGTTGCTCGCCGCGGTGACGCTGTTGGCGCTGAAGTAGAAGTCCGTGGTGGTGCACAGGAAGCGGTCGGCCACTCCCGATCCGGCCTCCGACCGATCCACGAAGCCCCAGTGCTCCCGGTTGGGGTCCATGTAGTTGATGGTGATCGCGTCGGGGCGCTGACTGCCCCAGGCGTCATGGGCGATGATCGTGGGCAGGGCCTGGCTGTCGCCGCCGTCGCCCAGCGCGCCGTAGAACTTGCCGTCCGCGCCGGAGCCGAAGCCGGCCAGCGCCACGTCCTTGGTCACGATCTCCATGGCCAGCCGCAGGTTCTGCTGCGTGCGGCCGATATCGTGCTGACGGCGGTACAGCTGGTTCTGGGCGGTGAACGTCACCATGATCATGGCGACGAGCAGCCCCGTCACCACCAGGGCGATGATCAGCTCGACCAGCGTGAACCCCCGCTCGTCCTCGATCGCACGGATCCACCCGCTCGCGGTCCCGCCGACCGCCGCCCGGTGCCCGTCGTCTTCGTGAGTCCAGCTCAACGCTACTTCCTCCATACGATCCGCTGCGTCAGTTCTCGTACCGGTCCCAGGAACGGGTGGAGATCAGGGTGATCCCGTGCGCCTTGCCCGTCTCCTTCATGCTGAAGCTCACCCGGGTACGGAGGATCATCCGCCCGTACTGGTCGCCGGCGATGTGCTCCACGTCGTAGGTCCGGGTGTACATGGGCTCGCCGTCGCCGCCGCCCACGGTGCCGAGGCACCCCACGGGGGAGCCGTTGAAGGCGTGCTCGTACTCGTGAAACGGGTTGTCCGCGTCCGTGGGATCGACGGAGGCCTCGAAGTAGCCGCCGCCGCCGTCGTTGCGGTTGTCCCGGGTGTATTCCTTGGCCAGCAACTCGTCCATCATGTCCTGGGCCAGGTAGGTGGCCTCGCTGGTGCGGAACGACAGCTGGCTCGCCGTGATCGCGGCGTGGTGCAGGGCGAACAGGGACAGCAGGCCCACCGAGAGGATGGTCAGGGCGAGCATGGCCTCGACGAGGGTCACCCCCTCCTCGGCGCGGAGATCGATGGGCATCCCCTGGGGAGGCCGCTTCCGCGTGGCTCGTTGGTCCGTCATCATCGTCTTCCTTCCGTGTCGGCCCAAGAACGCCGACACCCCATCAATCATCTGGGATCGCCACATAGGTATTGCCACCCTGGTCGGTCAGCACGACGCGCCGATCGGCGGCGTCGCCGGTGGCCTGGTTGCGCAGCACCACCCGCACGAACGTGTCGCTGAAGTCCACCGCGTCGTTGGTGGCGAAACCGTGCGCGCCGAACACCAGGGTGTCGGGCAATTGCGTCTGGGGGGGGCCCTGCAGCGGCGACCACGACTCGAGGCTGACCCCGACCACGTCGCCGGGGCCGGCGGCGAGGTCGATGACGCCATCCGCGCCCGCGTTGTCGAGCGAGATGGGCTCCCACTCCGTGGAGAACCGCGGCCGGTTGCCTCGCAGGAATCGATACCTGCCCGTGTTGTCCCGCCAGTCGGCTCCCCCCTGCCCCGCGTCCCCCTCCAGGAACTCGATCGCGTGCTCGCGATTGCTGGAGATGGCCATGGTGCGACACAGGGTGATCTGCTGTGAGAGGGAGTGCGTCGCCTGGTTGAGCCGATAGCGCCCGATGAAGCGCATCATGTTGGGCACGGCGATGACGGCCACGATGCCGATGATGGCGAGGGTGATCGCCAGCTCGAGCAGGGTGAAGCCGCGTCGTCGATCCTCGGCTCTGGGGGTGCGCACGAACATACGTCCGCGTTAGGTTGCAAGATTCATGCCCGACTTGGACCAGGTGGATACGGGGCATCGGCCCGCTTTTCTCGGTCTGCGGGCGTCAGAGCTATGAAAAAAATTCATAGCGCTGACAACTATGTAGGGACTCGGGCGCACGGCGCGCCCGCGAACAATACAACCGCGCCCTGGCTCACGCCCCACCCGCGGTGGACTCGGCCGGGACGCAGTCGGCCTCCACGCGGCGACGCGCCTTGCCCAGGCGCTTGCGGTCTGCGCGAGCGAGGCCCTCCTCCAGGCCGGCCTCGCTGGCCGCCTCGAGGTGACGCTCGGCATCCCCGAGCAACGTCAGCGCCGCGGTGCAGCCGTCCCCGACCAGGTCACCGGCGCTCCTGAGTTCGTCCAGTTCCATCAACGCGGCGCGGACCAGCAGCTCGTCCGCCGCGCCGGCGAACCTGCGGTTGCGCGTGCGCAGGCCCCGCGCGGCCTCCACCTGCTCGCGGGCGTCGCCGAGGCGACCCGCCGCCAGGCTGGCCTCGGCCCGGGCGAGGCGGTACTCGGCGCGGCCGGGCGCCAGCTCGATGGCGCGGTCGAACAGCCCCAGCGCCTCGTCCACGTACCCGGCGTCCATGTACACACCGGCGATGTCCGTGACCACGCCGGGCTCGTGCGGCGCCAGATCGTAGGCGCGCCGGAGCCTCTCCTCGGCCGATCGGGTCTCGCCGGCCCGCCGCTCCACCGCCGCCAGCCCACGGTGGCCGCCGTGGAACTCCGGCGCCAGATCGACGGCCCGCTGGAACCGCTCGCGGGCCTGGCCGTCCAGGTCCGCCCGCAGGTAGGCCCAGCCGAGGCCGTACAGGGCGGGGACGTGGTCCACGTCGATGTCCAGGGCCCGCTGAAAGGAGCGCTCCGCCTGCACGAGTCGATCCGCGCGCAGGTGCCGGTCGCCCAGGCGGGTCCAGAGCCGCGGATCGAGCTTGAACAGGTAGACGCCCACGCCGGCGACCACGATCACGGCCACCCAGGCGACCGCGAGTCGCCTCCGGCGCGCTGGGGTCAACGGTCGTCCTCGTCCGGTCGGTAGTCGATGCCGAAGTCGCGCATCTTGTACAGCAGCGCCCGGTGGCTGATCTCGAGCAGCTTGGCCGCGCGCGTACGATTGCCGCGCGTGCGCTTGAGGGCGCGGGCGATGAGATGGGCCTCGAGCTGACGCGTCGCCTTCTTCACCGAGAGGTCGTCCTCGGGCATGGGCGGCGGGAACTCGCCGGCCGTCTTGCTCACCGCCTCCGGCAGATCCCGCACGCCGATCCCGTCGCCCTCGCACAGAAGCACGGCGCGCTCGATCACATTCTCGAGCTCGCGCACGTTGCCGGGCCAGGCGTAGGAGAGCAGGGCGCGCATGGCGTCCCGCTCCACCTTCATCGAGGCGGTGCCGTGCTGCCGGGTGAACTCCCGGGAGAAATGCTCGGCCAGCAGCGGGATGTCCTCCCGCCGCTCGCGCAGGGGCGGCACGTGGATGTGGATCACGTTCAGCCGGTAGTACAGGTCCTCGCGGAACTCCCCCGTCTTGACCAGCTGCTGCAGATCCGCGCCGGTGGCCGCGAGCAGGCGCACGTCCACCTGCCGACTGGACGAGTCGCCAACCCGGCGGATCACGCCGTCCTCGATGGCGCGCAGGAGCTTGACTTGCAGGGGTTGCGGCAGGTCTGCGATCTCGTCGAGGAACAGGGTCCCCTGGTGGGCCTGTTCGAACAGCCCCTGGTGGTCGCGCACCGCGCCGGTGAACGAGCCCTTGGCGTGGCCGAACAGCTCCGTCTCCAGCAGCTGATCGGGGATGGCTCCGCAGTTCACCGGGACCATGGGCCCCTCGGCGCGATCCGAGTTGCGGTGGAGCGCGCGGGCCAGCAGCTCCTTGCCCGTGCCGCTCTCTCCGGTGAGCAGCACCGTCGCCCGGTGGGGCGCCACCTTGGCCACGGTGTCGAAGATGCGCTTCATCTTCTCGGAGTGGCCGATGATGTCGTCGAAGGAGCGTTCCCGATCGAGCACGCGCCGTAGCTCGATGTTCTCGCGGTAGAGCTGCTCGCGTTCCTCCACCTTGCGCAGGGTCAGCAGCACCTCGTCGGCCTTGAACGGCTTGGAGATGTAGTCGTAGGCGCCGAGCTTCATGGCCTCGATGGCCGTCTCGGTGGTCCCGTAGGCCGACATCATCACGCAGTAGGTCTCGATGCCCGTCGAACGCACCTGTTCGAGGAACTCCAGGCCGGTCATCACCGGCATGCGCACGTCACACAGCACGATGCCGTAGCGCTCCTTCTCCAGCGCCTTGAGCGCCTGCTCGCCGTTGGGCACCGCCGTGGGCTCGTACCCTGCCTTCTTGAGGATCACCAGCAACAGGTGGCGGAGGTTCTCCTCGTCGTCGACGACGAGCACCTTGCGCAAATCTCGGACAGCACGTTTCGCCATGGTCCCTCTACTGTAACCGCTCTCGACCGTCGACCGTCGACCGTCGACCGTCGACCTGATGCTACCCTGGCCCCATGCGAGTCCTCCAGGTGGTCCACGACTTCCTCCCCCGCGCCATTGCGGGGGTGGAGATCTACACGCTGGAGCTGTCCCTGGAGCTCGCCCGCCGCGGCCACGAGGTCACGGTCCTGCACGCCACGCGCGGCCCGGGCCAGACCCAGTACTCGCTGCTCGACGGCGTGGTCCACGGACTCCCCGTGGTCCGCATGGTGCAGAACTACCCGTACCGACCGCTGGACGAGGTGGCGCTGGATCCCCAGGCCGAGCGCCGCTTCTGCGAGGTGATGGACCGGGTGGAGCCGGACGTGGTGCACATCCAGCACCTGTGGGGCTGGTCCGCCGCGCTGCCCGCGCTGGTCCGCGAACGGGGCGCCGCTGTGATCGTCCACCTCCACGACCACTGGCTCGTGTGTCCGTCGGGGGGCCAACGTGTTCACGCGCGTGAACAGGTCTGTGAGGACCTCGGCGCGGTGGACTGCGACGCGTGCTACGCGCGCTTCCGATCGCAGGAGGGGCCGCTGGAGCGCCTCGCCCTCCGCGCTGCCCGCCGGGTCCCCCCTCCCCTGCCGCCGGACCTGCTCCATCGCACCTTCGCGGCGCTGCCGCCGCGTGCCAGGGAGCTGGTCAAGCGGATCAACGAGCGTCGCGGACCGCGCTCCGACGACGCACCGCGCCTCGGCGCGGTGGAGCGGCGCCAGGTCTACCGCGAGGCCCTCGAGGCCGCGGACTTGCTGGTCTCGCCGTCGCGGGACCTGGCCGAGCGGATGGGCGTGGAAGGGTACGGCGCGATCCGCCACGTACCCAACGGCACGGCGGTGCCGCCAGCCGCGGCGCCGCTGCCCGGCCTCGCCGATCCGGAGGCTCCCCTCACGCTGCTGTTCCTGGGCACGCCCCTGCGGCACAAGGGCGTACACGTGCTCGCCGAGGCCGCGGCAGCTGCCGGCGCGTCCACCCGGCTCGTGGTCCATGGGGCCGATCCGGGCGCCGACCTGTCCGAACAGCTGCGCCGGGCCGGCGTCGAGGCGGCCGGCCCCCTCGAACGAGCCGCCGTGCCCGGAGCCATCGACGCCGCAGACCTGGTCTGCTTGCCCTCTCTGTGGCCGGAAAACGCCCCGTTGGTGCTCCTGGAGGCCCGCAGCCGGCGGCGCCCGGTGCTCGCCTCGGACATCGGCGGCATCCCCGAGACGGCCCAGGGCCGCCTCCTGCCCCCCGGGGACGTGGACGCGTGGGCGAACGCGCTGCGCGAGATCGCATCGGATCGGGGGACGCTGCATGACCTGGCCGCGGCGGTCTCCCCACCGCGCACGGTGGCGGACAACGCCGACGCGGTCCTGGAACTCTACGAGGGGGTCGCGCGCTGATGCTCCAGACCTTGCGAGACCCCGTCGATTCCCGAGAACCCGCCGTCTCCGTGGTGGTGCCCGTGCTGGACGGTGGCGCGACGTTCCGCGGTCTGCTGGACGATCTGACCGCCCAGCGGGTCCAGGGCGGACACGAGATCGTCGTGGTCGACTCCGACTCCCGCGACGCCTCGGTGGATGCCGCGATCGCCGCCGGCGCGCGGGTTTTCCGCACCCCCGATTTCTGCCATGGGCGCACGCGAAACGAGGCCATCGCCGTGTCGCGCGCGCCGCTGATCGTCCTGCTGACCCAGGATGCCAGGCCCCGCGGGACGCGCTTCCTCCAGACCCTGGTCGCTCCCCTGCGCGACGACCCTCGCCTCGCAGGCGCCTGGGCCCGGCAGGTCCCGGCCCCCGCCGCCGATCCCCTGGTCCAGGCCACCATCCGCCGCTGGTGCCCCCCCGGCCGGGACCGGCGACAGCGGGCGTTCGCCGAGGGCGAGTTCGAGCTCCTGGCGCCGATGGAGCGGGCCTTCCGCTGCCGCTTCGACAACGTGGCCTCGTGCCTCCGCCGCGCCGCGTGGGACCACCACCCCCTCCCCGACGTCCCCTTCGGCGAGGACACCGCCTGGGCCCGCCGCGTCCTCATCGCCGGCCACGACCTGCTCTACCGCGCCGCCGCCGAGGTCACCCACGCCCACGAACCGGGCCTCTTCGGCGCGTTCCGCCGTGATCGGCTCGCCCACGAGCTGCTGGCGGTGGAGTTCGGGCTGACCACCGTCCCCTCGCCCGTGGACGCGGGCATCGCGTGGGCGGCGGGGTTCGGCAGCGACCTCGCCGACCTGAGGGCGGAAGGTGTAGGCATCCAGGGGTTGGCGCAGGGACTGGTCCGCGGTTCGGCGCGGCGCTTCGGAGCGCTCGCCGGGCAGTACGTGGGCGGGCGCGAGGGTCGACGCCGAGGGGACCGACGATCCAGGTGAGTCGTTGAGACAGACAATAGACCTATACGCGGAAAAAACCCCGCCTGGGCGGTGACGACGCTGGTGGAGGTGACGCGAGGAGATCAGCCGTTGGTGCGCTGGAACTCCGTCATGAACGCGATCAGATCATCGATCCCCTGTTCGGTCATCGCGTTGTAGATCGACGCCCGGATCCCACCGACCGACCGGTGCCCCTTCAGACCCGACAGGCCCGCCTCCTTGGCCTCGGCGATGAAGCGCTTCTCCATGTCCTCCTCGGGCAGGCGCATGGTCACGTTCATCCAGGATCGGGAGGCCTTCTCGACGGTGCCACGGTAGAAACCACCGCTGTTGTCCACGGCGGCGTAGAGCTTGCTCTGCTTGCGGTCGTTGACGGCCTCGACCGCCTCGATGCCGCCGGTCTCGTCCACCCACTCCAGGTAGCACTTGAGGAAGTAGATGCCGAAGGAGTTGGGGGTGTTGAACAGGGAGTCCTTGGCGGCCTGGGTGCGGTACTGCAGCAGGGTCGGGATGTCGGTCCGGCCCTTCTCGATGAGCTCGTCGCGGATGATCACGACGGTGACGCCGGAGGGGCCGAGGTTCTTCTGGGCGCCGGCGTAGATGAGGCCGAAGCGGCCGATGTCCATGCGGCGCGACAGGATGTCCGAGGACATGTCGCAGATCAGGGGCACGTCGCCGGTGTCCGGGAACGCGTGGTACTGGGTGCCGGCGATGGTGTTGTTGGACGTGATGTGCGCGTACTGCGCGGCCGGATCGAAGTCCATCTCGTCCAGCGCGGGGATGCGGGTGAACTTCTGGTCCTCGGAGGAGGCCGCGAGGCGCCCGCGGGCGATGATGTTGGCCTCGGCGATGGCCTTGCGGGACCAGGTGCCGGTGTGGACGTAGTCGCCGAAGGTGCCCTCGGTGAGGAAGTTCATCGGCACCATGGCGAACTGCAAGCTGGCGCCGCCCTGGAGGAACAGCACCTGGTAGCCGTCGGGGATACCGGCGAGCTTGCGCATCAGCGCGTTGGCCGTCTCGTTGATCTCGTCGAACTCGGGGGAGCGGTGGCTGCTCTCCATGATCGACATCCCGGTCCCGCGGTAGTCCAGGAATTCGGCCTGGACGCGCTCGAGAACGGGGAGGGGGAGGGTCGCGGGACCCGGATTGAAGTTATGGACCCGGTGAACCATCTCGGACTCCTTTCCTCGCCCGGCAGGGCCGGGCATGCGGTCATGCTTTCGCAGCGAACTCCCCGATCAGCTCCTCGATGATGTCGCCGATGCGCAGGAGGTTCTCCAGAGTGGAGGCGCCGATGTGGGGCGCCATGACCATGTTGGGGGCGGTGGTGAGCGGCGAGTCCTGGGGCGGATCGCTGTACCACACGTCGGTGGCGTAACCGGCGACCTTGCCGCTCTCCAGGGCGACACGCATGTCGGCCTCGACCACCACGCGGCCGCGGGCAGTGTTCACGAGGCGGACGCCGTCCTTCATCTTGTCGAAGGCTGCGGCGTCCAGCAGGCCGCTGGTCTCGTCGGTCAGCGGCACGTGGATGGAGATGTAGTCCGCCGCGGCGAGCATCTCGTCGAGGCTGCCGACCATCGTGGCGATCTCGTGGGACTCGCAGTACGGATCGTAGGCGATGATCTCCATACCGAAGGCCTGGGCGCGGCGCGCCAGCTCGGTGGCGATGCGGCCGGCGCCGAGCAGCCCCAGGGTCTTCTTGTACAGCTCGGAGCGCTTGAGCTGCTTCTTGGCCCACTCGCCCGAGCGCATGGTCTGGTGACCGGGGATCACGTTGTTGGGCATGGCCAGCATCAGGGCCATGGCCTGCTCGGCCACGGCGATGGAGGACGCGGCGGCGGTGTTGTGCACCGCGATGCCCTTGCCGTTGGCGTAGGGGATGTCGATGTTGTCCAGCCCCACACCGCCGCGGATGATCATCTTCAGGTTGGGCGCGGAGTCGATGTACTCGGGCGTGCACTTGGTCTTGGACCGGACGAGCACCACGTCCGCCGTGGCCAGCTGGCCCTTGTCGTCGGTGACCTCGCCGAACCGCTCGAGCTTGCCGGGGAGGGACGCATCGAAGGCGTCGGAGATGAGAATCTTCATGGTAGGGTCCTTTCCGTCGGTGAACGGGTGGATCGCGGACGGAAAACCTATGATGGTTCCACCCCGGACGCAACCGTTTGCGTGCACGAAATACAGCACGCGAGAGAGGGTTGGATGGCGCCTCGGCCCCGCCTGCTGCTGGTCTCCCACGGCCTGCCCCCCGAGAGGGTCGGCGGAGCCGAGCTGGTCACGTGGCGTATCGCGCGGATCCTGGCCGACGCCGGCGTGCCCGTGGCGGTGTTCCACCCGGCGGTGGGCGTCGCGACCGGGTGCGGCCAGCTCGTCCGATCGGAGATCCGCGGCGTCGTGCGCTACGCGCTGGAGGTGCACCCGGGCGAGGAGACCTCGAGGCACGCCCGCCGCGCGTTCTCGCAGGTGGTGACCCTGTGGCGACCCGACGCCGTCTGGATCCACCACCTCTCCGGCCTCTCGCTGGACGTGCCCGAGGTGGCCCTCGCCGACGGGATCCCCACCGCCCTGACCTTCCACGACTACACCTGGATGTGCCCGCGCGGTCAGCTGGTGGACGGCCGTGGCGACCGCTGCGAGGGCCCGTCGGCGGACCGCTGCCCGTCCTGCATGTCCCCGGGCGCCCCCTTCCCCGCCCGCTTCGCCGTCGAGGCGCTCACGCGCCGGTGGTGGAGCGACCGGCAGGACCGCGCGCGCGCCATCGTGACCGGCTGCGCTCGCCGTACAGCTCCTTCGAGGTATGTGGCCCGGCGTCACGAGTCCTGGATCGGCCCCGGCGCCGAGGTAGAGGTCCTGGCCAATCCGGCGACCCGCGTCGGCCGCGTCCCCCTGCCCCCGGCGAGCGGCCCCCTGCGAGTCGGGTTCTTCGGCACCTTGCTACCCACCAAGGGGATCGAGGTGCTGCTGAACGCGCTGCTGACCTTGCCGCCCCGGGCGGTCGCGCTGCAGCTGCACGGCCCTTTCCCCGCCGGCGACCGCTGGCAAGAGTGGCGCCGCCGCGTGCGGGCACTTGCCGCCCGGTCCGGCGCCGTGCTCGCCGGTCCATACGCCCCCGCTGACGCGGCCGAGCGGCTGGCCGAGGTGGAGGTGGTCTGCCTGCCCAGCACCTGGGCGGAGAACGCGCCGGTCGTGCTCCAGGAAGCTCGCGCCGCCGGACGCGTCGTGGTCGCCTCCGATGTGGGTGGGATACCCGAACTCGTGGACACCCCCCGGGCCGCCCTGCTCGTCCCCCCCGGCGACCCGGCCGCCCTCGCCGCCGCGCTCGCGGATGTGGGACGTCTCCGCCAGATGGGCCGCGAGCTGGCGGGCGCGGCCCCGCCGTCCGGCCCGGATGACGACCGCCTCGTCGAGTTCGCCCGCCGCCTCGCGCGACGTTGACACTCATCCGCGTGGGACCGTACGATGCTCAATGGCCACACCCGCGCCTCGAGGGGCTGCGTGGATGGGGCAATCCAAGCACACACGAAGAGGAGAACCGATGGCAAAGGACTACTCAGACGGCGCGGCTGTCTTCCCCGCGGGCATGACCCTCCGCCTGGACAACGACGGCGCAGTCGTCGGCAACCAGGGTGATGTGATCATCGCCGGCGACCTCTCCGAGAGCCTGGGCAAGATCAAGCAGGTGTTCTCGGAGCAGGGGTCCGTGGAGGTCTCCTCCAAGAACTTCAAGGTCGGCACCATCGAGGCCGCTGCCGGTGACGTGGTCATCCACGGATCGGTCAAGGCCAAGAAGATCACCGGCCAGACCGTGCGGGCCACCGCCGGCAAGACCATCTCCAAGGTGATCATCGCCGACAACGAGATCGAGCTGTCCGGCAAGTCCATCAAGGTCGAGCTCGTCGTCGCGCCCAACGTGCAGTTCGGCGCCGACACCAAGGGCCGGGCCACCGCCGTCGAGTGTGACAACGAGATCGGCGCCAGCAAGGTCCGCGGTCGCCTCTCCCTCGAGGACTACGTGGACATCGTCGCCGGCGCCGCGGCCGTACTCGAGGAGAACGGCATCCCCGTCCCCGAGACCGACGACGAGGAGGATGACGAGGACGACGAGTCCATGGGGGGGGCGGCCGAAGACCAGGCCGCCGAACCCGAGGAACTGTCCGGCGCCCCTCCCGACGAGGAGGAGCTCGGGCTCGACGACGACGCGAGCGACGAGGGGCTCCCCAGCGAGGATTCCCAGCCCTCCGGCGCCGACCTGCCCTCCATGGAGATGGGCGCCGAGCCCGCAGGGGACGCCGAGGAGGAGGAACTCTCCGAGGACGAGCTCGCCGAGATCAACGCCCAGCTCGTCAAGGCGCTGGCCAAGATCGACGACGCCTACGCCGACGCCGAGCTCCCGCCCCCGGTGGTCTTCCTCAAGAGCCTGGTCAACGAACGTCGCTTCGACTACATCAAGACCCAGATCAACAGCATCTGGTCCGACCTGCTCAAGTACCACCAGAAAAAGGGCCTCTACATCTCCAACGCGGTCACCCACCAGTTCCAGCAGATCCAGATCGCCATGCGAAAGCTCCCCGAAGGGTAGCTTCCGCCCCCACACCCCAAAACCCTCGACCCCCCCCCCCGCGACCCAAACCCACCACCCTACCCAGTCGACCCGCGCCCACCCCCCCAAGGCCCCCCCCCCCCCCTGGCGGAGAATCCGCGCGCAATTTGACAGATGAATTGTCAAAAAGATTTCAAGTAGATAGGCCCCTCCGACCCTTTTCCGGGAAGGCATCCGCCGGGGCCCCAGGCAGGAGGACGACACCGTGTCCGGGCGTGCCCTACTTCTCTTCCCCGTGCTACTGCTCTCAGGCATCTCCATCGGGCTGGTCGCGTCCAACGTGGCGTGCAACAGCTACGACCTGCTGATCCACGATCACTTCGCCCAGGCGTCGTTCTCGAATCGCGTGGACATCCTGTGGCAGGTGGACAGCTCCAACTCGATGGCGGGCAACCAGGCCAACCTGCAGACCAGCTTCGACTGCTTCATCAACCAGCTCGCCGGCACCGGCGGCCAGCACACGTGCGATACGGACACGGACTGCCCCACGGGCGGGACGTGCAACGACTGCGGGTACTGCGACATCGATGAGGAGCCGCTGCAGCTGGACACGCTCACCGACGCCATCGACGTGTACGAGCAGTTCCTGGGCAACCGCACCCAGTTCCTCAACTACCAGATGGGCGTGACCACCTCCCAGGCGTGGCCCTGCGACTACGACCCGGACGCGTACGCGGGCTGCATGGACTCGGTGGGCAACACCGGCCGCCTGCGCGGCCTGGGCAACGCCGCGGACGACGTCAGCAAGCCCCCCACCTTCCTGTACCCCGACTCCGACACGCTGGTGGAGGACTTCAAGGCCCTGGTCAACGTGGGCGTGGACGGCTCCAACGTGGAGCACGGCTTCTGGGTCACCACCCTGGCCATCTGCGCCAGCCTCGACCTGCCGTTCGAGTCCGACTTCGGCGGCTGGAACAGCGGCGACACGTTGTGGGAGTGCAGCGGCACCAACTGGGACATGAGCCACCCCTGGGCCCCGTTCTGCCGTTGCCTGCCCGACGAGTTCCGCAACTACAACGTGATCGAGGAGGACGGGGCGGAGCGCCGCTTCCTGCGCGACAACTCCACCCTGGTGGTCATCGTCGTCACCGACGAGGGGGACTCCACCCCCCACCTGGGGACGAAGGTCTGGCCGTGGGCCGACGAGATCGAGGACGACTGCGTCATCGGCGAGCCCTGGCCGGTCTCGGTGCAGGAGCAGTGCGAGAACGCCACGAGCATCACCTGCGAGAACTACTGCAAGATCGAGTACTTCCTGGAATTCTACGAGAACATCGACCGCCGCGTGGTGTTCGCGGTGATGGGTCCGGGCGCCGAGTTGAACACCGATCAGCAGGGCAACGTGACGCTCAGCACGGTGTGTAACGACCAGAACTCCAGCCCCCAGGATCTCGAGTTCTACCTCTGGGGCGCGGAGCTGACCAACGGCCTGTACGCCCCCATCGACGTGCCCATCTCCGGCGACACGGCCCCATGCGAGGACGCCGACTTCAACCAGGCCCTGAGCGATCTGGGCCGCCTGGTCAGCAACCTGTCCAGCGGCTGGCACCTCTCCACCGTGCCGGACCTCAGCACGGTCTCGGTGTTCGTCGAGGGCCTCGAGGTGCCGTCCGCCGAGTGTGATCCCGAGTACGACGAATGCCCGCCCGAAGAGCCGCCCACCTGCACGGGCAGCCCCTCGGCCGGTCTGAACGGTTGGACGTACGACGAGTCCGCGCAGAGCATCCAGTTCCACGGTGACTGCATCCCGGACTTCAATCAGGTGGTGGACATCTACTACCTGCCCCTCTCGGGCGGTGGGAGGCCCCTGCCTTTCTGACGACGACGAGCGAGTGACAACCCCTAGCGGAGTTGGAAGACCTTGATTATGCGTAGATCAATCCCGTTGCTGTGCCTGGCCCTGGTGACCGCGTTCGCCGTGGCTCTCCCCGCGCAGGGTGCCAAGAGGAAGACGGCCAAGAAGAAGGGCGTGGAGGAGGTGGTCCGACCCGAAGAGGTGGGCGTGCTCAAGTACGAGGACGTCGCCGTCGTCCAGAAGATCCTCTACCCCCACATGGGGCGGACGGAGCTGGGCTTCCACCTCGGCGGCCACTTCTTCGATCCCTACGCCATCGGCTTCATCGCCGGGTTCGACATGACCCACTTCTTCAAGGAGGACGCAGGGCTCCACATCCAGCTCTGCGGCGGGTACGGCGGACCCAACCAGCACCACCAGGACCTCACGAGCAACATCTTCAGCGACGTGGGGTACACCCTGGGCAACGACGCGCGGCGGCTGCTGGCCGGCCTCACCGTGGCCGTGGAGTTCATCCCCGCCTACGCGAAGTACAACTTCTTCGGCAAGCGGGTCTTCCACAACGACCTGTACATCCTCGCCGGTGGGACGCTGTACCTGGGCCACGGGCTGCTCGACGCCTCCAGCGACGACAGCCAGCTGCGGATCGTGCCCGGGCCCATGTTCGGCATCGGCTTCCGCATCTTCACCGGACCGAAGCTGAACGTCTCCATCGACATCCGCGACTCCATCTCCTTCGAGAAGCGGGCCTTCAGCGACACCCTGGGGGTGCGCAACAACGTGATCTTCGGCATCCGGCTGGGCGGCTTCGTGGGCCAGTCCAAGACCCCGACGATGGAGTAACGGCATGAAGTGGCTTTTCATCGCCGCCGTCTTCGCCCTGGGCGCCGCGCTGCCGGCCTACGCGCAGTTCGACTCCGAGGACGAGTCCGAGGTGCTGGTGGAGGAGGAGTACATCCCCCCCACCCCGGACAAGCTGCTGCGCGGCATCAAGCACTACAAGAACAAGGAGTACGGCCTGGCCGCGCTGGACCTGTGGGAGGTCGTCACCGACGACTACTACGAGTACTACCACGCCGACGCCAGCTACTACCTGGCCCGCTCCCTGGACATGATGGGCTACCCCTACGCCGCCCTGGACGAGTACCAGCGCTTCCTGCGCCTGGGCGGCGGCAGCGACAACTTCGCCAAGGGGTTCGAGCACGCCGTGGCCCTGGCCGACGAGCTCGACGCCGGCTGGCTGCTCGCCGACGGCCTGTCCTACCACTCCACCGACGCGTTCGGTCGCGAGGGTGGCCCCAAGGCCCTGTACTGGGTCGGCAAGACCCTGTTCGAGGCCGATCGCCTGGCCGAGGCCCGCGCCTACCTGCAGGCCGTGCCCCGCTCCAGCGAGTACTACGCCCGCGCCAAGCTCGTCGAGGGGGTCGTGCTGACCCGTCAGTACAAGCCCCAGGAGGCCATCGCCCCGTTCACCATCGCCTACGACCTCACCAAGGAGGACTCGGGCGAGCAGCGCGTGGCCCAGCTGGCCAACCTCAACCTGGCCCGCACCTACTACGCGCTGAAGAACTTCGACCGCGCCATCGAGCACTACAAGATGGTGCCCCGCGCCTCCATGGACTGGCACGAGTCCCTGTTCGAGCGTGCCTGGGCCTACTACATGATGGGCCGCCTCAACGACTGCATGGCCGAGCTCGAGTCGGTCACCGCGCCGTTCTTCGACGCCTGGTACATCCCCGAACCGCGCCTGCTGCGCATCCTCGTCTACTACAACTTGTGCAAGTACGAGGACGGCGAGGAGATGCTCGAGGACTTCACCGACCGTCACCTGCCCATGCAGCAGCACCTGGCCAAGGCCATCGGCCAGGCCGCCTCCGACCCCCGGCGGCTCTTCGACACCATGGCCACCTACGTGAGCACCGGCGAGCGCACCGGCATCCCCCTGCCCGAGGAGATCATCCACCTGTGGGCCCGCGACGAGTCGCTGCGCACCGCCGGCCTCTTCGTCGAGGGCGTCGAGGACGAGCTGAACCGCCTCGCCCACGACGGCACCGGCTTCGGCAACTCCTCCGCCGGCTACGACATCCGCCAGCGCCTCGAGGACCGCGTCTACGACATCACCGGCTACCACAACGACCGCGTCATGGGCCGCCTCCGCTTCATGGAGAAGCAGCTCCTCGACTACGTCGGCCAGGCCGAGGTCTACAAGCTCGAGATGCTCACCAAGAAGCAGCGCCTCTTCGAGGCCGCCGCCACCGGCCGCGTCCAGGAGATGATCCGCATGCGCCAGCGCGGCTTCCGCCAACCCCCCGGCTACGTCATGTGGCCCTTCGAGGGCGAGTACTGGGTCGACGAGCTCGGCTACTACCAGGTGGACACGCTGGACGAGTGCAAGGAGATCCTGGACCGCGCTCCAGGGACCTGATCGGGTTCCGGTCTCGCTCCCTCTCGCTCCCGCTCTGCACCCGCACCCGCTCCCGATTTCCGGTTTCCGGTTTCCGGATCCGGTTTCCGGTTTCCGGTTTCCGGATCCTCGTTCCCACGGTCCTCCGTGGGAACGTTCTCTTGGGCGCTCCAGCGCCCTTCCCCTCTCCTCGTTCCGACGGTCTCCGTCGGAACGTCTTCCGGGGCG
>CAZLEO010000019.1:0-54364 GCA_964558555.1 uncultured Rickettsiales bacterium | reverse complement strand
CCCCGGGGATCGCCGGCGCGGAGCTGTTCGATCACATCCACGCGATGCTCTACACGACGGTGCCGGCGTACGTGATCTCGCTGGTGGGGTTCGCGGGGATGGGGCTGGTGATCACGCGGGACGCGGCGGCGTTCGACGCGGCGAGCGTGGAGGTGCTGCGCACGGCGCTGCAGGCGGGGCAGGACCTGTCGGTGTGGCTGCTGCTGCCGCCGGTGCTGGTGGTGGGGCTGGCCCTGCGGCGGGTGCCGGCCATGCCCGTGCTGGTGATCGCGTCAGCCGCGGGGGTCGTGCTGGCCATCGTGTTCCAGGGGGAGAGCTTCTCGGGGATGCTGGTGGCCCTGTACGACGGCTACGTGTCCGAGACCGGGGATCCGGCCGTGGACAAGCTGCTCAGCCGCGGGGGCATGGCATCGATGAGCTACACCATCGCGCTGGTGCTCGCCGCGACGGCGTTCGGCGGGGTGCTCGAGCGGGTGGGGTTCATCCGGGAGCTGCTCGAGGCGCTGCTGAAGCGGGTCAAGCGCACGCGGGGTCTGCTGGCGTCCACGGTCTTCGCGGCGGTGGGCACCAACTTCCTCATCGCCGAGCAGTACCTGGCCATCGTGCTGCCGGGGCGGATGTTCAAGGAGACGTACCGCGACTTCGGGCTGCAGCCGCGCATGCTGTCGCGCACCCTCGAGGACGCGGGCACGGTGACGTCGCCCCTGTGTCCGTGGAACTCCTGCGGCGCCTACATGGCCGCGGCGCTGGGGGTGGCCACGTTCGAGTACCTGCCGTTCGCGCTGTTCAACCTGGCGATGCCGCTGATCTCGCTGGTGTACGCGGTGTTCGGGATCTTCATCCTGCGCACACCGCAGCAGGCGGCCGAAGAGAGCTGACCGCTACAGCGAGTAGTTGCCGTCCGCGCAGATCTCCGCGGTGGTGTCGTCCCAGTCCGCCAGCGCCCCGAGGATGTTGTAGGCGATGGTCTCGTCGTCGGTGCTGAGGTCGCCGAAGCCGGCCTGGCGCCACAGCCCGTACATGTGGACGATCTGGCTGGGGGCGCGCTCCCAGAAGACCTCGATCTGGTAGTCCTGGGTGAAGTAGAAGTCGTCGTTGTCGAACTCGGCCTCGTCGGGCATCCAGGTGCGCGCCATGAGGATGGGACCCCACGGCGAGGTCTCTTCGTCCACCTCGGGGATCCACCGCAGGCCGCCGTGCAGGGTCTCGGTGTAGGTGGCGCCGGCCATCCACTCGGCCTCCATGTCCACCGTCCACGTGATCGTGCTGGACTCGCCGCTGGCGAAGTCGCCGTAGTCGGAGGTGTAGGAGCGGTCGTACGAGTCGTAGTTGTCCTCGTAGAGCTGGTCCTGGTCCTGGCGCACGAGGATGGCGCGGAGCTCGTCCAGCGAGCACACGAAGGCGTTGACCACGTACATGCCGTCGGGCACGGCGGGATCTGCGGTGTCGCGCATGCCCACGAGATCCATCTCGGCGCGGCTGAAGTCGGACAGCAGGCCCATCTCCGCCTCGGCCACGTGGTCGCCGTCGACCACCTCGTGGGCGTTGATCACCCCCAGGGCGATCTCGGTGTCCGAGCCGCCGTCGTACTCGGTGGAGACGTCCTCGGAGATCTCCTCGTCGTAGTGGGTCCAGAACCAGTGGAAGAGGCTGTCCAGATCGGTGGGGGCCTCCTCCACGCTGCACGCGGTGGCGAAGACCAGCGCGGCGGCACACGCGAGGTAGCGCGCGTGGATCCACACGCGTCCGGTGGCCGCGTGATGGGGCGATGGTGCATGATCGGGCGTCGATGAGGTGATGATGTCCATGCGTGCGACCTGCTCGATTCTGTTGCTCACCCTGGTGCTCGGCCCGGGCTGCGGGGCTCGCTACAAACCCCTCACCCACGAGCCGCCCAGGGCGCTCGAACAGTACCACAGCGCCGTGGACTGGTCATCGGCGGGGGAGGAGGCGTCACAGGTGCTGTCGGCCTACCTGCAGGTGGACACCATCAACCCGCCGGGCCTGGAGACGCGGGGCGCGGAGTTCCTCGCCGAGGTGCTGCGGCGCGAGGGGATCGAGTCGGAGATCCACGAGTTCGCGCCGGGGCGCGGTTCCCTGGTGGCGCGGCTGCGCGGCAGCGGTGACGAGCCGCCCATGTGCCTGATGTCCCACATCGACGTGGTCACGGCCGAGGACGAGCACTGGGACGAGGGCAAGGGGCCCCTGTCCGGGACCATCGACGACGACGGCGTGATCTGGGGCCGCGGCGCCCTGGACATGAAGGGCATGGGGGTGCTCGAGCTGATGACGATGGTGTGGGCGAAGCGGCTGGACCTGCCCCTGCAGCGCGACATCATCCTGCTGGCCGTGGCCGACGAGGAGATCGACAACAGCGGCGCGCGGCAGATGGTGGACGAGCACTGGGACGAGCTGGGCTGCGGCCACATGATCAACGAGGGCGGCTTCGGCGTGCTGGACGTGTTCTTCGAGGGCCAGATCGTGTACGCCGTGTCCGTGGCCGAGAAGGGCGTGCTGTGGGTGCGCATGACCGCCCACGGCGAGCCCGGCCACGGGTCCACGCCGCGCGACGAGGAGGCCCCCCTACGGCTGATCGAGGCCATCGCCAAGATCGAACAGCGCAAGGTCGAGACCCAGTACCCCACCGCCCTGTACGACCTGCTGTACCACATCGGCATGACGCGCAAGGGGCTGGAGAAGGCCGTGATGACGCACCCGGCGTCGGTCCGCTCGCTGCTGGAGGGCCGGCTGATGGCCAACCCGGCCACACGGGCCATGCTCACCGACACGGTGCACCTGACCGGCCTGGACGGGGCCGAGGAGCCGAACGTGGTGCCCTCGGCGGTCACCGCCATCTTCGACTGCCGGCTGCAGCTGGACACGCCCGGCCAGGCCATCCTCGACGAGCTGGCCGAGCTGGTGGACCACGATCCGAACATCACCTTCGAGGTGATCGCCGATCGGCCGGGCAACGGGAATACCTGGGAGGACCCGTTCTACAAGGCGATCACGTCCCACGCGGTGGCGGGCAAGGCCGACGCCGTGGCCGGGCCGATCCTGTCGGTGGGATTCACCGACTCCATCTACTTCCGCGACAGGGGCACGCGCGCGTACGGGCTGATCCCGTTCTCGATCTCCGGCGAGGAGCTGGCGACGATGCACGGGCACCGCGAGCGGGTGTCGAAGGAGAACGTCGAGGATGGGTTGAGGATCCTGTTCTCGGCGGTGGTGGATGTGTCGGCATTGGAGGGGGGCGAGGTGGACGGGGTGATGGAGGCGCCCCGGGAGTTCGAGTGGCTGCGGCCGCTGGTTGAGGAGCTGAACGGGTGGGATCCGAGTGAGGGGCCGAGAGCGGTGGAGGAGGAAGTGGAAGTGGAAGTGCAAGCGGAGGGCGAGGAAGGGACTTGAAGCATCTGGCGCCCATCGCAGTGCTGCTGCTGCTGGCCTGGCCGGCGGGGGCGGAGGAGTCCGCCGGGGACGCGGTCGAGCCCGAGGGGGAGGCGGCAGAGCCCGAGAAACCGAAGAAGTACAAGTGGTTCGTGCTGCCGAACGTGGCGTTCGACACGGACGACGGGCTGGGATTCGGGGCGCGGATGGAGCTGCAGCGGGTGGCGCCGGATCGCGACCCGTACGTGGCGTCGGTCGTGGTGCAGGGGTACGCGACGATCCGGGGCTACCACCACCACCGCTTCCGCCTGGACCTGCCGGGGCTGGGTGACCGCGGCAGGCTGCGGTTCTCCATGTGGCTGGCCTTCCGCGCGTGGCTCAACGACGGGTACTGGGGGATGGGCAACGGGACGGCGCGGGAGCGGGTGTACATCACCGATCTGGTGGACGACGACCCGCGGCGCAAGCGGTACCGCTACTCGCTGATCCAGCCGTTCGGCTACTTCACCCTGAGGGCAGACCTGGGTGGGCCGCTGGCGGTGTTCGCGGCGGCGATGGTGCAGCACAGCCAGGTCGCGACGTACGAGGGTTCGTTGCTGGCACAACACCAGCCCTACGGCATGGACGGGGGTATGGCGCTGCAGCTGTCCGGCGGGGTGATGATCGACACGCGGGAGCCGGAGTTCACGCCCCACCGGGGTGTGCTGGCCGAGGCGAGCGCGCGGGTGTCGCCGGCGCTGGATGCGGGGGCGTACTGGGGCCTGTTCGTGTCGCTGCGGTCGTTCGTGCCCCTGGGCAGCAACGTGGTGGTGGCGTCGCGGGTCATGGCCGAGTGGATGTACGGGGACGTGCCTTTCTACGAGATGGTGCGCTGGGGCGGGTCGGTGCCGATCCTCGGGATGGGGGGGCTGGAGACGATCCGCGGGGCGCCGTTCGGTCGCTGGCACGGGCCGCACAAGGGCGTGGGCAACCTGGAGATCCGCATCGACGTGCTCCGCCACGGCTTCCTCAAGCAGCCCACGCTGTGGCAGCTCGTGCCCACGGCGGACGTGGGCGCGGTGTGGGGCGCGGGTGAGGCGGCCACGGCCGAGGCGCCCGAGATGCCGCTGCACCCATCCGCGGGGGTCGGGATCCGCGTGATCTGGGCGGACGCGTTCGTGGGGCGCATCGACTTCTCCGTCGGATCCGATCCGGTCCAGGAGCCGGACGGTACGATCACGTCCGAGCCGTCGATCGGGTTCTATCTCTTGTTCGATCACACGTTCTGACGCTATTAACGGGACATGCGACACCCGAAGCTCCTGACGTTCCCGACCGCGTTGCTCACGGCGGCCTTCCTCACGACCGGCTGCACCGGCGGCGACGACGACGACAGCGCCCCGGCGGGCGACGACGACGACACCGTCGCCACCTTCGAGCCCTCGCTGGAGTACCGCGGCTCGGTGGCGGTGCTGCGCGTGGGCGGCAGCTTCTACGACATGGGGTATCAGCAGGGCACGCTGCTGCGCGAGGAGCTCCTCGCCGGCGCGGAGTGGATCGAGGGCAGCGAGATGGCGCTGCTGGAGCCGCTGGCCGAGTACCACGGCCTGGTGGACTACGCCTACTCGTCGTCGTACCCCGAGGTGGTCGAGGAATGTCAGGGTATGGTGGACGCCATGGACGACGAGCTGTGGTCCATGGACCGCTGCATGCTGCTGGCGTGGGGTGACGTCTCGCTGGAGTACATCAACCAGAACCTCGGGTGCAGCCAGTTCGTCGCCGGCGGCGACGCCACGGTGGACGGTTCGCTGATCCACGGCCGCAACCTCGACTGGTCCGAGGTCCGCCACATCATCGACCACCCCACCCTGATCGTGCGCTTCCCCGACGAGGGGATGCCCAACGTCGTCTTCGGCTTCCCCGGCGGCGTCGCCACCTACCAGGGCATCAACCAGGCGGGCATCTCCATCGCCCAGAACGAGGCCCACGGCACCGCCGACGCGTTCCTCGAGGGCCGCGCCCACTCCCAGATCGAGCGCCGTATCCTGCGCGAGGCCGCCAGCCTCGACGACGTGGCCGCCATCATCGACGAGGAGATCCACGGCTCGGCCGAGATGTTCGTGGTGGCCGACGGCAACTCCGGCCGCGCGGCCGTGTTCGAGATGGCCGTGGACGGTGTGGAGAGGGTCGAGCTGGATTCCGACGGCGTGGTCTGGGCCACCAACCACTTCGCCGGGGCCGAAGAGCTGCACCTGAGCCCCTCGATCAACTCCACGTCGCGCTACGAGCGGCTGCGGCAGCTGCTGGACCCGGACGAGGCCGAGACCGTACACGGGTCCATCGATCTGGACACCGCCGCGGCCATCCTGCGCGACACCACCGACGGCCACACCGGCGAGACCGCCTCACCCGACCTCTCCGACGGCGCTGACACGGTCGCCAACAATGGCTGCATCCAGTCCATCATCTTCGCCCCCGAGCAGCGCACCTTGTACCTGGCCGAGGGGGACATCCCCATCCCGCAGAACCCCTTCGTGGGGTTCACGCTCGACGAGCTGTTCGAGTTGGAGGGGGCCGCAGGGGCCGAGCCGGGACAGATCGACTAGCAGCGTTCGGGTGGATTCGGAAGCCACAACAGCGGCCCAACGCCCCCGGTATCACGGTTCGGATCGGTCTCCCTCACGGCCGGCCGCCTGCGCGCCATCCAAGAAGCCCTCAGGTTCCTCCAGCGAGAACTCCAGACCGTCTTGGTCGACCAAGACTTCCCGAGGTTCCGTCACGGAGAACTTCATGGCTTCTTGGTTCGCCCGTTGTTTCGTCGGAGCCGACAGCCCAGTCCAACGCAATCTAACTCCCCACCCCACGCCTCACCTCGCCGGCCGGGCGGCCGCAGGATACCCCCGCCGGGCGATGAGGGAGCGACCAGACTTCCCCGAACGATCCGGATTTCGGATCGAGTCGGGCGGTCAGGATAGAAGACCTCGTCAGTCGATCCGGAAGGCGGATCGTTTGCGAGGATTGGGTTGGGGGAGTCGTCCGAAAGTCACTTCTGAGGGGAGTGATGTCGATCGCTGCTAGTCGGTCATCCGCCGGAAGATCCGCTTGATCGTCCGCTTCTCCCCGCCGTCGATGGTCAGCTCGAACTGCTGAAGCAGGGTGTTGGCGTCCTCGAGCTTTCGCGTGGTCACCGCGTGGATCTCGCGGCCCTCGCCCATGACGGTGTCCGACGTGGCGACGAGGGCAGAGCCGTCCGCGCTCCAGCGGACGGTCATGGTGCCCGATCCGAACTCACCACCTTCGACCGCGACCTCCTGGCCGTCGCACTTCAGCTCCTGCGTCTGGCTGCGGATGGGGGTCTTGATGGACAGGGTGACCTTGTCGGGCTCGCCGTCGATGGTGAGCTGGGTCTTCATGCGGCTGACCACGCTGCGCATGACCACGTTGAGGCCCAGCTCCTTCATGACCTCGCCGAGGTCGTCGCTGGCGTCGAGGTCGAGGACGTAGGTGCCGTCCAGGGCGTCGCTGGCCCAGGCGGGCGTCGCAAGGAACAGGGCCCCGGCCAGCAATAAGATCGTACCCCTCATCTCAATCCCTCCGGAGACGTTCGATGACGCCCTGCGTGAAGTAGTCCGACAGGGCCATGATGGGCTCGTGGGGGTTCACCTGGGTGCCGTTGGGCATGACCGAGGAGTCCACCACGAACAGGTTGCGGACATCGTGGCTCTCACCCATGGAGTCGACGACCGACGTGCGGGGATCTTCACCCATGCGGCAGGTGCCGAAGAGGTGGGTGGCGGCGGCCACGACCTGGGACGGCTTGACGGTGCCGGGCTCGAGCAGGTTCACCTGATCGGGGCCCAGCTTCGAGGGCAGACCGTGGATGCCGGGCATCAGGAACTCGGCGCCGGCGGCAAAGAACATCTCCGAGACGATGCGCAGGCCGCGGATCAGCTCGTCGGTGTCGCGCTGGTTCTGGTGGTACCAGACCGTGGGGTTGTTGCCGCTGTAGCCGAGGATGCGGCCCGTGGAGGTGCCGCGGACGACCGCGTCCCAGATGGCCAGGCGCTTGAACAGGGCCATGTTCTCCTTGAGCACGTGGCCGAAGCCGGGCATGCGCACGGCCATGACGGACATGGGCGACCACAGCACCTCGATCTTGAGCTTGTCGTCGATGAACGCGCCGTAGCCCTGCGTGGAGCCGATCCAGGGCCGGACGGGGTCCTCGAAGATGCCGAAGACAGCGGCGCCGGGGTGGGTGTGCAGGTTGCGCCCCACCATGCCCGACGAGTTGGCCAGCCCGCTGCGCTTGAGGATGATGGGCGTGCCGAACACACCGGCGCCGAGCACGGCGGCGCGGCTCTTGATGCGGATGCGGCCGACTTTCTTGCCGTCGTGGTCGCGGAACGATCCCAGCACGCCGCGCACGCCACCCTCGGCGGCGAGGACCTCGTCGCAGCGGCAGTTGACGTACAGCCGGGCCCCCGCGCGCACGGCGTCGGGCACGTGGGAGATGTCGGTGGAGCGCTTGGCGCCGATCTGGCACGACGGCAGGCACTCGCCGCAGCCCTTGCACCCCTCCTTGGCCAGGTCGAAGGCGTGGGCTTCGATGCCCATGGCCTCGGCGCCCTTGGCGAACAGCAGGTTCTTGGGCCCCAGGGCCGAGGGCTTGCAGGGCTGCTTGCGGGTGGCTCCCTCCACGCGGGTGTAGCTGGCCTGGAGGGCGTCGTCGGTGATGCCCTCGATGCCGAAGTCGTCGCGCCACTCGTTCAGCACGTGATCGGGGATACGGAACAGGATCGCCGAGTTGGGCAGGGTGGACCCGCCCACGCAGCGCCCCTGCATGGTGGGGGTGGCCGTGGGGCCGATCATGGTCCGCAGCCCGGCCTCGGCGAGGATCTGCGACATGCCCATGCCGCAGTCCCGGGCGACCTCCTCGGGGCGGATGAAGGGGCCGTCCTCGAGGATCACCACGTTCAGGCCGGCCTCGGCGAGCTCCTTGGCGGCCACGGCGCCGCCGGCGCCGGTGCCCACCACCACCACGTCCGCCTCCTCGGTGACCTCGGGGCCGTGGTCGTTCAGGTCCAGCAGCTGTCCGTCACCCCGGTCCTCGGGGCTGAGGTGCTTGCTGGGGATGGGCTTGCACGCGTCGCGATCGGAGATGCCGAGGGCCTCGTGGACCTTGGGGTGGTCCAGGAAGGCGAAGCTCAACACCATGCGCAGGGACACGAGCATGGCGCGCACGAAGTAGAAGCGGCTGTTGTCCCACTTCTCGAAGTAGGCGGTGCGCGCGGCGTCGGGCAGCTTCGAGCAGCGGCTGAGGTGCGGGCCGAACACCAGCGGCGCCTGCTCGAGCAGCAGGAACAGCAGGTTCATCAGCACCCGCTGCTGCTTGGGGATCGAGCCGAGCCAGTTGTCGAGGTAGCCCACGAGGTCCACCTCTTCGGACGACGGCGGCAGATCCCCGCCAGCGGGGAACATGGACTCGCCGGCCGTGCGGAGGAACGAGTGCGACCAGCGCGACAGGTGCTTGAACTCCCGCTCCGGGGCGGGGTACCCGGCGAACAGCCTGGCCACGACGGCCGCGACGAGCACCAGCGGGATGGCGATCCAGACTGCTAGCATGGCTCCTCCCTCGATCCCACGATCACGCGGGCCGAGCACGATCCGAAGAGGTTCACTCGGGCAAGGACTCCCCCTCGACCCAGGCCGAGACGGCGGCCAGGGCCGACACCAGCTCTCGCGAGGCCGCGCGCGTCAGCTCGCTGCAGTGGGGATCGGCGCCGGGATCGCGGCCCGCCGCCGCCACGCTGTCCCGTCGCGCCAGCCACGCCACGTGGGCCCGCTGGACGCGCCGGTGGCGGGCCTCGATGGCGGCGGCCAGCGGGTCGGGGAAGACCGGCACCTCGAGCCCGCGGATCTCGCCGAACGAGATGTTGGGCGGGCCCACGCCGTTGATCAGCCGGTGGATCTGCAGCCACCCGTGGGGCGTGCGCAGGAACAGCGCGGCCACCGCCGACGAGTAGCCGTCCAGGCTGATGCGGTCGGTGAAGCAGTCCACCACCGCGTCCGCGTCGTGGTCGAACACGGCCATCACGCCCTTGGCCAGGGTACCCACCCCGGACCGCGGCAGCAGCAGGTCGCCGCGGCGGACGCGAACGGGCGGGGTGTCCCAGGCGCAGCCCTCCTCGATGGACACGCACGCGCCAGGGTCGAAGCCGGTGGGGCGGATGCTGCGCTGGGTCACGTACAGGGGACCCGCGCCTTCGGGCGGGCGGCGGCCCGGCAGGATACGGCCGTACTTGATCCCGCCTTCGGGGATGAAGTCGCCCAGCGCGGCCACGGGGAACGCGCAGCGGGCCAGCGGATCGCGCAGCGCCGGGTCCCAGTAGGCGGGATCCCAGCGGTGCCCCACCAGCTCGCCGGGCTCCACCCACAGGCTCGGGCTACGCGCCATGGGTTCGCTCCTCGACCGATCGACGGAGGTCGTCGAGCAGGCCGTCCAGGCGATCCAGGCGCTCCACGTCGAGCAGCAGGGTGCGGCCGGCGTCGGCCTCGCCCGGCGCGAGCCGGCGCAGGATCAGCGTGGCGGTGACCGCCGAGGTCCCGGACTTGCGGAAGGTGCCCCGGGGTAGGCTCACCACGGCCAGCAGCGCGCAGCGCTCCTGCACCCAATCCCGCACGTACTGCAGCCGGCGGTTGGCCACCACCCCTTCGGGCAACACGATGACCACGTGGCCGCCGGGCCGACAGAGGCTGATGAAGCGGTCCAGGAATGCCAGCTCCACCGGGTAGCGGGACAGCTGTTCCAGGGTCTTCGGCGCCAGGTCCGCCTGGGTGCCGGGGATGAGCAGCTGCGGTGTGGACGCGGCGGCGTCCCGCACCCCGCCCCGCCACAGGGAGTAGTGCCGGACCATGGCTGCGGCGAGCTGCCGGCCGCGTGAATCATCGGGATCCGCCAGACACCGCAAGGCCTCGCCGTGGAACGGGGGGTTGCCGGCCACCAGGTCGAACCACTCGCCGGCCGGTTCCAGCAGGCCGTCCCCCACCACCTGCTCCACGGCGCCGTCGGGATCGTCCCAGATGCCGCCCTGCTGGGCGTAGAGGTCCACGCCCACGGCGCGCTCGGGGGGCTGCTCCAGCACGTCGAGCGCGGCCTCGAGGAAGACCCCCTGGCCGCAGGCCGGATCGATCACGGTCCGGCTGGTGCGCGCCTCGGGCTGCAGCACGCCCAGGAGCTCGAGCAGGAACCGGGCCACCTCGGGCGGCGTGTAGAACTGCCCGGTACGGCGCTGGTCGGCCTGCAGTGTCGAACCCATGGCTTCAAATTAACACAGGCGCGGGGGGCGGGTTTGGGGTTGGAGGTTGAAGGTTGAAGGGGTGACGTGTGAACGGGGGTTCAGTGGTCGCGAGTGCCGATGGCCTCGGCGACCTGGGCGAGCGTGGCGGCGGCTGGCGAGGGCGGCAGGCTGCCCACGGCGTCGAGGGCCTGGTCGAGCTCGCCGCGCATCCAGGCCCTGGCGCGGGCGAGCGCGTCGGCGCGCTTCAGGGCCGCCGGCAGCAGGGGCAGGGCCTCGTCCACACCCCGGGCGAGGGCGGCGGCGAGGTCGTCGTTGCCCTCCAGGGCGTACAGCACAGGCAGGGTGATCTTGCCGCCGATGAGATCGGCGGCGAGGTCCTTGCCGAGGCGGTCGGGATCGGCGACCAGATCGAGGACGTCGTCGCGGACCTGGAAGGCCCGGCCCACGTGCCGGCCGTAGCGGCCCAGCGCGTCCACGGCGGCGGGGTCACCGCCGCCGGCGCGACCGCCGGCGCTCGCACACCAGCGGAACAGCGAGGCGGTCTTGCACTCGACGATGCGGTCGTAGACGGCCAGGGTCAGGTCGAACCGATCCCGGTGCTCGAACTGGACGACCTCCCCCTCCACGAGCCGGGCCACGGTGTCCATCATCTCGCGCAGGACCACCGGATCACCCGCGCTCTCCACCGTGCGCAGGGCCTCGATGAACAGCAGATCGCCGGAGAGCACGGACGCGGTGTTGCCCCAGATCATGCGCGGCGTGGGGCGGCCGCGGCGCACGGTGCCGTCGTCGATGACGTCGTCGTGCAGCAGCGTGGCGTTGTGGATCATCTCCGCGGCGACGGCGTAGGTCACGGCACCCTCGGGATCACCCCCGGCCGCGCCGGCGCTGAGCAGGGTCAGCAGCGGCCGCACGCCCTTGCCGCCCGAACCCACGAGGTGGGAGGCGGCGTCGCCGGCCACGCCGTGCATGTCCCCGAGGTGGTCGCCCAGCTGCTGGAGGACGCGGGCCATGGAGGTGCCGACCAGCTCCGCTGCAGACTGCAGCAGATCGGCTGCAAGGCGGCCCTCGGCCTTCGTGGCGGCGATCTGCTGCATCGATTGCATCGCGTCCGTGACCATGGTCCGACCTCGGGGCGGCACGTTACCAAAGCCTACCGGGCCTGCCTAGCGCCCGCGCGCGTTTCTCCCTCCTTTCCAGGCCCAGAATGAATGAACAGTCATTCATGCCCTTTTCACCGGCGACGGATCCATCTATGCTTTCGTGCTGAGTGGATCAAAAACGGTCATGAGTGAATACTCATTCATCCCTTGAACCCCTGGAGGAGCCCCACCAATGGCCAGCGACTTCATCGCCGACATGCGCGATATCCAGTTCAACCTGTACGAGATCCTGGGTCTCGAAGGTCTCTCCCAGTTCCCCAAATATGCCGAGTACAACCGCGAGCTCTACGACATGGTGCTCGAGGAGGCGCGCAAGTTCGCCACCACCGTGCTCGCTCCCAAGAACGCCGAGTGGGACAAGGAGGGCTGTACCCTCGCCGACGGCGTGGTGACCACGCCCACGGGCCTCAAGGACGTGTACACGCAGTACTGCGAGGGGGGCTGGGTCTCCCCCAGCGCCGACATCGAGATCGGCGGCCAGGGCTTGCCCCGCCAGATCCAGCTGGCCACCATCGAGATGTTCTGTGGCGCCAACCCGGCGTTCGTCATCTACCCCGGGCTGACCGCGGCCGCCGCGGACCTGCTGCAACACTTTGCTCCGGAGGAAGCCACGAGGCTGCTGCCGAACATGCTGACCGGCGTCTGGGCCGGCACCATGTGCCTCACCGAGCCGGGCGCCGGCACCGCCGTCGGCGACGCCGCCACCAAGGCCTTCCCCGAGGGCGACGGCAAGACCTACAAGATCGAGGGCACCAAGCTGTTCATCAGCGGCGGTGACCAGGACATCACCGAGAACATCATCCACCTCGTGCTCGCCAAGACCCCGGACGCCGCCCCCGGCGCCAAGGGCCTGAGCCTTTTCGTCGTGCCCAAGGTGCGCATCGACGACAACGGCAACCTCACCGAGTCCAACGACGTCGAATGCGGCAGCATCGAGCACAAGATGGGCATGCACGGCTGCTCCACCGCCCTGCTCAACTTCGGCAGCAACGGCGAGTGCCTCGGCACCATCATCGGCAACGAGGGCGACGGCATCCGCATCATGTTCCACATGATGAACGAGGCCCGCAACGCGGTGGGCGCACAGGCCCTGGCCGTGGCGTCGGCCGCGAACCAGAGCGCCCTGGCCTACGCCAAGGAGCGCGTCCAGGGGGTCGCCTGGGACAAGATGAAGGACCCCAACGCCGAGCGCGTGGCCATCATCGAGCACCCGGACGTGCGCCGGAACCTGATGATGATGAAGGCCCGGGTGGAGGCCATGCGCGCGCTGACCTACCGCGTCGCGTACTACGACGACATGATCCAGAACTCCGAGGACAAGGACAAATACCAGAACCTGTGCGACCTGCTCACGCCGGTGGTCAAGGCGCACAACTCCGACATGTGTGACGACGTGTGCCGCGTCGGCATCCAGGTGCTGGGTGGCTACGGCTTCTGCGGCGAGTACCCGCTCGAGCAGGCGGCGCGCGACTCCAAGATCTTCACCATCTGGGAGGGCGCCAACGGCATCCAGGCCCTGGACCTGCTGGGCCGCAAGCTCACCATGAAGTCCGGCATGCTGTTCATGAGCTTCCTCGGCGAGTTCACCGAGCTCATCGAGGACGCCAAGTCCGTGGACGGCCTCAAGGACGAGGTCACGCTCGTGGAGAAGAGCCGCGACAAGCTCGCCGAGGTCACCATGCGCCTGGGCCAGGCCGGCATGATGGGCGACCGGGAGCTGCCGGTGCTCGTGGCCACCAACTACCTCGGCCTGTTCGGCGACGTCACCTACGGCGTGTTGTTGCTGCAACAGGCGGGCGTGGCCCAGCGCAAGCTCGACGAGCTCGTGGCCGAGGCCGGCTGCTCCGTCGACGAGCTGTGCGACAAGAACGAGGCGGCCCGCTACTACTTCAACAAGGTGGCCACCGCTCGCTTCTTCACCCACGAGCTGCTGCCGATGGTGTACGCCCGCGCCATGGCCATCGAGGACGGCGACCGCTCCGCCCTCCACGCCAAGCTGTAGCCCCCCGCCCCCGGCGCCGCGGCAGGGGCGGGGGCGGGGGCGGCCCCGCCCCCCCCCCGGCGCCCCGGCCCCCCCCCGCCCCCCCCGCCCCCCCCCGCGGGGGGGGGGCGGCCCCGCCCACGCCCCCCCACACCGCGGTATGCTTGTACGCGATGCGCGCGTCCCGTCCATGGTTCGTCTTCGCCCTGCTCGCCCTGTGGTGCGCGTGCAACGACGCGACCGAGGACGCGGACATCCCCTATGGCTTCGCGTGTAACCCCGAGCCCAACGTCAGCGATCTGGACGGCGACGCGATCAAGTACGCCACCGACTGCGACGACAGCGACCCGAACGTCTACCCGAACGCCCAGGAGCTGTGCAACGGCATCGACGACAACTGCAACGACCGCATCGACGAGTACACCTCGCGGCTGCAGCCCTACATGGTCATGGGCCGCGCCGAGGACACGCCCCGCTGGTATCCCTTCACGTCCGGGGGCCAGTCGCAGGATCCCATGACCTTCCCCGTGCAGCTGGCCTCCGGCGACGAGATCGCCGCGGTGATCATGGCCGACCTCGACGGCGACGACATCCAGGAGGTGGTCGTGCAGTCCCTGTGGGAGGGGTGGGTGGAGGCGTACTCCATCGACTGCGACGACAGCTTCATCCGCCGCGACCTGTTCCAGGCGGACGACGGGCACACGGTCCGCGCCTTCGGCGACATCGACGGTGACGGCGACGTGGATCTCACCACCTTCGACCTGCAGCACTTCAACGGCGTGGTGTGGTCCAACGACGGCGCCGGGTCGTTCACGCGCCGTTCCGAGGTGGTGGACTGGTCCCCCCTGTCGTCCATGACCCCGGACGCGGCCGTCGCCGACTCGCAGATCATGATGGACCTGGACGGCGACGGGCTGGACGACTGGGTGATGTGCTACGCCCAGTACAACAAGACGTACTGCTACGTGGCCGGGGGCAAGAGCGACGGCTTCATGCGCAACGCCAGCGCCCTGGTCACGCTGACCGAGGTCGAGTCGTCCTCCATCACCCTGGGCTACTTCGACGAGGACGACACCCCCGACATGCTCGCCGGCCTCAACGCCGCGGGCGCGGACGACCCGGTGGTGGTCCACCTCGTCTCCGGGACGGGCGAGGGCTTCGAAGACGATCCGCAGGTGCTGTTCGACGTGGCCTGGCAGACCGAGGGCGTGGCCATGGGCTACACCATCGAGAAGATGGGCGACGGCTGGATGCGATCGGTCAACCTCAACCAGACCGACGACTCCAACACGGAGCTGCTGGTGCTGATGGAGGTGACCGACGGCGAGGGGGACGACGCGGTGGAGGGGCTGGCGGTCATGTTCGTCCCCGATCCCCTCGCGGTGAACTTCGAGTCGGGCTTCCAGGACGGCGAGATCCGGCCCGTGGAGCGCGCGGTGCTGCCCTACACCACCTCCCTGGATCCGGCGGTGGACTCGGTGGTCGTGTCGGGAGTGGCCATCCAGTGAAGCGCGTCGGTTGGATCGCCGCCGCCGCGTGCGCGGCCGTGCTGTTCGCCATGGGATCGTGTCGCGAGCCCGAGGAAGAGCCCCCCGACGACATCATCAGCGAGTGGGCCCCCGCCCCGGTCGTGGTGCTCGTCGCGGTGGACACCCTGGCCCGGCACACCATGGAGGGCTGGCAGTCCGCCCACGCCACCCACCCCAACCTCAGCGCGTTCTTCGCCGAGTCCACGCACTTCCGCGACGTGCTCGCCGTGCGGGGCATCACGTCCCCGGCGGTGGCGTCCACCCTCACCGGCGTGTACCCCCACAGCCACGGCGTGCGCCGCAACACGGGGTGGCCGCTGCCCATCCAGCCCACGTTGATGGAGCGCTTCGACGAGGCGGGCTACCACGTGATCGGCGCGGCCTCGAATACCTGCCAGTTCATCGACCGCGGCGTGGACGTGCGCGTGTGCACCTGGTCGCACGAGAACGAGGGGGTGTACGAGAACCACGCGGTGCGCGACCGCGAGCTCGTCGACCAGTTCTGGGTGGAGCTCGACCAGCGCCCCGCGGACGAGCCGCTGTTCGTGTGGATGCACCTGATGAACCCGCACGTGCCGTACACCCTCATCGAGCCGTACTACAGCGAGTTCCACCCCGAGGAGTACACCGGCGAGATCGATGCCAGCGCCGGGCTGCAGCTGGACGCGGCCATCCTCGGCCAGATCCCCTTCGACGAGGAGGACCTCGCCCACGTGCGCGCCGTGTACATGAGCCAGGTCCGCGACACCGACGACCTGTTCGGCGAGCTCATGGCCGGCCTGGCCGACCGGGGCCTGCTCGAGGACTCGGTGGTCATGTTCGGTGTGGACCACGGCGAGAGCCTGGGCGAGCGCAGCGACTACCTGTACCACGGCTGCTCGCCGTACAACGACGTGCTCGCCGTGACGTTCGCCGTCCGCGCCCCGGACCGCCTCCCCGCCGGCCTGGCCCTCGACGGCTGGGTCAGCCAGGTGGACATGGGCCCCACGCTGATCCAGACCGCCGGCCTCGACTGGTCCGGCGACCGCGAGGGCCGATCCCTGGTCGACGACGTCCTCGCCGGCGCCGTCACCGAGCACGACCTGTTCTTCGAGCGGGACGTGGAGACCGCCGGCATCGTCCGCGGCCAGACCAAGTACATCCGCGACGAGGACGAGGGCAACGACAGCTGCCCCCCCTACTCGCGCCACAACAAGTACCCCGGCGAGCTCGACGAGCTCTACGACATGGCCGCCGACCCCGAGGAGGCCGTCAACCTCGCCGCCTCCCAGCCCGCGCTGCAGGCCGAGCTGCTCGCCGATCTGTGTGCCTTCGTCAACGAGGGCTACTGGTACGCGGGGGCGCTGGTGGACACGACCCGGCTGGGGACTACCTGCGCGCAGTTCGCGGACTGATCAGGCCGGGCCGGACACCAGCACGAGATCCAGGAATCCGAACGCGTCGAGGGTGGGCCGGACATCGGTGATGGTGCGGCCGCGGTGCTGCAGGAGGCGGTGGCCGAGGCGGCCGAGGGGGGAGGCCTGCCAGGGGACGTCGGGGCGGAGGTGGGGGCCGTCGTCGGCGAGGACGACGTGGGCGTCGAAGGTGGCGGAGTTCTTGACGTTGTCGAAGACGAGCTCGGTCGGGCCGCGGCCGGCGGGGACGAGGGCGTCGAGGTGCTCGAGGATGCAGGTCTTGCCGGCGCCCCGGGGCAAGGTGGTGCGGTAGGCGCGCTCGACGACGAAGCGGTCGTGACGGGCCTCGTAGCGGGAGAAGAAGTTGGGGGGCGCGCCGTCGCCGGGGCCGGCGAAGAGGGTCAGGGCCTCGCCGCGGCGCGGGGACCAGCCGCGGAACTTGTCGAACCCGTCGAACTGGACCCCCTCGACGCAGGGCTGGACGAAGACACCGCAGCTGTCGAGGTAGGGCTGCAGGGCGGTGGGGATGAACGCTTCGCGGTAGCGCTGGCGCCAGCTGGCCCAGAGGGCGCGTTCGTGGTCGAGCTCGAGCTCGAGGGCCTCGGCCTCGGTGGGCTCGGACCGCAGCACACGGCGGGCCTGCTCCACCAGGCGTTCGAGGCGGGGGCCCTCGGCACGCTCGTCGACGTTCGACGTCTGCTCCTGGATCTCCCGGCCGAGGGCGCGCAGGGCCCGACGCAGGTCGGTGTGGGCGTGGTCTCGCAGCGCGTCGGTGAACACGCCCTCCCACTCGCTGGGAGCGCGGCCGTACGCGCCGGTGGTGGTGCTGGATTCGTCCGTCATGGCGCTCGTACCCTCGAGTGACCAGACTACGCGGACGACGAATGGAAAACCACAGGTCTTGCGGACCCGAACCGGTCGCCGGTCTGTTAGTTTATGGGGTCCACGATCCCGTGGGCTGGAGGACACACCGATGCGAGTAGGCATCGTCAAGGAGATCAAGGCCGGTGAAGGGCGCGTGGCCCTCACGCCGCCGATGGCCGCCGAGCTGATCGGGGCCGGCGCGGAGCTGCGGGTGGAGACGGGGGCGGGGCAGACCGCGCGTTTCGACGACTCCACGTACGAGGCGGCGGGCGCGAAGATCGTCGCGGACGCGGCCGAGGTCTGGTCCCGGTCCGACCTGTTGCTCAAGGTCAAGGAGCCGCAGCCGTCGGAGTACCGCTACTTCCGCCACGGCATGACCCTGATGGCGTACCTGCACGTGGCCGGCAATCGCAGCCTGGCCCAGGCGCTCATCGAGCGGCAGGTCACGGCCATCGCCGCCGAGCTGGTGGGCGACGACGACGAGTACCGGCCCATCCTCGAGCCCATGCTGGAGATCGCCGGGCAGATGGGCATCGTGCTGGCCCTGGCGCACAGCGCCTCCACCGCGGGCGGACGCGGCAAGATCGCAGGCAGCGTGGCCGGGATCGCTCCGGCCCGCATCCGCATCCTCGGCGCCAACACCATGGCCTTCCAGGCCGCCCGCACGGCCTGCGCCCTGGGCGCGGACGTGTTCCTGCTCGACCCCGACGAGCAGCGCCTGCGCAGGGCCATGGACGCGGTCCCCGGGCTTCGCACCCTGGTCTGCCACCCCGACGTGCTGGCGCGGGCCGTGGCCTCGGCCGACATCCTCGTCAACACCTTCCCGTGGGCTCCCGGGCAGCCCGGCTACCTCGTCACGCGGGAACACGTGCGAACCATGCGCCCGCGCGCCCTGCTGCTGGACCTCGCCGCGGACGACGCGGGCGCCGTGGAGACATCCCGGCCCACGACCCTGGACGACCCCACCTACGTGGAGGAGGGGGTGGTGCACCTGTGCGTGCCCAACGTGGCGTCGTCCATGGCCCGGTCCTCGACGCGGGCCCTGTGCAACGCCACCCGGCCGTTCGTGCAGGTCATCCAGGAGATGGGGACCCGCCACGCCCTGCGCGTGAACGAGGACCTGCGGCGCGGGCTGGTCACCATCGACGGCCACATCACCGAGCCGTTCACGGCGGACTGGTACGGTGTGACGGCCGTGCGGCCGCGCATGGTGCTGGGCATGGATCACTGAACCGGATCATCTGAGGGGAGGATCCGATGAGCTTGCCGTTGCTGTTGACCCTGGCCGTCGTCGGCCAGCCGACCCTGGAGGCGCCGTGGACCTGCGGCGCCTCGTACATGTGCACCCAGGACCACAACGGCGGCAGCCACACGGGCTACGGCTCGTGGGCCTGGGACTTCGGCCTGAGCGAGGGCTACGACGTGCTCGCCGCGGCCTCGGGCACGGTGGAGGCGGTCCGCATGGACTCCAACACCGGCGGCTGCGACTCGGGCTACGCCAACGACGCCAACTACGTGGTGCTCGACCACGGCGACGGATCGGCCGCGCTGTACCTGCACATGGAGCAGTGGTCCTCGAGCCTCTCGGTGGGGGACTGGGTGCCCACCGGGACCGTGGTGGGCCGCATCGGCCTGACGGGCTGGGTGTGCGGCGCCCACCTGCACTTCCAGGTGCAGTCCGTGTGCGGGTCGTGGTGGTGCCAGTCCATGCCCGCGGAGTTCTACACCTACGGGGATCCCTCGTACGGCGACTGGATCACCAGCGACAACTGCGGCGGCGGTGGCGACACCTGCGAGGCCGACCTCGACGGGGGCGAGACCATCGTCAGCGAGAGTGACGGCGCGTGCTTCCACCGCGTCAGCGAGTGGTGGTGGGACGTGTCCGAGGGCCACGACGGGCACCACTACTACACCTACGCCACGGACGAGGCCTACGAGGAGACCGTGGGCGAGTGGCACTTCACCGTGTCCACGGCCGGAGACTACGAGGTCCTGGCCCACGTCCCCGAGACCGAGGCCGACTCGCAGAACGTCACCTACCAGATCCACCACGCCGACGGCACGTCGTCGGCCACCCTCAACCACGCCACGGACAAGGGCTGGCAGAGCCTGGGCGTGTTCCGCTTCTCCGGCGGCGGCGACGAGCGCATCCACCTCGGCGACAACACTGGCGAGGATTACGACACCTACCACCGCAAGATCGCCTACGACGCCGTCAAGTTCGTCTGGTACACCGGCGGCGACGACGATGACGACGTCTCCGACGACGACGACGACGACGCTGCCGACGACGACGATGTGGTGGGCGACGACGACGACACCGAGCCCGGCGACGACGACACCGAGCCCGGCGACGACGACACCCACGGCGGCCCCGGGCCCCAGGACGACGACGACCACAGCTGGGAGTCCGGCTGCGGCTGCACGTCCGCCGGCCGCACCGGCGCCGCCCCCGTCGGCCTGCTGATCCTGGCCGCTGTCGTCGCCCTGCGACGACGAGGTTGATCCCCAGATGATCCTCCACGACCTTCACATCCACACCCTGCGGTCCCACTGCGGCACGATGACCGTCGGTGAGGTCGTCTCGCGCGCGGCCCAGCTCGGCATGCGATCCATCGCCCTGACCGACCACGGCCTCGCCATGGCCCCCAGCCGCTTCATCTTCCACATCTACGCCAAGCGCTTCCCCGCCCGCTGGGAGGGAGTGCGCGTCTACAAGGGCATCGAGGCCAACGTCCTCGACCCCGAGGGGCACATCGACGTCCCCTTCGAGGTCCTCCCCTGGTTCGACCTGGTCTCGCTGGGGCTGCACCCCATCAAGGGGCTGCTCGAGAACCACGGCGCCGCCGCCAACACCGACGCCGTGATCGCCGCCTTCGACCGCAACCCCTTCATCGACATCCTCGTCCACCCCACCCAGCGCACCCACCCGCTGGACATGGACCGCCTCCTCCCCGCCATGGCCCGCCACGGCATCGCCTTCGAGGTCAACGACTGCACCGTCCTTTTCGGCAAGTCCCCCTTCGACGCCACCGTCGATGCGCTACAGCAGGCCGTAGCCCTCGGCGTCCCCGTCGTGTGCAACTCCGACGCCCACGTGGTCAGCGAGATGGCGTGCGACGACAACGCGCTGAAGGTGTTCGACGCGGCCGGGCTGGACATCGGCATCGCCGTGAATCGCACGGACGACGGGGCGCGGGAGTTCGTCAGGAGCCGGCGGGAGCGTCGGAAGGCGTGGGTCGAGGCTCAGGGGCCCTCGAATCCTCCTGGATAGCAGTAGGCATCGGCGCCACCCCAGCCCATGACCATCAGCCCGAAGGGCGCGTCACCCTCGAGGTGATGGGCGCCGGGGCCCACCTCGACGTGGAGGATCTCGTAGTCCTGGGGCGCGGTGAAGGGATCGTAGGGCCAGTCCTCGAGCACGGCGCCATCGATCCGGACGTCCAGGTCGTGGGAACGGACCACGACGAGGTGATGATCGTCCCAGCCCGGGGGGGCGTAGGTCATGTACTCGTCGCGGAAGGCGTCGATGGGCACGGTCTGGGTCATGCAGGGATCGCCCACGCCGTTGGGCAGCGAGGGATCGAGGGAGCCCCAGCCGACGCTGTACTGGGTCAACATGAAGGGGCTGTCCCCTGTCACGAAAAAATCGCCGGGGTGCTGGAGATCACCCGCGACCTGGAGATCGACGACCTCCCCGGCAGCCATCTCCAGCTGGGTGTGCGCGGGCAGGCCGGTGACGCCCGCGTCGGCCTCGAAGATCAGGGAGACCGGGTCGTCTCCGGCGACGATCTGCCAGTGGACCTCCTCGGGGGCGCCGGGATTGCGGTGCGGAAGGCGCGCGGCCACGTACTGTGTGCCCCATCGGCTCAGGCCCAGCACCTGCTCTTCGAGGTGGTTGCAGGCGCCGGTGCTGTCCACGGGCACGAATGCGCAGCCGTGCCCGGAGAACACGGACACCGGGTGCGGATCGCTGGACACGACGGTTCCGGCGAACCGCTCGTGCAGCTCGGCCGGGATGATCTGCAGGTGGTCACCCTGGTCGAGGGTGAAGGTCAGCGTGTCACCCGGGTCGGCCGCGGGCACGTCCACGCCCCCGGCCGTCGCGACCGTGGGCACGACGGTGACCTCGGTCGCGTCGGCGCCCGCGACCACGTTCATCGTCGCCCAGGAGCTGTCCCCCACGCCCTGGTCCCAGCCC
Source organism: uncultured Rickettsiales bacterium (assembly GCA_964558555.1). GTDB lineage: Bacteria > Myxococcota_A > UBA796 > UBA9615 > CAYRNR01 > CAYRNR01. The sequence continues at coordinate 32,568 of CAZLEO010000019.1, read as the reverse complement.
GGCAGACGGTGGTGTGTGTCGGTCACGGCGACCGGGACGAGCAGTGAGGCGTCGGTGACGGCGATGGAGTCGATCGGGTTGAACGACCACGCGTGGACCGGGAGGGTCGAGGTGAGGCGGTAGGCGTTCCCTGCCAGCGCGCTGAACGTGTGCTCGCTCTCGGCCAGCTCGAAGACCTCGGCGGTCCGTGGATCGATCGTCCGCGCATCCAGGGTGGTCCAGACGTCGTCCTCCCGCTGTTCGACGACGACGTCCGCGGGCAGGCTCTCGTGGGGATTTCCCGCGACGATCCCGTGGCCGAACATCCCGTAGGGGACCATCAGCTCCAGGTCGGCGGAGAGGAAGACACAGCCGTCGCTGCGGCCGTGGTCCGCGGCGTCCTGGCACAGGTCCACGCAGCCCTCGCCCTCGACGCAGTACTCCCCGGCGTCGGTGTCGCATTCCTGGGTCGAGGCGATGTCACCGTCCTCGTCGCAGACGACCTCGGTGTCGCCGTCACAGAGGATCTCGCCTGGGTGGTCGTCGCAGATATCGGCCGGCTCGGTGGTGTCGTCGTCGTCGTCGCTGCCGGACGTGTCGTCGTCGTCGTCGCTGCCGGACGTGTCGTCGTCGTCCAGCGCAGAGATGTCGTCGTCGTCGTCGATGAGTTGGCGGTTGTCGGGACATCCCAGGAAGACCACGGCGAGGGCCGACAAGGTCGTGAGCGAGGATCGTGACATGGCTCCCCCTACGAGACGAGTCTAGCACGGGGCCAGCCGCGGGCCCTGGGGAGGGCGTGTGCGGTCAGACGTCCATCTTGCCCGGGTTCAGGATGCCCTCGGGGTCCGTCAGCTTCTTGATCTTGCGGATCATCTCCAGCGTGCCGGGATCGATGCGTTCCTTGAGCCACTGAAGGGCCCAGTCGGGGGTCTTGTACATGGCGAAGCCGGCGTCGGTGACGACCTCGAGGAGCTCGCGCATCATGACGCGGACCTGCTGGATACGCTCCTCGTCGGCCTTGTCGAAGGTGGCGAGGAAGCGCAGCACGCCGAAGTGGCCGCCGCGCATGGGGCGGCTGACGATGGAGGGAGCGAAGCCGTGGCGGACCATGACCTCGTTGCAGGTCTCGGCCGTGTCGGCGAAGCGGGAGAGGGGCCCGTACGTGCCCATCCAGGTGAGGCCGCCGCCGCCATGGTTGGTGAGGAACTCGAGGTCCACGGGGAACTCGGCGAACACGCCCATGGCGGGGTTGACCTTGAGCAGGGTCTGGATGTCGAGGGGGTCCTCGAAGCGGGCGCCCTGGGCGCGCAGGTCGTCGAGCACCGCGCTGAGCTGGCGTTCCTTCAGCGCCATCTCCTCGGGGAGGTTGGCGGCGAAGTCCACGTAGAGGAAGTACTTGGGCTCGTCGGGGTCGGGGACGGGGTTGGGGTACTGGACACCCATCATCATCTTGCCGGTGGGCCAGCTCAGGCCGCCGATGTCCTCGCAGATCTCGAGCTTGCACAGGCGCTGGACCGCGTCGAACACGGAGTGGCTGTCGTAACCCAGCACGAACAGGCGCTGCTCCAGCGGGTGGGCGGGCCACAGCTGGAAGGCCATCTTGGTGACGATGCCGGTGGTGCCCTGGAAGGCGGTGAAGATGCCGGTGATGTCGGGGATCGGCGGCCGGCCGAAGGGGGGCACGCCGTCGATGGCCCACGACCCGGTCTTGAGGGTGGAGCCGTCGGCGAGGACCACCTCGAGGCCGGAGATCCACTGGGACATGGACCCGTACTTGAGCGAGCGGTTGGTCAACCCGTCGAGGATGGAGTTGGCGAGCACGGACACGTGGGGCGGGCCCAGCGAGTAGCCCAGGGTCAGGGGCAGATCGTGCTCGACGATGTACTCCTTGAGCTGAATCTGGGTCACCCCCGGCTCGATGACCGCGTACATCTCGTCGGCGTCCACCTCGAGGATGCGGTTCATGCGGGTCAGGTCGGCGATGATGCCCCCCTCCGCCGCGATGGCGAGGCCGCCGACGTTGGTGTTGGCGATGCGGGGGGTGATGGACGATCCCAGCTCCGAGGCGGCCAGGACCAGCGCCTGGATCTCCTCGGTGGAGGTGGGGAAGACCACGGCGGCCGGATCCTGGCCGTCGAGCTCGGTGGAGTCGTCGAAGTACTCGTGCAGGGCGTCGGCGTCGGTGACGACGCGGTCCTCGCCGAAGATCTCGACCAGCTTGCTACGCATGGGGTGCTCCCTGGGGTCTCGGAGGGTTCTCTACTCGGCCATGATCAGCGGCAACATCTTGAGCAGCATGAAGGGGTTGCCGCCGATCTTGATCTTGCCGGCGAGGAACGGACCGACCATACCCTTGCCGGTCACCACCCCCACCAGCGTGCCCATCTCGCCCTCGACCGAGGCCCTGCGCGACTCGGTCTTGCCGCTGATCACCTCGACGCCGTTGCCGTCGAAGCTCAGCGTGGCCCACATGGGCCCGGCGCGCATCCACACGTCGCCGGACAGGGACCTGGCCTTGGCCAGCCGCGCCTCGTCCTGGAGCATGGAGGTGAGCAGGCCGCCCATGAGCAGGCCCAGCACGTTGGTGTTCTCGGGATCCTTGAGCCGGACGGCGTCCATCCCCTGCCCTCCTGGATGAGGAGGCGATTATAGCGAGAGCGCGGGGTCGGGGGCTCGGTCCGGTGCGTTTTCAACGCCGCCTGCGGTTCAGGGTGAGCAGCAGCGCCGCCGTGACGAGCCCGACCAGGGGCGCCGCGGGCCTTCCGACGACGCCGCAGCTGCAGCCTTCGGGGGCGACCAGGTCCTCGTTCACGTCGTCGTCCGAGGCCGCGTCGTCGTCGTCCCCGCCCAGGTCGTCGTCGTCGCCGTGGTCGTCGTCGTCGCCCGGGGTCGTGCCACCCGTGGGTCGCACGATGGTGCGGGAGATGCAGTGCAGGGCGCCCGCAGAGGTGATGACCACGTCGGCGTCGATGGGGATCACGTCCACACCGCGGTTCTCGAAGGCCGCGACGGCCAGCGCCTGCTCCGACTCGAAGCCGTCGTACACGGGCATGAGGTACGTGTCGTCGATCCAGATGCCGTTGGTGTAGTTACGCCACACCGAGCGGCCGTCGTTGTCGGGCATCGGGATGCGCACGATCTCGACGGGATCGCCGCTGCCCGGGTCCACCAGATGCGACAGCTGGTCCTGCACCGCCGCCTCGATGACCTGCCGGCCCGTGGGGTCCACCGACGCGGAGTACTCCCCCACGATCAGCGTGGTCGGGTCCAGCCAGGTGATCCACATGTCCACGTGGCCCGTGACGTCGTCCAGCGCCGGCAGGATCACCAGATCGGTGCACCCGAGATACTCGCGGTACAGGTGTTCCATGTCCGCGGTGGTGTACTGGGGGTTGAGCCCCTCGATGGTGTCGCTGACCAGGCACAGGCCGTTGCCGCTGGCCAGGAAGTTACCGCCCTCGGTGGCAAAGGACCAGTCGTGGCGCGGCACGCCCCACCACGACGCGAAGTGGGCCGGCTGCAGGTCGTCGTTGTCGCGGTTGTAGCGCACGTAGGTGGCGTCGACGATGCCGAACTCCTCGTCGGGATCGAGCACGAAGAACGGTCCGTAGTCGCGTATCCAGATGCTGTCGAGGCGGTGGTCCTGGGACTCGTTGAACCACGTCGCGTCCTGGGGATTCCGGCCCGTGTGCTGGGAGAGCATGTCCTGGCAGCGCGACACGTCACCGGCGTCGCTGTACCCGCCGTGGTGGATGTAGATGTACAGGTGCGCGCCGTCCCACGCCGCGTCGATGATGTCGAGCCACAGCTGGTCCCAGCGGTCCGGTGAATGGGCCGGGCTCTCGCAATCCCAGGTGAGCAGCAGGCCCTCGGCCCGTCCCCGTTCGGCGGGGCTGGTCACCGGCGTGGGCGGCGCGTCAGGGGGTGGGTGCTGCACGAGGTTGACGAAGGCGGCCGGGTCTCGCTCGTACGCCTTCCGCGCCTCGGCGACGCGTTCGCGCCACGGGCGCTCGAAGTGGGGGGTGCGGGCCACCGCGGGCGCCGCCGTGAGGAGGGTCAGCAGGGCTGTCGCCAGGGTTGTTCGTCGTCTCACCCGCCGTACACTCCGGTGAAGGTGAAGAGGTCCAGGCCCACGGCGTAGGCCTCGACGAGCAGCTCGTCGAAGGTCGCGTAGGGCGTCAGGTCCAGCGTGGGCTCGCCCAGGGCGATCAGGGTGAGGTCGTAGCGGTGCTGCTCGGCGGTGCAAGGGCCGCCGTACCCCTGCAGATAGAAGTCGTTGACCAGCTCGCTCGCTCCGGCCGGCAGGGCGCCGCCCGGGCTGGCTCCGTCGGCCAGGGACGTGACCGTCGCCGGGATGTCGTACACGGCCCAGTGGCCGAAGTTGCCCGCGTCCCGGTCCACCATCACCACGGCGAAGGATGCCGTGCCCTCGGGCGCGTCGCTCCAGCTCAACGGCGGAGAGTGGTCCGCGCCGTCACAGGTGTAGTCCACCGGGATGGTCCCGCCGAAGCCGAAGGCCGGCGACGTGAACACCAGGGGATCCACCTCCCCGTCCCGGGGTCCCGCGGAGTCGTCGTCGCCGATGTCCTCGTAGCCTGCGCCCACCACGCACGCCGGCGCGACCAGCAGCGCCATCGCCGCAACCGCGATCCCGGCCGAGCGCGCGAGCGCGTCGTGGATCACTTGAAACGAACCTGCTCGTCACCCAGGGTCACGTGCGCCGAAGACACACCCGCGCCGCCGTGGCCCATCAGCCGCGTGGCGAACCCCTCCTCCGCCGATCCCTTGAGCAGGATGCCGTTGACCATCTGCTCCTCGCCGCCGTCGGGCACGAACACCACGTCCGCGTCGCTCTTGTGGAACTGGGCGTCCGGCCTGCCCTGCCCGTCCAGGGCCCACAGCCGTACCTCGGCCTCGCCCACGCACAGCCGCATCGACCCGCCGCTGTACGTCGCCGTGCCGTCGAGCCCGGTGGCCCCCACCGTACAATCCGGCGCGGTCCAGGCCACCTCCGGCTCCGGAGTCGGCTCCCCTCCGCTGTCCGGGTCCTCGCCCCCACCACACCCCACGAGCCAGAGCCCGATCACCGTCAGAAGCCACCAGCGCCGCATGACACCTCCTCGATTCGCCGTCCACGCTACCACCGCCCACGCCCCGATCCAAGGCACGTTCCCCCTGCCCCCGCGCGCGGGTATCCTTGCCCCATGCGAACACCCGACCCCCTCGCCGAACTCCACCTCCACCTCGACGGCTCGCTCCGCCCGGCCACCGTCCGCGACCTCGCCGCCTCGCTGAACCTCGTCGTGCCGCCCGACCTCCCCTTCTACCCGGGCATGGGCCTGGCCGAAGCCCTCTCGCGCTTCGCCTTCACGCTGAGCCTGCTCCAGCAACCCGCCGCCGTGGCCCGCGTCGCCTCCGAGATGTGCGAGGACATGGCCGCCGCCGGCGTCACCACCTTCGAGATCCGCTTCGCCCCCCAGCTCCACGGCGGCGCCCCCATCGAGGCCATCGTCGACGCAGCGCTCGAGGGCATCGCCGGCCGCGGCGGGCTGATCCTGTGCCTGCTCTACGGCGAGTCCCCGGACAGGGCCGACCACCTCGTCGAGACCGCCCGCACCCGCCCTGGCGTCGTCGGCCTCGATCTCGCCGGCGGCCCCACCCCCGACCACGACTGGTCCATGGCCGACTACGCACCTGCATTCACTCGCGCCCGCGACCTCGGGCTGGGGCGCACGATCCATGCCGGCGAGGGCAGGCCCCCGCAGGAGATCCGGACGGCGGTGGAGCAACTGCATGCCTCGCGGATCGGCCACGGGACGACCCTGCTGGACGACCCGACCATCGTCGATCTGGTGCTGGAACGCGGTATCACGATCGAGGCCTGTGTCACGTCCAACTGGCACGTGGGGGCGATCGCATCCATCGCCGATCACCCCCTACCCCGCTGGCTGGAGCTCGGCGTGAAGGCGTGCACCTGCACGGACAACACGCTGCTGTCGGCGGTGGACCCGATCGAGGAGCACCGGCGGGTGTCGGAGATCCCGGGAATGACCGAAGAGCTGCTCGAACGGGCCGTGGCGTGCGGTCACGGCGGGGCGTTCCACCGGCCATGATCCTGGTCAACGCCCTCGTCTTCCTCGTCTGCCTGGCCTGCGTGCTACTCGGCGCGCTGCTGTGCTACATGGCGCTGGTGGTGAATCTCACGCGCCGACGATGACTGACGGGAACGGGGTCACGCTGTGATATCCTGCCTGGCAGTCAGGGAGGGTAGGCATGCGATCCAGCATCTTCATCGCCTTGTTCGGAATCCTGGCGCTCTCCTGCGGCGGCTCGCAGGGGGATGACGACACCTCGCCTGCGGACGACGATGTGGCGGACGACGACGTGGGTGACGACGACACGTTCGCCGACGACGACGATGACGACGACACCGTTGCCGACGACGATGACGGCGCACCTACCAGCTTCGACCAGTGTTTCGGCGACATCGATCCCGTCGTGACCTACGCGGGCACCGAGCTGAACATCGGCACCCACTGCATGGGCACCGACCACCAGGACATCGACGGTATCGAGCGTGTCGTGTTCATCGGCGACAGCGTGACCGTGGGCACGCCGCCCACCGCCGCGGGCGACTGGTGGCGCAACCGCGTGGCAGACGATCTGGTGGACCGCTGGGGGCTCGAGGCACCCACCTGGGACTGGGAGAACGTGAACCTGCTCGAGGGCATGGTCTACACGATCGAGTCCGGCGACTTCTCGTGCTGTGCCAAGTGGGGTGCGCGAACCGACGACCTGATGCTCGATCCCCACCAGCAGATCCAGACCTGCATCCCCGAGGACGCCCGCGACCGGACGAACCTCGTGCTCATGACCACCGGTGGGAACGACCTGTTCAACCTGCTCGAGGAGATCCGCGACGGCGTCGACCCCGCCGAGTCCGAGGCCCAGTGGCAAACCGCCATCGAACACCTCCAGGACGCGGTGCACTTCCTCAAGAGCAGCGAGGACTTCCCCGGCGGCGTCCATCTCGTCGTCGCCAACATCTTCGACGTCACCGACGAGACCGCCGCCCTCGACATCGCCAACTGCACCGGCCCCGAGTGGATCGGCCTGTACGAACCCCTCCTCGATCCCCTCACCCACGATCTCGCCATCGCCTGGCAAGAGGAGATCGCCGCCCTGGTCGCCGAGACGGGCAGTGATCTGGTCTTCATGGGGGAGAACTTCTGCGGCCACGGGTACAACTACGACGACGCAAGCGGCCGATGCTACAGGGGCGGTGACCCGGAGGTCTGGTTCGACCTCACGTGCATGCACCCCAGCGCGGCGGGGCACGAGGCGATCAGCGAGATGTTCCTGGCGACGATTCTGGAGTGATGGGGCACTCTTCTTGGCGTCTTGATTCCCTTGGCGCTCTTGGCGTGATCTCCCCTTCCCACCCCTCCCGCCAGCCCTACAACGCCATCTGCACCACCGACCTCACCTGCACATCCACCTCCCTGTCACACCCCGCACACCCGATCACCGCCCCCACGTCCGTCCTCCACTGCACCCGCCGGCCCACGATGAACACGTTCACCCCGGCCCGCGGTTCGTGGAACGTCCCCACGCCCCCGTGTGGGATCACGGCGGCGTACTGGCCGGCGATCTCGACGCGTTTTTTGATGACATATCCGGTGGCGGCGTAGACGCCGAGGGCGCCCGGCGCCTGGTCGCCCAAGGACGGACCATCCTGCACGGTCGCAGCATAGAAGGTCCCCGACAGCGAGAACCCGCGGACCTTCATCAGCACGTCGACTGCGCCCCTCAGCGCCCAGTCCTCGGCCCAGACGGGGGCGAGATCCCAGGTGCCCGACATGGAGACGGCAAACCGGAATCCGCCGCCCTCGAGATCGTTCTCGCCGGTGGTGTTGATGCCGTTGTGGTTGTAACCGATGCGGCCGACGATCTCGGGGTGGAAGTTGCGGTCCTCGACGTCGGGATCGGCCTCGTAGAGCTTCGAAGGGCCGACGGCGTGGGCGGTGCGAGCGTTGGCTCCGGTGAACACACCGATGGCCCACTCGAACGGCGGCGGGGTCCTGGCATCGTAGCCGTCGTGGAGGAGGACGCCGACCTGGCGCTCGGCGCCGAAGTAGGTGGAGACGCCGGCCCAGTCGACGACCTGACGGTTCTTGTAGGAGCGGATGCGGTAGCGGGTGTAGGGGATCTTCCACTGGCCGACGCGGACGTGGAAGCGGGGGGTGAAGGCGTAGTCCACCATCATGTCCATGAACTCCCACTTTCCGGGGAGCAGGGCGATGTGGAGGAGGTAGCGGAGGTCGGAGGTGAAGGCGGAGCCGCTGAGGGTAGGGCGGACGCGACGGAGCTCGAGGTCGACGGAGCGGTCGCGCTCGCCGCCGAGGGGGCCGGAGTCTTCGATGACGGTCCAGATCTGGGCGGTGAGGCCGATGCGTAGGGTCCAGGCGCGGTCAGGGGAGGCGATCTCGAACTTGAAGGTGCGGGGGTCGACCTTCGGGGGCTGGGGCTGATCGGGGGTTTCGGGGGCCTCACCCTCGGCGAGGGCCGGAGCGGCCACGAGGAGGGCGAAGAACAGCAGCAGCGCGGATTTCATGTGACGTCTCACTCCCATTGTTCGACCGATGCAAAGCCGATGGCCGAGGGTCCGGTGGAGATGCCCGTGTACCACAGCGCCAGATCACCGTCCTCCTCGAGTGCAAAGGCGTTGATGGTGCCTGCTTCGTCCCAGTCGCCGGACTCACCGCCGGGCAGGACCGGGGTGTCTGTGGACCGGGCCCAGCGCAGGCCATCGGCGGAGGCGGCGTGGCCGACCTGCCAGTTGCCCTGGCCGCCTGCGGAGTAGAACAGGTGGTAGGTTTCGTCGAGGAGGACGACCTCGGGGCTCTTGGCGGCGCCGGTCTCCCAGGTGTCGAGCTGGAGCAGCGGCACGAAGACGGGATTGAGGCAGTACTTGTGCCAGGTGACGCCGTCGGCAGAGACGGCGTGGCCGATCTGGTGGGAGGCGGAGGCGTACCACATCTCGTACGCTCCGTCGCGGTGGAGCACCGAGGGGTGGCCGATGCTGCCCGCGTCCCAGTCCTCGGCGGAGCCCGCCTCGAGGACGGGGGTGTCGGAGCTCGGTTCCCAGGAGACGCCGTCGGCGCTGTAGGCGAGGCCGATGGCGATGGTCTCGTCGGTGGAGGCGTGGAACCAGGCGAGGTACTCGCCGTCGAGCTGGAGCAAGGAGGGGGCGTTGATGGCGTCGAGGCCCCAGTCGCCGGCAAAGCCTGCGCCCATGACGGGGTCGACGGTGGCCCGGGTCCAGTCGAGGCCGTCGGGGGAGGTGGCGGCGCCGATCTCGTACTCGTCGCCGCGGCCGCCGTACAGCATGAGGTAGCCGTCGTCGTGGGGCGCGACCGAGGGCAGCATGAGGGTGTCGGCGTCCCAGGCGCCCTCCTCGCCGATCTCGAGCACGGGGTTGGACGCGTCGGGCACGACCATGGGTACGGAGTTGTTCACGTCCTCCTCGGCGAGATCCTTGACGATGCCCCAGTCGTAGCCGAAGCCGTACACGAGGATCTCGGCGGTGGCGATCTTGTTCTTGGTCTCGTTGGTCACGCCGATGGTGACGGTGTGCTCGCCGGGCTTCATGGGGTTGAAGCAGACGTCGGCCTGGCCGTTGTCGTCGAGTTCGCCGGCGGGCTCGAGGACGGAGTCGTCCACGGCGCGGCGGAGGCCGGCGGCCGCGGCGGGCTCGCCGGCGGCGGTGGCGGTGACGCCGACGCAGATGTTGCACTCGTCGTAGGCGTCGGCGGTGTCGAGGACGATCTCCAGCACGGGGTCCTCGGGGGGGCAGCCAACGAGCAGGGCTCCCAGAACCACAAAAAGGGCGGTCAGTCGAGTCACCGGACCTCCTCGGGCAGGCCCCAGCGGATGGCGGGACCCAGCGCGGGTAGGGACTGCTCGATCCAGTCGCGCAGGGCGTCGCGCTGGTCGCAGGCAGCCTCGTCGGTGCACACCACGCGCCCGTCGTCGTAGCGGTCCAGCGAGATGCCGCCGATGTCGGGCAGGTGGAAGTAGAACACGCGCTGCTGTTCCGCGTCGCGGGCGCTGAGCACGTGGTAGGCGAGGTAGTGGTCGAGCACGGCGAAGTCCGCCGGGCCCATGGTGACCGTGGACTCGGCGCCGGGCCAGGTGTCGGTGGCCCAGACGTCCTCGCTGGTGGAGCCGTGCCACACCGCGTCCATGACGAACAGCCCGGATCGCGCCCACTCGTGCAGGTAGGTGTGCGACACGGTGACGCCGGGCAGGTACGTCACGGCTCCCTCCCCTGCCGGCGCGGGGTCGTCCCACTCGCGCGGGTCCTCGCCCACCTCGAAGGGGGACGCCCGCAGGCGCATGTCCCACGGGGCGAGCTCCTTGGAGATGGCGTTGGCCACCATGGGGTAGTTGCCCCCGCCGCCGAAGTAGGTGAAGGCGGGGCCGTCGCCCGGGTGGTGCTCGGCAAAGGCGAGGGGCCACGACAGGTCCTCGAACATGGAGTTGAGGCCCACGGCGCGGTCGAAGCCGCCCGCGAGGCCCTGGACCTCCACGGCGTACCCGGCCAGATCGGTGCATCCGGCGGGCAGCGGCAGCTCGCCATCGGCGCAGCCGTCGGTGCCCTGGTAGGCCTCGGCGACGCGGGTGAGGGACGCGATGTCGAGCAGGTCCGCCACGAACGCCGAGTAGCGCTCGTGGTCGTTCACGGTGACGTCGCACGCCCCGGTGTCGTGGTCCGGATACCAGAGCTCCGGGCAGGTGTAGGGGACCTGGTCGGCGTCGCCGGCGGAGGTGTGCACCAGGAGGATGGGCCGCAGATCACCCCGGGCGGCCAGGGCGTCGATGCGATCGCCCACCACCTCCAGCAGCGGCAGGCCGAACTCGACGAGCTCGTCGTGGCCCAGCTCCAGGCCGGCGTGGATGCAGTGGGCGGACTGCAGCAATACGGTGCCGTTGATTCCCAGCAGGATCTCCACGTCTTGCTCGCCGTCCACGGCGTCGAGCACGGCGTCCTCGAGGTAGTCGAGGTTGGCGGCGACGTGGTCGGCGCGGGCGTGTTGCAGGCAGCACACCTGGTACATGGTGCGGTCCAGCTCGTCCCAACCCTGGGTCGCGGCCTCCATGTCGGCACACGAGTCCACGTTCATGGCGATCTCGCCGCGCAGGCCGGTCTCGTCGTCCAGGGCCGGGTCCCGCGGGAACTCGAGGAAGGCGGCCAGCGTCACCGCCACCGAGGCGTTGGCCTGGGCGGCGTGGTGGTCGGCGTCGGCGTAGCTGCGCAGGCCGATGGAGCCGTCCGGTTGCTCCAGCAGGGCCACGATCTCCTGCTGCGCGTGCCCGGCGGCGATGCCGCGCAGGGGGACGTCCAGGTGCTGGACCAGGGCGTCCCCGGTCACGGGATCGAACCGGTACACGCCGGTCTCCCCGGCGCCGACCGCGTACGTTCGCCCGGTCGCGACTCCGCCCGCCTCGGTCTGGCCCACGGCGAGGCGGGAGGCGCCGGGCACCTTGTAGGCCCGCACCGACCCGCCGTCCGCGGGCATGGAGAACACGCGCCCGCCCCGAGCGTCGGGAGAGGCGACCCACAGGGTGTCGCTGACCGGCTCATGGGCCAGGTCCACGGGTACGCCGGCGTCGAGCAGGCTCTGGCCCGCGACCACGGGCTCGGTGTAGTCCAGCCCGGTCACGGACACCACGGTGGCCGCGGACGAGCACAGGGCGAACACGCGGTCGTGCCCCGGATCGATGACGAGGGGGCCGTCCGGCGCGCAGGGCAGGTCCACGCGCAACGGTTCGGGCAGCGGATCGTCGTCCTCGCACGGCAGGGGGAGGTCCCAGATGGCCAGCTGGCGGTTGCCCGGTGACAGGGCCAGCAGGTGCTCCCCGTCCAGGGCGAGGTCTCCGTCGGCGAAGCCGGTGTAGCCCGCAGTCAACACGGGGCTGTACAGGACCCGGTGGAAGAACCAGGGGTGCTGGCTCTCGGGGCAGTCGCTGGCGTCGGGGACGAGATCCACCACTCGCAGCACCGGGTGGTCCTCCCCCGACCACGCCACGGCGAGGCTGTCGTGGACGGCCATGCGACCCTGCAGGCCGGGGACCTCGATGAAGCCGCCGTGGAGGAAGGTCCAGCCCCCCTCGTCGGGCCGCGCCTCGTCGCCGAGGCAGGTGCCGTCCTGGGCGAGCCCGTCCTCGAAGCAGGTGGGCCGCCCGACCTCGGGCCAGGCCGGGCGCTCCGGCTCGGTGGAGACCCAGTAACACTGGTCCGGCACGAGGCCGAAGGGGTTGCGCACCCACACGCGGTCGCTGTCGGGCTCGGCGATGTACGTGTGGCCGGTGTGGTCGGACACCACGGGGATGAGCGGCCCGCTGACCTCGCCGACCGCGCAGGCGGCCGTGAGCGAGGTCTCGACCGTGGACAGGGACTGCAGGAAGTCGCCCTCGGCGGGCTGTACGGCGCACCCCGCCAGGCCCAGCAAGGCGGCGATCAGGGGGAGGTGTCTCACGCGTCCTCGACCCCGCCATCCCCCCAGAGGAACAGCGCGGCCACCCCGGCCCCGAGGGCCACGCCGACGCCCACCGCCGCGTCGAAGCGCAGGGTCGAGGCCATGAGCGGGGCGAAGCAGGCCCCCACCACGGCCACCGCGAGCCAGTCCCGCGCCCTGGGCTTGCCCTCCCTGGCGCGGACCAGGATCACCGGGACGGCGGCGGCCAGGCCGATCCAGGGGATGCACAGGGTCACGGGTCCCAGGGACGACACGCTGATGTTGGCCGCACCCATGGCGGCCACGGCCACCAGGGTCAGGGGGACCACCAGCCGCAAGAACGGCGCGATGCGGTGCAGCACGATCATGGACAGGGCCAGCGCGATCAGCAGGCTGCGGGACGCGCCGCGCAGCAGCCCGCGGCTGGTCTCGTCCGCGCCCTGGCTGACCAGCAGCAGCTCGCCGCGGGCGGTGCAGCGCAGGTCCTCGGGCAGGACGTCGGTTGCGGTCTCGTCCACGAACTTGAGCAGCTTGCGTAGCTCCTGGCCGCCGCCGGTGTGCGTGCGCACCGTCACGGCGGCCTGGTCGAAGTCCGGGCTGACGAACGGCTCGAGGGCGTCGGGGGACCCGAACAGCAGCAACAGCTGCCCCACCAGGGCGCGCCGCTGGGGCAGGCGCTGCTCGCGGTCGGGGTCCAGGGCGTCGTGGATGGCCTCGACGATGTCCACGTAGGACAGGGTCGCGTCCACCTCGTCGCGCAGCTGCAGCCGGTCCTGCAGGGCGCGCACGGCGGCGAGGACCTCGGGATCCTTGAGGCGGTCGACCTCGTCCGCCTCGATGTGCAGCCGGAAGGCGTCCATGCCCGACAGCTGCTGCTCGACGGTCTGGTAGGCCTGGGCCATGGGATCGCGGTCCATGAGGCTGCCGCTGATGTCGGTGCCCATGGACATGCGGTTGAGGCCCAGGCCGCTGGTCAGGCCCACGACCACCGCGATCACGCCCGCCACGCGCCGCTGGGGCCGTAGCGGGGCCGTGGGCAGGCGGCCCGGAGAGAGCGACACCGTGATCTGGACCGTGATCGCGGCGGCAAAGGCCGCGCACAGGGCGCCGACGGCTTGCACGGTGCCGAAGTTGCGCACGGCCGGCACGTCGCTGAACCACAGCAGGCAGCTCGCCGCCGACAGGAACAGGCCGCTGCCCAGCACGCCCAGGACGGCGCGGCGGGGGATCGGGTCCTCGGTGCACAGCAGGGCGGCGCAGGACAGGGCCAGGGCGGCGGTGGGCAGCAGGGAGGCCACGAAGACCTGGTCCACCTCCATGCCCAGCAAGGCGCAGAAGCCCAGGGTCCACAGCACGGCGACCATACACGCGCCCACGGGCAGGGGCACGCGCAGGGGGTCGCGCAGCACCAGCCAGCACAGCAGGAACACCAGCACCACCGACCCCAGCAGCGCCTGCTGGATATCCAGGGCCATGCGCTCGGCCACGCCCTCGCGCAGCAGGGGCGCGCCGATGAGCGCCACGGTGGGGGCGACCACGGCGGCGCGATCCTCGGCCAGCGTCTCGAAGGTCTTCACCACCTCGCGGTCGTAGCCCTCGATGGCCTCGGCGGCCTCCACGGACAGCCGGTCCACCAGGGCGGCGAGGGACTCGCCCCCGTCCACGCCCGAGGCGGCCATCTCCAGCACGCCGTCCAGGCGGACCTGGTCGGGATCGCCCTCGATCTCGCCCAGCGCCAGGGCGAGGCCCACCTCGTTGAAGGTGTTCGTCACGGCCTTGCCGGCCTCGCCGAACGCCACGGGATCGGCCACGACCTCCTGCGGCAGCCGCCGGACCACCTCGGCGGGCACGGTGCGCTCCTCGAGGAACGCCATCACCGCCACCGCGCCACCGCTGGGGCTGACGAGGTGGCGACGGAACACGGGGTTGGCCAGGACCTCCTCGCGGCCCAGCGCGATCTCCTCGGCGGTGAACGGCGGATCGCTGAACAGGGCGCGGGCCTCGATCACACCGCCGCGCGAGGCCACCGAGGTGGTGTGCGTGATGCTCTCCACGCGTCGCACCCAGGGGATGGCCTCGATCTCGTCGCACAGCTCGGACAGCTGCTGCAGGCGCTCGGCGTCGAAGAACCCGCCTGGGCGGACCATCACCAGCGCCATGACGCGGTCGCTGCCGAACGTCTCGGCGAATGCCTCGTACTCGCCGAACTCCGGCGCGTCGTCGGGCAGCAGGGTCCGAACGTCGGTGCTGGACGGCAGCTTCACCGCAGCGCCCAGGGCCAGCACGCACGATCCTGCGATCAGGGCCAGGATGGGGAGCCGCAGCATGGCAACGCGTTTGTTCAATCCAGCCGCCTCGGGTTGGACGGGGTCGGGGACCGCGTCGACGTCCTCAGAACAGATAGGTGGTGGAGAATTCTACCCGGTCGTTGCGTTCGTAGGCATCCATGAACGCGCCGTCGCGGCCGCCGACGACGAGGCCGGCCAGGCCGAACCGCACCCGGCCCTTGACCGTGTAGGACAGCTCGGCCCGCATCAGGTAGTCCCCCTCCACCGCGGCAAAGCCGCGCAGGTCCAGCCACAGGTCATCGGTGAACCCCCAGCGCACGTTGCCGTAGAACGACAGCACCGACAGGTGATTCACGTCCACGATGGGTGTGAGCGTGGCCGGGGTGTCGCAATGATCGTCGCGGTTGATCACCCCGTCCTCGCTGGCGGGCAGCTCGTGGTCGCCCGCCACCTCGAAGCGGACCTGCAGGTCCTGGCTGCCCACGAGGTCGTTGGCGATCCACTCCACGCCGAACGTGCCCTGCAGGTACGGATCGGGCACGTTGCACAGCTCCCGCGCCGTGTCCGTGGTGAGGGTGTAGGCCAGCTCGCCCTTGAGCACCACGGGGCCGAGCACCACCGCGGCGTCGCCGCCCACGACGCCCTTGCGGGCGAACACCGGGGTCAGCGCCACGTCCACCCCCTCGTCGAGGAAGGTGATCAGGTCCTGGGCCGAGGGCTCCATCACGTCGCCGTTGAGGCCCTCGAACTCGTGGTAGGTGGGCAGCAGGTCGCGGCCGTAGTACCCCTGCAGCCCCAGGTCGACGCGCGGCAGGAACCACTCGAACCGCAGGCCCACCTGGCTGTCGAGGAAGGCGCCGTTCGTCTCGGCGGGCTCCCTGTAGGCGTCGTAGGTGATCGGGAAGCTCAGGTCGCCGGCGAGGCCCACGTGGGGCTGGGGCTCCAGCACGTTCCAGCGGTGGCCGGCGCTGGTGGGGTAGCGGCCGGGCGAGAACGTGGGCAGCCACGCGACCGACGCGGCAAAGCTGGGGTGGCCGTACGACACGAGCAGGGCGGGCGCGGCGAGGCGCTCGGGATCCCACAGCTCGTCGTAGTCCTTGGGCGTGATCAGGTCCAGCGCCGGGCGCATGTCCATGCGACCCCAGCGGATGACCTGGTTGCCCGCGCGGATCTTCAGCCCGCCGAAGCGCGCCTGGGCGTACGCGTCCTTGAGCAGGATGCGGCTGCGCTCCCCGTCGAGGAAGTCGTGGCGCAGCTGCACCTGCACCGCGGCCATCACCGACTTGTACTTGGCCTTGAGGCGGGGCTCGAAGCGGACCTGGTTGCGGCCGGCGGCGAGGTCGTCGCAGGCGCAGGTGTACCAGAACAGGTCCCAGTCCACGTCCCCGGAAAAGGTGATCTCCCCCTCCGACGCGGCGGCGGTGCCGGCAAACGCCAGCAGCGCCAGCAAGACGATCGCGCTCAGCTCAGTCGCCGAGCACGGTCGGCGCGAAGTCCGACTTGTCCAGGGCAACGCCCATCTCCCTCTGGGTACCGGCGAAGGTGGTGGAGGAGCCGTCGAGCAGGTGCGTCATGCGGGCGGTGTCGAACCGCCAGATGTCGCCGTACTGGTTGAGATCGTGCGCCGTGAGCACCTTCTCCAGGCGACCCTGCTTGTCGTAGAACTCCACCTTCCACACGAGCATGCGCGCCTCCTCGACGAAGAGGCGCACCTTGCTGTACCCGCTGTGCTTCTGTTCCTTGTCGTCCGCGGCCGTGTCCTCGACGATGGTGCACGACTGGCCCTCCACCTCGGCGGTGCCGGCGAGCTCGTACACCCGCTTGGTGAAGTTGGACCGCATGCGCAGGTCTTCCAGCGTGAAGTCGGTGGACGCGAAGGATTCGGTGCGGTCCGGGCTGGCGAGCTTGCGCACCATGCCCACCTCGGGGACGTAGATCCACTGGGAGCGCCCGTCCCCCTCCTCCACCGTCAGCACCGCCGTGCCGGCCACGTCGGCGGGGCTGCGGAACACGATCTTCGACCGCGCCGCGTCGCCCGTGGGCGACAGGGTCTCCATGATGAACTGGGCTTCGCGCGGCGAGCCCTTGCGCGTGGTGCGCGTCATCTGCACCGTGATCCGCTCCCCCTGGGAGGCCTGCGCCTCGTCCAGGCGCTGCATCAGGTCGTCCCCGCTGCCCGCTCGAGCGACGGCCGGCCACGCCAGCAGCGCGACCATCGCGATCGTGGATATCCGCAACACGTCTCCCACCTTTCGCCAGGGGCGAAGCTTACCAATCCGGGTTCTCTGGTACAACATCACTCATGCCTCCTTCGGACCCGCGGATCCAGGCCACGGGGCGGGCCCTCGAGCTCGCCCTCGATGCGGTTCGACGGCGCAACCTCGGTCGGCATTTCACGTCGCCCGATGTTGCCGCCGCCATGGCGGCCTACGCAGTGGCGGAACCGGGCTCCCGGATCCTGGACCCCGCCTGCGGCGCCGGAGCCCTGCTGCGGGCGGCCCTGGCCCGCGGCGCCGGCGCGTGCGTGGGCGTGGATCTGGACGACGACGCCGCCGCGGCCGCTCGCCACGAGCTGGGCGAGGGCGCCCGCGTGCTGCAGGCGGACTTCCTCGACCTGCAGCCCGAGGATCTGGGCGGCCCGTTCGACGCGGTGGTCGCCAACCCCCCGTACCTGCGCCAGGAGGCCATCCCCGGTCCGCGCAAGGCCCGCATGCGGCGCCGCTTCGAGGACGCGCTGGGCGAGCGCGTGGGCGGTCGCCTGGACCTGCTGGGGTACTTCCTGCTGCACCTGACGAGCTTCCTGCGCCCCGGCGGCACCCTGGCCTTCCTGTCCAGCGCCGCGTGGCTGACCACGGGGTACGGGCGCGTGCTGCGGCGCTTCCTGGCGCGGGAGTACCGCATCGACGAGGTGACCGAGTCCGCGGTGGAGCCGTGGTTCCACGAGGCCCGCGTGCGCGGCGTGCTGGTGCTGGCCCGGCGTCAGCGCCAGCCGCCTGCCGGACATCGAGTGATCTTCCGCCGGCTGGGGGTCCCCATCGGCGAGACAGGGGCGGGCGACCGGCGCCCCGTGGACCAGGCGCACCTCCTCGACGGCGGCTCGTGGGGCCCCCACCTGCGCACCCCTGCGGTGCTGGCGTCCCTGCGCGGCGCCCTGCCCGGGGCCTGGACCGAGCTGGGGGACCGCGCCCGCGCTCGCTTCGGCCTCAAGAGCGGCGCCGACCGCTTCTTCGTCGTGCGAGACGGCGTCGACGGCCACGGCCGCCCCTGGTCCGGTCCGTCGCGCGCGCTGCGCCCGTTCCTGCTCAGCCCCATGGAGCTCGGCGGCCTCGAGGTGGACCCCGCCTCCCTGACGCGGCGGCTGATCGTGCTGCGCCCCGACGACGTCGAGGACCCCAGGGTGGCCGCCCACGTCGCCGCCGGCGAGGCCCTCGGCATCCACAGGCGGCCCACATGCGCCGCCCGCGGCGCGGCCTGGTACGCGCTGCGGCCCGCCGAACCGCCGCCCATCGTCTGGACCCGCACCGTCCAGTACCGCCACCTCGTCGCGGCCAACCCCCACGGCGCGCTGATCAACAACAACCTCATCTGCCTGTGGCCCCGCGATCCCGCGGGGGTCCAGGCCCTGCTCGTCTCCCTCAACAGCGCCTGGACGCACCTGGAGCGTCGGGCGCGGGGGCGCGTCAGCAACGAGGGCAAGGTCAAGACCGAGGTGGGCGACCTGGCGTCCATGCGCGTCCTCGATCCCGCCCACCTCGGCGTCGTCCCCCTCGAGCTCCTGGAGGGGCGGCCCATCGTGGAGCTCTCCCGGGAGATGGACCATCCCGGCCGGCGCCGCTTCGAGCGGCTCGTGCTCCAGGCTTGCGGCATGCCCCGGGACGAGGCCGACGGGTGGGTGGAACGCCTCGCCGACGCGGTCAAGGAGGCCGAGGCGCTGGAACGCGGCTGGGAGCGGCGATTCCGGCGGGGGCGGAACAAGGCCCTCCGCGCCGGGTGTTCCCCCCCGAGCAACGACGACGGAGGGCGCCCATGAACCGCCTGATCCCGCTGATCCTCGCCGCCTCGCTGGCCGCCGCGCCCGCCCGGGCGGAGGATTCCCTGGCCGACCTGGTGGAGGCCGTGGCCCCGGCCGTGGTCAACATCCACACCACGGGCACCGTGTCCCAGGACTGGGGGTTCTTCGGCTCGCCGTTCGGCCGGCGCCGGTGGACGAGCCTCGGATCGGGGTTCGTGGTGGACGCCGACGGGCTGATCATCACCAACCACCACGTGGTCCGCGCCGCCAGCACCATCCGCGTGGGCCTGATGGACGGCCGCACCTTCGACGCGGCCGTGGTGGGGGTGGATCCGGACACGGACCTGGCCCTGCTGTCCGTGGACGCGAAGGACCTGCCGGCGGTGACCCTGGGGGAGGAGCCGCGGGTGGGCGAGTCCGTGTTCGCCGTGGGCAACCCCTACGGCTACGACCACACCGTCACCGCGGGCATCATCAGCGCGCGCCACCGCGATCTGGGCATCGGACCGTACGACGACCTGCTCCAGACGGACGCCAGCATCAACCCGGGCAACTCGGGCGGCCCCCTGTTCGACATGGAGGGCCGGCTGGTGGGGGTGAACACCGCGATCCACGCGTCGGGCGAGGGCCTGGGCTTCGCCGTGCCGGTGCCCATGCTCGACGCCGTGCTGCCCCACCTGCGCCAGGGTGGCGCCGTGTCCCGCGGCTGGACCGGACTGCGCGCCACGGACGGCGAGGAGGCCCTGGTGGTGGACCGTGTCTACCCCAAGGGCCCGGCCGAGGAGGCGGGCCTGCAGCCGGGCGACGTGCTGACCGCCGTGGGCGACCGGCCCGTCCACGACGCCCAGTCCTGGAACCGCGCCCTGGGCAGCGCCTTCCCCGGCGACGAGGTGCGGGTGACCGCCTCCCGCGACGGCCGGGACGTCAGCGTGAACCTGAGCGTCGTGGACCACGACGAGTGGTCCGCCAGCTGGGCCGGCCCGCCGCTGGAGATCCCCACCCTGGGCATCGCCGTGCGTCCGCCGGCGCCCGATCGCCTCGCCGACACCGGCCTGGACCAGGAGGTGGGCCTGGAGGTGGTCCAGGTCAGCGACGACCGGTCCTTCTTCCGCGAGGGCGACATCCTCATCGAGATCAACGGCAACGTCCTGCGCGATCCCATGGACCTGCCCCCGGTGGCGGATCAGGTCATGGCCAAGCGCAAGATGACGGCGGTGGTGCTGCGCGGCGGCCAGATGAGCCGCCTGTTCTATCGGTGGTGAGCGAGGGCGGGGCGGGGTCGGCCTACCAGATATCCTCGGAGAAGTAGCCGATGAGGTAGGTGCCGCCGTAGATGGGCACCTGGCCGTTGCACATGGTCTCGCCGTCGGGCGCGAAGAGGATGGACCAGGGCGAGCCCGTGATGGACAGCCCGCCGCTGAGGGGCTCGACCGAGCACTCGTTGACGTCGCTGATCACGGAGATGCCCACCGAGGTGAAGGTCCAGAAGCCCTCGGTCGAGATGTAGAAGTCGTGGGCGTACTCCACCTGCTGGTCGGCGTTGAGCACGGCCTCGCTCCAGCCCTTGTAGTACACGTGGCTCCAGGATGGGGTTCCGGGGGACGAGCCGCCGGCGTAGTAGGCCTCGAAGCCCTCCTGCTCGATGTCCGTGTCCGGGTCGTCCGTGTCCAGACCGCCCAGGCCCGCGCCAAAGGTGCCGAACACCTCTTCGATGGTGTAGCTCCACTCCATGCGTCCGTGGAAGAAGTACTCGTCGCTCTGCACCTCGCCGGGCACGTGGCCGTTGTCCGCCGGGCGCACGTAGAACTGGTCGGCGTCGTAGGTGTAGATGTGGAAGCTGCCGGCGTCGGTGTCGGTCATCGTGTAGGAGCCGTCAAAGGCCCAGCCGTTGGTGTCGCAGCCGCCCATCACCGTGGTCAGCACCTCGTCGGGCGGGCCGCTCTGGGTGATCTCGGGGCAGGTCTCGTTGCCGTACTCGGCCACGAGGGAGTCCATCAGATCCACCAGCGAGTAGCCGAAGTCCGGCAAGGTGAAGTACAGGCACGTGGTGGCGTCGGCGATGGCCGCGTCCAGATCGTAGGGGTCCCATTCGAAGAAGGGAGCCAGATCGGGCGGCGGCGTGTAGACCACGTCGTCGTCGCCAGCGGTGTCGTCGTCGTCCGCGACGTCGTCGTCGTCGCCGGACACCGAGCTGTCGTCGTCGTCGCCCTCCTCGCCGGGACAGCCCAGCACGAGCAGGGCCAGGATGGACATCAACACCAGGAGCCACGAGCGCATATCAACCTCCAAGTTCGTGCGGTCGCATTGTACACGAGTGCAGACGCGGGAGATCGGGCAAACGGGGACCGGGTTACTTCTTCTTCTTGCGTCCGAAGAGGTCCTTGGTGAACAGGCTCTCGAGGAAGCCGCTGTTGCCGGCGGCCTCGCCGTCGCCGGACGGGGTGGTGCCCGTGCGGCGCTGCATCAGCCGCAGCTCGCGGCGGGCGTCGTAGTTGTTCGGGTTGGCCGTCAGGGCGCGGTTGAAGTACAGCTCGGCCTTGGCGAGGTTGTCGTCGGCCTTGGCCATCATGCCCTGGTAGTAATGGGCGCGGTCGCAGTTGTTGTCGATGTGGAGGGCCTGGCGGATCAGCTCCCGGGCCTGGCTCCGGTTGCCTTCACGGTCGAGGTTGAAGCGGACCCAGCCCATGGCCGCGTGGTACTCGGGCCGGTCGCCGTCGTAGCGGATCGCCTCGGACACGTACTCGGCGGCCTCCTCCCACTTGCCGGCCTTGAGGAAGCGCTCGCCCTCGCGCCACAGGATGACCGCGCGCTTGGGGTCGTGCAGGTCCTGCGAGGTCACGCCGGCCTGCTCGAGCTCGCCGTCGCTGAGCTCGGCGATGTACTTCTTGCGCTTGTCCTCCTTGGACAGCACCGCGTAGGCGTCCTGGTAGCGGCCCTGGATCAGGTCGGCGAGATCGGACACCCGCTGCGGCCGGTTGAAGAAGCGGTCGGGGTGGTAGGTGCGCGACGCCTCCAGGTAGGTCTTCTTGATCTTGTCCTCGCCGTCCGAGAACCGCGCCCGCAGCAACTGGAAGTGGTTGAGCTTGCGGATGCGGTGGCTCTCCGTGAGCAGGTCCCTGACGGCTTTCTCGTCTTCCTTGGAGTGCACCGGCGGGCGAAAGTCCAGGTAGCCCATGTCGGTCATCATCGACAGGAAGGCGCGCACCCGGGTGAGGTTGTCCGCGTCCTGCTCGCCGTAGACCCGCAGGAAGTCCTCCACCGACACGCCCCGCCCCACCATGGACCGCAGGCGCTGGGCGAGCCTCAGCTCGACGCTGGGCAGCTTCCAGCGCGCCAGGTCCACGCTCAGCGGGATGCGCACGACGATCTGGGCGTCGCGGGTGTGGCCGAGGAACTGGTCCTTCTTGCGGGCCTCCTCCTCGTGGGCCTTGAGCAGCAAGCGGATGGGGTTGTGCGCCTCCATGAAGCGGTGCGGCGGGTCCTCCGGCTGCAGCCGGTAGATGCCGTGGCGTTGCACGGAGATGGAGACGACCACCTCGGTGAGCAGCACCTGGACGGCCTCGGGGATCTTGTGCGGCATCAGCACGCGCGTGGCCATGAGCAGGCCGATCTCGTCCTCGAGGTTGTCCGGGCGGTCCCCCGGGGGCAGCTCGAGCACCTCGAGGCGCCCGCCGCGGGACATGGACCGGATCAGCGAGTCCTCTTCCCGCTCGCTGACCAGGTACACCACCTCGCCGCGGAAGAAGTAGAAGTGCACCTTGCCGGTGCGGGTGGCCACGGTGAGGCGGCCGGTGCGCTTGGTCTCGAACACGGCGTACAGCACGCGCCCCAAGGGGATGCGCGACAGGTCTCCCGCATCGCGTAGCACCTCGTCGAGGCCCGCGACACCGGCGTCCCCGGGCTCGAGCCGTCCCAGCAATTCGAGGAACTCCTGGCTCTCCGGCAGCTGCAGCAGGGACCGCAGCGTGTAGACCAGATCCACGATGAAGATGGGCTTGCGCAGCAGCCCGACGACCCACAGGTCGGGCTCGAGGTCGCGCATCACCTCCTCCTCGGTCATCGTGCCGCTGACGAAGAGGAAGGGGGTGAGCTTGCGGCTGATGTCGTGCAGCTCCTGCACGACCTCCAGGCCGCTGCCGCGGGGAGGCTTCACGTCCGTGATCACCAGGTCGTGCTGGTGCTCGGCGAACTTCGCCTTGGCCTCCTCCAGGCTGAGCGCCATGTCCAGGTGGCAGCGAATGCCGTTGAAGAAGGCCCACAGCAGATCGCGGTCCGGTTCCGGACCCTGGACCAGGAGTACTCGCTTGTCGTCGTCCATCGTGGTCATCTCGACCTCCGATACTAGGTTCGCCATGACCCGATCGTCAAACGCCGCCGTGTAGCTGTCCCGGAGATGTGAGCAATGGGTGCGCGAGGTCAAACCAGCGGTTGACTGGAGCGGTCTGGAGATCTAGATCGGGACGAACCCAACCCCACAACGGAGTTTCCATCATGATCCAGGTGACCGACGACACGTTCGAGGCCGAGGTACTCAAGAGCGACCTGCCCGTGCTCGTGGACTTCTGGGCGGTCTGGTGCGGCCCCTGCAAGGCCATCTCGCCCATCGTCGACGAGGTCGCGACCGAGCACGAGGGCAAGCTCAAGGTCGTCAAGATGGACGTGGACTCCAGCCCGCAGACGCCGGCGAAGTTCTTCATCCGCAGCATCCCCACCCTGATCCTGTTCAAGGACGGCAACGTGGTGGACCAGCTCGTGGGTGCGGTCTCCAAGCCCAAGCTCGTCGAGTTCGTCGGCAAGGCGCTCTAGCGCTGCGCTCCCGTGTCGGCGCGGCCGGTCGCTAGAACATGTAGCGCCGCATGGAGATGTTCAGCAGCAGCCCGACGCAGATCATCACGGTGATCACCGATGACCCCCCGTAGCTCATCAGGGGGAGTGTCACCCCGGTCACGGGCATCAATCCCAGCACCCCGCCGAGATTGATCAACACCTGCCACGCCAGCACCGCCACCAGCCCGAAGGCCAGCAGCGTGCCGAAGCGCTCCTTGGCGCGTAGCGCCACGTTCAGGCCCAGCGCCAGCCAGCCCAGGTAGAGCATCAGCAACACCGCCGATCCCACGAAGCCGCGCTCCTCGGCGTACACGCTGAAGATGAAGTCCGTGTGCTGCTCGGGCAGGAACCGCAGCTGCGCCTGGGTGCCGCGGCAGTACCCCTTGCCCCGCAGGCGGCCCGAGCCGATGGCGTAGCGGCTCTGGATGGTCTGGTAGCCCTTGCCGTGGGGGTCCTCCTCGGGGTTGAGGAAGGTCACCACCCGGTCTCGCTGGTAGTCGTCGAGCACCCATCGGTAGCCCACGTACACGCCCGCCGGGACCGTGATCACGGCGACCAGGGCGATCACGAGCAGCAGCTTCGAGCGGATCCCGGCGAACAGCACCACCGTGGATCCCAGCATCAGGTAGAGCAGGCTGGTGCCCAGATCCGGCTCCAGGAAGATCAGCAACCACGCGGGCACGATCAGCGCGGCACAGGAGAACAGGTCGCGGATACCGAGGCCGTCGGCCCGCACCCGGTCGTGGAGGAACCGCGCCAGGACGAGCACCAGGGCGACCTTGCCGAACTCGCTGGGCTGCAGCCGGAAGATGCCCAGGTCGATCCAGCGCTGGCTGCCGCCGCCCACGTGGCCGATGACCAGCACCGCCAGCAGCAACAGCAGCAGCCCGCCGTACACCGGGTAGGCGAAGTTGATCAGCACCCGGTAGTCCACCAGGGTGCACAGCAGCGCCACGCCCAGCCCCACGGACACGTACAGCCACTGGCGCACCACCACGCCGGGAATCCCCTCGGCGTTGGGGGTGAGCACGGCCGCAAACAGGGTGGCCACGCCCAGCACCGCGATCAGCAGCGTGACCGCCAGCAGGGGCAGGTCGAAGTGCTGGATCAGTCGCCGATCCATGCGTCCTCCCCCTGGGTCTGCGCGTCCTCGCGCGCCGCCCGGATCTGCTCGAGCTCACCGGCGAAGTACAGCTCGATCATCTGGCGGGCGATGGGCGCCGCCGCGGTGGAGCCGTGCATGCCGTGCTCCACCAGCACGGTCACCGCGATCTGCGGGTCGTCCGCCGGGGCGTAGGCCACGAACCAGGCGTGGTCCTGGAGCAGTTTGTTGGCGTGGTGCGAGAACCCGCCCCCGGCCTGGCGCACCACCTGCGCCGTGCCGGTCTTGCCGGCGTACGGCAGGCCCTTGATTTGCTGGCGGTGGCCGGTGCCGCCCCGCTCCTCCACCACGGACCGCATGGCCTCCTGGATCTGGGCGATGACCGCCGGGGACGCGTCCGCGTGGCCCTCCACGGTGGGCTCGGCCCGGTACAGCACCTCGCCGTCTGCGCCCACCACCTTGTCCACCAGCGTGGGGGTGTAGACGGTGCCGCCGTTGGCGATGGCCGCGGTCATGCGGCACAGGCCCATGGGGGTGGCCAGGGTGTACCCCTGGCCGATGACGGCGGAGGGGGTGTCGCCGGGCTGCCACTTGCCGCGGCCGGTCTCGAGCTTCCACACGGTGGTGGGGATGAGGCCGCCGTTTTCGCTGTTGATGCCCACGCCCGTGGGGCGGCCGAGGCCGAAGCTGCGCGCCATCTGGGCGATCTCGTCGATGCCCGTGCGCATGCCTGCCGTGTAGAAGTACACGTCGCACGAGCCCTTGAGCGCGGTCTTGAAGTGGACGCCGCCGTGGCCGCCCTTGCGGTAGCGCCAGCAGCGGAAGCGGTGGCGGCCCAGCCGGAAGTACCCGTTGCAGCTCACCGAGGTCTCGGGGTTGAGCGCGCCGTGCTCCAGCGCCGCGGCCCCCACCACCATCTTGTAGGTGGACCCGGGCGGGTAGATCCCCTGCAGGGCCTTGTCCGTGAGGGGGTGGGCGGGATCGGCGGTGAGCTCGGCCCACTGCTCCGGGGAGATGCGCGACGCGAAGATCTGCGGGTCGAAGGTGGGGGCGTTGAGCAGGGTGAGCACGCGGCCCGTGTTCACCTCCATCACCACCACGGATCCCGACTCCTCGCCCATCAGGTCGAGGGCGAGCTGCTGCATGTCCAGGCGCACCGACAGGTGCAGGTCGTGGCCGGGCACCTCGTGGCGGCGCTCCCCCTCGGCCCAGTGGTACAGGGCGTCGAGGTAGTCGTCCCCCGGGTCCTCGACGGTGGATCGCCGCAGCTCGCGGCCCATGGCGTCCACCAGGGCGTAGTACACGCCGTCGGCGCCCTTGAGGTAGTCCTCGAAGGCCGCCTCCAGGCCCCAGGTCCCCGTATGGTCGCCCATCTCGTAGTGGTCCGCGCCCATGGGGGTGGACCCGTAGCGCTCCTGGAAGGCGGCCAGCTGCTCGGGGTTGACCTCGCGCATGTAGCCGATGAGGTGGCAGAACAGCCCGCCGTGGGGGTAGTTGCGCATGGTGGTGACGCGGATGTCCACGCCGGGCAGGAAGGCCTGGCGGGCGCGCACCTGGGCCAGCTCCTCGAAGCTGACGTCCCCCTTGACGACCATGGGACGGTAGCGGGCGCGGCCACGGACCTTGCCGTAGCGCTCGACGAGCTCGTCCGGAGGCACCTGCAGCAGGCCGTCGAGCTGCTCGGCCAGCACGTCGATGGGCAGCCGCACGGGCACCACCTCGTCCTCGGCCATCTCGGCGGCCTCCCCTTCGCCGAGCACCTGCGCGGGGACGAGCACCACGTCGTACGCGGCGCGCACGTCGGCGATGCGGTTGCCGTGGGCGTCGTACATGAGGCCGCGGGGCGACGGGATCTCCCGCTCCTTGAAGCCGTTCTGGGCCGCGCAGCGCGCGTAGTACTCGCCGCGGACCACCTGCAGCATCCACAGCCGCCCCATCAGCGCGGCGAAGACGAGGAACAGGGCCGTCGCCGCCACGATCAGCCGGACGCGGAACTCGGATGCCTCGTGGGGGGTTCTCAGCAGCTGCAAAAGGCCAGGGTCCTCATCTCAGGGGCAACTCGAGGCTGTCCTCCCGTTCGGTGAACCGCTGCAGGGCGCGGAGCACCGGCAGCAGGGGGATGGCGAAGGCGGCGGTGAGCAACGATCCGACCAGCAGGCCGCCCGCGGGCTGCGGCACCGGCATGCTCCAGACGCCGTAACAGGCGGTGACGACGAGCCCCGACACCAGGGACACGGCGAACACCAGGATGCAGGGCACGGCCACCCCCTCCAGGTCCAGGCGGCCCTGCACCAGCGTGGAGGAGGCGAAGCCGAGCACGTACATGAACAGGTGGATGCCGTGGATGCCGCCGCCCATCAGGTCGGACATGTACCCCAGCACCACGGCCGCGGCGAGGCCCGAGCCGAAGCGGCCGGACGCGCCGTAGAACACCACCAGCGGGAAGATCAGGTCGGGGCCCACAGCGGCGAAGCCGACCATGGGCAGCACCGTCGATCGCACGACCAGCAGGAAGAACCCCAGGGTGAGGGCGGCGCCGAGCCTCACGGTCCCTCCCCTTCCATCGCCCCCACGTCTGCGGCCGGGTCCACCGGCCCCATCAGCTCCTGCGGCGTGTGCGGGTACTGAAGCGGCTGCTCCACCAGGACCAGCACCTCCTCGAGGGCGGCGAGGCCCTCGCTGGGCTGGACGTCCACGGTGAGGAAGTGGCCGGTCTCCTCCACCTCGAAACCGGCGACCACCCCCACGGGCACGCCCGGCGGGAACACGCCGTCGTCCCCCGAGGTCACCAGCAGCTCGCCCTCGGCGAGCACGTCGGCGTCCTGGCGGGCGACGAACTCCAGGGTCGCCCCCCAGCGCCCGTTGCCGCGCACGATGCCCCGCAGGCGCGAGTCCTGGAAGCGCGCGGCCACGTTGGACGAGGAGTCGGACAGCAGCAGCACGTCCGCGGCGCCCGCGCTGGTGTGCAACACCTGGCCCACGGCGCCGTGGGCGCCCACCACCGGGTGGCCCGGCTCCACGCCGTGGGCGCGGCCGCGGTCGATGCGCAGCACGCGGTATCGCGAGGACGTGCCCCAGCCGATGACCTCGGCGGCCACGGTGCCGGGGGGCAGGCGGTCGCGCAGGCCGACGAGCTCGCGCAGGCGGTCGTTCTCCAGCTCGAGCTCGCGGCTGTGCACCTCGAGCATGCGCCACGCCTCCATCTGCTCGACGAGGCGTGTGTTCTCCTGCTTGACGCCGACCAGGGCGAAGTACCCCTCCCCCAGGCCCACCGTCGAGGTGACGCACCAGGTCAACGCCTTCTGCACCGGGGCGGTGATGTACAGCACCGTACGATCCGCGATGTTGCGGTCCCTCGGTTCCTTGCTGTTGGCGTAGAGGTTCCAGCCGGTCAGGAACACCAGCAGGACAGTGATGACGACCTTGGTCCTCGAGGAGATGTGCATCGTGGCCGCGGCGGCTTCCGAGCTGATGCATCATCTCTCAACTTTGCGTCTTCCGTCAACGCCGACGTTGACGTCCGAGGCCCTCTGCGAGTATCGTTCGACGCTTCTTGCACGCGCGCCCATGGTTGCAGTTGTTCTCGCGGGTGCACGGAAGCAGCGGTAGGTGATAACCGACAGGAGTCCGCCATGCTCGAGGTGATGCGGCGAAACGCAAGCTCATTCCTCATCCAGATCCTCTTTGCCATCATCGTGATCGTGTTCGTGTTCTGGGGTGTGAACACCGGCGGTGATCGCAGCCAGCCCGTGGCCAAGGTCAACGGCGAGTCGATCCTCGACGGGCACTTCATGCGGGCCTACCAGGACCGCATCCGCTTCGCCCAGCGGTACAACCGCGACCTGGGCGAGGAGGAGATCGAGCGGATCAAGAACGAGGTGCTCGACAACCTCATCGTCCGCGAGCTCATCCTCCAGGCGGCCGGGCGGGAGGGCATCGTGGTCAGCGACCACGAGCTGGCCCTGCACATCATGGGCATGCGGCAGTTCCAGGACGAGGAGGGGCGCTTCGACTCCGAGCTGTACGAGAAGGAGCTGCGCCGCTACCGCCAGAACAAGGCCACGTTCGAGGAGAACCAGCGCCAGGACCTGATCGTCCAGCGCACCGAGACGCTGATCCGGCGCTCCGTGCAGGTCTCCGAGCCCGAGGTCCGCAAGCAGTACGACAACGACAACCACGAGCTCAACCTGGAGTTCCTGCGCGTCTCGTCGACCCTGTTCCGCGCCGACGTCGTGGCGGACGACGCCCGCGTCGAGGAGTTCCTCGGCGAGGCCGAGGACCGCTGCCGCACCTACTACGACGACAACTTCGACCGCCTGTACCACAACCCCAAGCGGGTCCAGGCGAGCCAGATCTTCATGGCCGTGGGCCCGGACGACCCCACCTCGCTGGTCGAGGAGGTGGACCGCCGCATGGCCGAGGTCAGGGAGCTCGCCATCGCCGACGGCGCCGACTTCGCCGATCTGGCCGCCAGGTACAGCGAGCACCGCACCGCGTCCTTTGGCGGCGACCTGGGCTACTTCGACGAGGAACGCCAGGGCGACCCCTACGGCGACGAGGCCTTCAAGGCCATGGCGTTCTCCATGCAGGCCGGCGAGGTCAGCGACGTGGTGGAGTCGCCCCTGGGCCGGCACATCATCCGCGTGGAGAACGTCGAGGAGGCCAGCACCCAGCAGTTCGACGAGGTCAAGGCGGAGATCGCCGAGCGCCTGCTGGTGGACGAGGAGGCCCCCGAGATGGCCCGGCAGTACGCCGAGGAGCTCGCCGTGGCCTTCAGCCAGGGCGAGGTCCCCACGGAGATCATGGCCCGCAAGAACGTGCAGGTGCAGGAGACCGGGCTGTTCGCCGTGGGCAACCCCTCGATCCCCCGCCTCGGCACCGCGCCGGAGATCCTCTCGGCCGCGATGGCCAACGAGGACCTGGGCACCGGGCCGCCCGCCGCCTACCGCGTGATGGACAACTGGGTGGTGTTCCGCGTCATCGACGAGAAGCTGCCCAACCCGCTGGCGTACGAGGCCGAGGCGGAGAACATCCGCACCACCTTGCTGCGGCGCAAGCGCTACGAGCGGCTACAGGCCTGGCGCGACAGCCTCAAGGCCGAGGCGGACATCGTCATCTTCGACATCGCGCTGTAGCCACCTTAGGCTGTACGCATGAAGAAGAGCACCAAGATCCTCATCGGCCTGTTCATCCTCGCCTGCGGCTTCGTCCTGGTGGTGTTCGGGGCCATCTTCCTGCTGGTGTTCACGGCGAGCCCCACCATCCCCGACGACTCCTATCTCGTGCTGAACATCGAGGGTGAGATCGGCGAGCAGCCGACCCTGGACGACCCGCTGGCCGAGGTGCTGGGCGGCGACAGCGCCCTGTCGGTGATCGAGGTCGATTCGGCGCTGCGCAAGGCCGCGGTGGACGACCGCATCGCCGGCGTGTTCGTGCGCGTGGGTCCGCTGGCCACGGGGATGGGCAAGGTCCAGGAGCTGCGCGACGCGATCGGTCGTTACCGGGAGACCTCGGGCAAGCCGATCATGGCCTGGATGGAGGTGGGCGGGACCAAGGAGTACTACCTGGCGTCCGCCTGCTCCGAGGTCTACATGGCCCCCGAGGGCATGCTGCTGTTCACCGGCCTGCGCTTCGCCATGACGTTCTACAAGGGCACGCTGGACAAGCTCGGCGTGGAGGCGGAGTTCGCCCGCGTGGGTGAATACAAGAGCGCCGTCGAGACCTACACCCGCGAGGAGATGAGCGAGTCCGCGGCCGAGATGATGAACGCGCTGGCCGACAGCCTGTTCGAGCAGATCGTGGCCGACGTGGCCGGGTCGCGGGGCATGACCGCCGAGCAGATGCGCGCCATCGTCGACGATCCGCCCGTGACCGCGGCCGACGCCGTGGAGGCGGGGCTGGTGGACGAGCTGCTGTACCGCGACGAGCTCGAGCAGCGCTTCAAGCCCGCCGACGAGGAGGAGTGGTCGCTGGTGCACCTGGGCACCTACGGGAGCGTGTCGCCGGCCTCCCTGGGCCTGGGCGAGGGCCCCGAGATCGCGGTGATCTACTGCGAGGGCGCCATCATGCCCGGCGAGAGCTCGCCGCCGTACTACGGCGGGGGCGGCACCATGGGATCGAGCACCATCACGCGTGTGCTCGAGGACGCGCGCGAGGACGAGCGCATCGAGGCCGTGGTGATGCGGATCAACTCGCCGGGCGGCTCCGGCCTCGCCAGCGACCTGATCTGGCGCGAGGTGGTGCTGACCAGCGAGGTCAAGCCGGTGGTGGTGTCCATGAGCGACTACGCTGCGTCGGGTGGCTACTACATCGCCATGGCCGCCGACTCGGTGGTGGCCCAGCCCGGCACCCTCACCGGGTCCATCGGGGTGTACTCGGGCAAGTTCAACCTCGGCGGCCTGTACGAGAAAGTCGGTCTGTCCGTCCAGACGGTCGAGCGGGGCGCTTACGCGGGCCTGCTGAGCTCGTCGAGGTCCTTCACCGACGCCGAGCGCGAGAAGCTCGAGGACATGGTGCTGGGCTTCTACGACACCTTCATCACCAAGGCCGCCGAGGGCCGGGACACCGATCCTGCGGCCATCGACCGCGTGGCGCGCGGGCGCGTGTGGTCGGGCGAGCAGGCCCTCGAGGTGGGGCTGGTGGACCAGCTCGGCGGCTTCCGCGAGGCCCTCGACGTGGCCAAGGAGCTCGCCGGCATCGATCCCGACGACGAGGTCTCGCTGGTGTTGCTCCCGGCGCAGCGCACGATGCTCGAGGAGATCCTCGACACGCCCTCGTCCAGCGTCCTGCCCGTGGACGACCGCCTCCGCGCCGTGCTGCCCGAGGTGGACGCCTCGATGAGCCACCTGCTGACCGTGGCCCCGCTGCTGGGTTCGGGTCTGCCGCTGGCCATGATGGAGTACCAGCTCGTCGTGTACTGAGGGTCCCCTCGGTTCCTATAATGGGGGGGTGACCGCCTCCCGCCGCGCCTGCACCTCCCTCGCCGTCGCCCTCGCCCTATCGTGGCTCGGGTGTATCGAGAAGACCCGGCTGCCCGCGGACGACGACGACACCTCCGTGGCGGACGACGACGACGACGACATCACCCCCACCGGCCTGGCCATCCAGGGCACCTTGCCCGACGCGGCGCTGTTCGAGTTCTACTCGGCCTGGGTCCAGCCGGGCGAGGCGGTCCAGGAGCCGCTGTACTGGGAGATCATCTCCGGCGAGCTGCCCGGCGGCGTGGTCATGGAGACCGACGGGTGGGTGCACGGGTACCCCGAGGAGGAGGGCACCTTCGAGGTGGAGGTGCGGCTCGTCGAGGGCGGCGGCGGCGTGGGCACGGGCCCGGTGGAGCTGGCCGTGGCCGTGGACCCCGACCACCTCTACGCCGGGATCTGGTTCGAGCAGGTGGACCCGCTGTGCGAGGACCTGGGGTTCCTGTGCTTCCCCTGGGTGCGGGTCGTGGACGCCGGCGAGCCCCAGTCCGAGCGCACGCTGCACCCCGCGCTGTTCCACGTGGGCCTGGACGGCGAGGCCCAGGACGGCTTCGGCGACGACATCCTGTACCAGCTCGTCGATCCCGCCGCCGTCACCTGGGCCTGGACGCCGCTGGAGTGGCCCACCGGCGACGGCACGACCCTGGTCCCCGACGACGCCGTCATCACCGCCGACGGGACGATGACGGCCGGGGAGCTCACCGGCGGCGGCGTCGTCAGCTTCGACAATCCCGCGCTGGGACACGGCGAGGCCACCGCATACGTGGTGCCGCCGGACTGGTGCCCGGGGTGGGGGTGCTGAGGGGGAGCCGGGGGTTTTGCCCGGCGTGGCCGGGGGCCGGGGGATGGTTGTCGGGTGGGG